>CAYPBU010000011.1:0-42082 GCA_964409045.1 uncultured Anaerolineaceae bacterium | reverse complement strand
TCACAGCGCACAATATTTTGAACACGTATCTTTTGCAGATCATTCAATCAGTTGGAGGAAACAGCAGTCAGCTCGGAATCGCGCTGGCTATCCAGGCAGTCGTGGAAGTGCCAGTGTTGTTTGGTTTTTCGAGACTGCTCAAGCATTTTCGTCCAAAAACCCTGATGCTTATCGCGGCGGCAGGCTTTGCGCTCAAAGCCTTGATGTATGCGTTGTCGGGCAGCGTTTCAATGATCTATTTGATTCAGATAGCCCAAATGTTGAGCTTCGCGATTTTCGCGTCTGCCTCTGTCTATTACACATCCGAGGCCATCCCCAAAGAGGATCAAGCAAGCGGTCAGGCTTATATGACCAGTATGATGACCGTAGGAACGGTGTTGGGCAGCCTGAGTGGAGGGTGGATGCTGGAACTCAGCGGTATGCCCGCCATGCTTTCTGTCAATGTTGTCATCGCGATGCTTGGCGTTGGTTTTGCCCTGATATCCGTAAAGAATAAAAGTCTTCTTCATCACAATTAACGCCAAGAAGGATTACACTAAAACGCGTAGATCCACTGAGCAAATTTTCCCAAGCTCCCCAGGAGGACCAATAATGCCAGG
Organism: uncultured Anaerolineaceae bacterium; assembly: GCA_964409045.1. GTDB lineage: Bacteria > Chloroflexota > Anaerolineae > Anaerolineales > Anaerolineaceae > Mesolinea. The sequence goes on along the minus strand of CAYPBU010000011.1, from coordinate 41,483 downwards.
CGTGATTGAATCGTTAAGAAAACATCTCTCTGAAAACGCGGACGAAAAGATAAAAGAGGGAGGTAAGAGATACTTCAAGGAAGAGATCCAGCTTTATGGCGTCAAGACCGCAACCGTGACACAGATCGGAAATCAAACTTTCAAGCTGGTCAAGGAAATGCCAAAGAGTGAGGTCTTTGCTTTGTGCGAGGAACTTTGGAAATCGGGCATGATGGAGGAGTCCTTCATCTCATGCAACTGGGCGTATGCCATCCGCAAGCAATACTCGCCCGAGGATTTCACCATATTCGAAAAGTGGGTTAACAAATACGTCAGCAACTGGGCTTCCTGCGACAGCTTATGCAACCACTCGATCGGATCCTTCCTCACTCAATATCCAAGCTTTGCAGAAAACCTGTAGCACTGGAGCCATTCGGAAAACAGGTGGGTCAAGCGTGCTTCTGCAGTGTCTTTCATCATTCCGGCTAGAAAAGGGCTTTTTAAGAAGGAGATCTTTGAGATTGCAGATATCCTGCTGCTGGACCCGGACGATATGGTCCAGAAGGGTTACGGCTGGATGCTCAAATCGCTCGCGGAGGCATACGAGGAAGAAGTTTTCAACTACGTCCTTGATCACAGGTCGAACATGCCAAGAACAGCGCTGCGATATGCCATTGAAAAGATGCCTGATGATAAAAAGCGCGAGGCAATGAGAAGAGTCTGAAACGCATCGTACATCGATACAGTTAACAGGAACACGCCAGGAAGGAAACACATCACATGAGTATCGAAATCAAACCTTTGTCCCCCGATTTGATCCCAAGTTATCTTGACTTCTTTGATAACCGGGCATTTTCGGACGACAGTCCTTGCGGACCCTGCTACTGCACCTCACCCAGCATGGACGCTGCCAGTGAAACTCAGATGGTGAGCGAGTTAGGGGACGACGTAAAAGGTACGCTTCGCCGGTATGCCATCAACCTTCTGATTGCAGGAAGAATCCACGGTTATCTGGCATTCGATGATGATATCCCCGTCGGTTGGTGCAATGCTGGGGACAGGGATAGCTATCCAAATTGGATCCCAGAAATTGCCCGCCAGGTGTCTTCAGGAAAAACCGTTTCTGTTCTTTGTTTCGCGATCGCTCCGGGTTACCGCGGGCAAGGGCTATCCCGTGCCCTGTTGGAACGCATCCTTGAAGACGCGAAATTACAAGGTTATGCTGCAGTTGAGGGATACCCCCGAGTCCAAAAGGACCGTGAGCCTTACGACTTCAACGGTCCTTTGCGTCTATTTGAAAAAGCGGGTTTCGTGGAGATAGCCCGACATGGTGAAATTGTCGTAATGTCAAAAGATTTGCTCTGCTAAAAAACAATCACCCTTTCTTGAAGCGGTAGCTCCTGAGCCTAAGGGCATTTGTGACAACGGAGACTGAGCTCAGGCTCATCGCTGCCCCAGCAATCATAGGGTTCAGCAGCGGACCGCCAAACAGGTGCAAAACACCCATCGCGATCGGGATGCCGATCACGTTATAAGCAAACGCCCAGAACAAGTTCTGTTTGATGTTTCGCAGGGTCTTCTTGCTCAGGTCAATCGCCACCGGCACGTCCATCAATGTCGAACGCATCAGTACGATATCCGCAGAGGCGATTGCCACATCTGTACCTGTGCCAATTGCAATCCCCACATCTGCCGTTGCCAAAGCTGGCGCGTCGTTGATGCCGTCCCCGACCATTGCAACGAAGCGACCTTCTGATTTGAGCTGGTTGACAATATCCGCTTTCTGATCAGGCAACACCTCGCTAAAGACCTGGTCCACGCCCATCATCCGTCCAATTGCCTCTGCAGTGCGGCGGTTATCGCCCGTCACCATCGCGACTTTGATACCCATTTTGTGAAGCTGTTTTATCGCATCGTTGCTGTCAGGTTTAACGGTATCCGCAACCGCGATAATGCCCAAGAGCGCATCCTCGAGCACCACAAACATCGGTGTCTTTCCGTCATTCGCCAAATCCTGCGCCAGCTTTTGAGCATCCTCACCCAGGGTCAGGAACGCCTCGATCATTTTTTGATTGCCTATGCGCAGTTTTTTACTTTCGAAGTCGACCAATACTCCCATTCCGGGTAAAGCCTTGAAACTGCTCACAACTGGCAGGGACAATGCTCTTATTTCGGCAGCCCGCAAGATTGCTTTGCCCAACGGGTGCTCAGAGCCCTTCTCAGCCGCGCCAGCCAAAGCGAGCAAGTCCTGTTCGCGCTGCCCTGCCAACGGCAAAATATCCGTCACTGCTGGCCTACCTTCAGTGATGGTTCCAGTCTTATCCAGCAGGATCATGTCCACCTGTTGGGCGTTTTCAAGCGCATCGCCGTTTTTGATCAACACACCGTGCTCTGCCCCCTTGCCCATGCCAACTGTCAGAGCTGTTGGCGTGGCAAGCCCGAGCGCGCACGGACAAGCGATGACCATCACCGCCACAAAGATGGTTAACCCAAATTCCACGCTTTCTTTGCCGATCAGCACCCACCCCAAAGCAGCCAGCACCCCCAAAACGATCACGATCGGAACAAAAATGCCCGAAATCTTATCCGCCAGTTTGGCAATGGGTGCTTTCGAGCCCTGGGCATCTTCAACCAGGCGGATGATCTGCGCCAGCGCAGTATCCTTTCCAACCCTGGTTGCCCTGAACTGGACAGCCCCATTGATGTTCATGGAAGCACCAATGACGTTGTCTCCGACGGTTTTCTCGACCGGCAGGCTTTCCCCGGTCAGCATGGATTCATCCACGCTGGTCGCTCCATTCAGGAGGACACCATCCACCGGGAAGCTTTCACCCGGGCGCACCACCACCTCATCCCCCACCAGAACCTGGCTGGCCTCGAGCTCGACTTCCCGTCCGTTGCGTAAAACGCGGGCTTTTTTGGGAGAAAGCGCCATCAGCTTCTGAATTGCCTCGGAAGTCTTGCCAGTGGCACGCGCTTCCATAAACTTACCCAAAGTAATGAGGGTCAACACGACTGCCGCCGACTCAAAGTACAGCGAGTGCGCAAAATGGGCATGACCGCCGGTAAGTTTCCACAGCGCGTACAAACTGTAAAGGTAGGCTGAGCCGGTGCCGATGGCAATCAGGGAGTCCATGTTTGGATGGAGCTTCACCAGGTTGCGTAAGCCGTTGACATAGTAGGACCAACCCATGATCACTACGGGCGTGGTCAGCAGCAGCTGCGCCAGCGCGTTGTTAAGTGGATTGACAGATGGGTCAAAAAAAGCGGGCAACTTCAGCCCAAGCATTGGTCCCATCGAGAGAAAAAGTAATGGCACGGTCAAAATGGCGCTGATGATAAAGCGCAGCTTTAGGTTCTGCAAGCGTTTGGCTTTGTGTGCCTTTTTCCGCTGAAGTTCATCTTCAATTGTTGTTTCAACCGGCAATATTGCCTGGTAGCCAGCCTCCGCCACTGCCCCAACCACTTGCTGAAGGCTGATTTCAGCCGGGTCATAGTCCAGCGTGAGCGTTTCTGCGGTCAGGTTGACGTTCGCGTTTTGCACTCCTGGCAGTTTGCCCACCACGCGTTCAATTGTCGCTGAACACGCCGCACAGGTCATCCCCTGCACGTCGAGTTGCGCGTGTTGGGAGGGTATCACAGCCTTGTAGCCGGCGTCATCCACCGCTTTGACCACGTTTTCCAACGTGACCTGAGACTCGTCGTAGCTCAGGTGCAGGTTCTCTGCCGTTAGGTTGACATTTGCCTCATTCACACCCGGCAGTTTTCGCACTGCACGTTCTACAGCAGCTGAACAAGCCGCACAAGTCATTCCTTCAATTGGTAAGGTCTTAGTCTTCATTTTCTATCTCCTCGTCCGAAAGGGTCGAAAGGATTGTGCCGCTGGCGTGCAGGTGGCAGGTGCACTGCCCGGGAAAACAATCGCAGGGCACTTCGGCTACGATTTGCTTGTTTTGCAGGACTTGCGCAAGCATCGCGCGGTCTTCGGCAATCATTGGGGTTTTTTCGACCAGGTAAGCCAGCAAATTGGGTATCTTTCGGCTGCAAATCCGCTCGAGCAAGGAATCCACCTCTAGTTTCAGGCTTTCCGGTTCTTCCAAATGTGTCGTATAAACGAAACGACGCACGTCTTTTCGCGCTCGCAGGTAGCCCTTGCTGATCAACCTGCCGATCAGGGTTTTTACTGTCGACTGGCTCCAACCGCGTTTTCCGTTTAGAACCCGGGTTACATCCTGGCTGGTGGATTCACCGCTTGCCCAAACAACCCGCATCACTTCCCATTCCGCGTCACTGATGTTGAGGTTTTCAGACATAATTGGTTCCTTTCTTACTTTCAGTTCATAGTTTACAACTGTAAACGCACCATTGCAACCATCCGTACAAACTCAACCACCTCTTGCACAAGCTGAAACTATGTTTTGCCTGCCAGTCAGGTTACACTAAAGAAAAACTGGAGGAAACATGACAGAGATTCACTACGCCTACGAACCAGATGCAAAACGCATCGTTGCCACGACGGATGAGGGTCAGGAAGTCGGCGAGATTGTTTACGCCGTAAGCGAAGACTACTGGAATGCTAATCACACCTGGGTGGATCCGGAATTTCGTGGCTTTAACATCGCGCGCAACCTCGTCAACATCCTGGCGGACACTGCGCGTGAGCAAGAAGTTAAGATATATCCCACCTGCTCGTACGCCAAACACGTTATGGAAAAAGATACAGCTTTTGCCGACGTGCTTTTCACACACGACACACCCTGACAGAAAAATTCCATCCTTTTTCACCTCGCACGGAGTAAAATAAACAAACTACCGAGCGAGGTGATTTATGTATTCTGAAGAGTTTGAGACTGTCGCAACTGCAGCACGCAAGAAAACAGATTTTTTACGATCAAGACCCTGGGCTTACCTGCTAGCGTCAGTCCTGGGAGGCGCGTTTATTGGTTTTGGCGTGATCCTCAGCAGCACTGCGGCAGCTCTGACCGCAAGTTCCGGGCTCAGCCGGCTGGCTTCCGGGTTGACTTTTGCGGGAGGCTTGAGCCTGGTCGTTTTTGCGGGTTCAGAACTCTTCACGGGAAATCACTTCGTGATAGGCAGCGGTGTCCTCTCGGGTCGTCTTTCGCTCAGGGAAGGCCTGAAAGTGCTCGGGATGTGTATGCTCGGCAACTGGCTCGGAGCGATCCTGCTGGCAGTATTATTTGCCGCGACAGGCCTAACTGACGGTGCGGTGGGAGAATACATCGCACATTCCGCGCAAGTCAAAATGAGCCTGCCAGTAATACCACTGATCACACGAGCCGTGCTTTGTAACATCCTGGTTTGCCTGGCATCCTGGTGCACCTACCGCCTCAAGTCAGAGACCGCCAAGCTGATCATGATCTTCTGGTGCCTTCTCATCTTCATTACTGCAGGCTTTGAGCACAGCGTTGCCAATATGACCCTGCTGACCTCCGCCATGCTTGGTCCAATCAAAGAAGGGCTGAGTCTGGGCGGATATTTCTACAATATTCTTCTAAGCAGCCTCGGAAACCTGGTGGGCGGGATCTGGGGAGTAGCACTGCCCTACTATTTGCTCTCGCGCGAGAAAAAGTAAAAAGCATTTTTTATCAGGCTTTTTTCCAGTCGGTTATGCCTTGTTCAGCTTGACTGTGTTATCATCGACGCCTGAAGGATAATACATGAGCACAGAAAAGATCATTTTCCTCGATATTGACGGCACGTTAATCGACTATACGCAGCAAATATCTCACTCCACCTGTGAAGCCATTCATCTCGCCCAGGCACGAGGCCACAAACTGCTGATCGCTTCCGGGCGTAGCAAGCCTGCCATCTACTCCTGGCTGCTCGACCTTGGGTTCAACGGCATGATCGCCGGCGATGGCGCTTATGCTGAATTTGGAGGCGAGATAATTTTTGAAAGCACCATCCCTGAAGCGCAAATCAGTCGGCTCTATCAATATCTTGAAGACAGAAAAATAGGGTTTTACGAAGAAAGCAACAGTGGGCTTTACGGAAATCGCTATTTCCTAACAGAAACCGCCTGCTCTTTTGGCGTCTCTGAGAAAATTGCAGCTGAAAATCTGCAAAAAGCATTTCATGGTTTGGTTTTTGATCACCAGCAATATCACCTCGATGTAAACAAGGTCAGTTTTGTCGTGAGATCTGATATCCAAAAAGCTGAACTGGAAGCCTTATTTGGCGATTATTTCCGCATCGGACTCTGGAATATCTTCGGAAAAGGGCTTGGCTTTGGCGATTTCACCCAGAAACATGTAGATAAAGCCTCAGCTATTGCGGTTCTGCTCGAAAAGCTTGGGCTTGACCGCCAGGACACATATGCATTCGGAGATTCGTATAACGACCTTGAAATGCTGCAGTACTGCCAAACTGGTATCGCAATGGGAAATGCCGCTAATGCGGTCAAAGCTGTCGCCGATTATGTGACAAGCGATGTGTCGGATGATGGCATTTTCAATGCTTTTGTGCAATTTGGATTGATCTAAACTAAATCTTCACAACTGGTTTGCTATAGTCAGGTAAAATCAGCATATTAGACGCCTTTAGCGCTTTCTGTATTGACTATCATATCAACTTTGGTTATTAGTAAAACTGCGATAAGAATGAACCGAAAACTACTGGGGACAATTTTCTTGACCTTGTGCCTGATTAGCTCCATTCTGATCGGACCAGTTCTACTTGCCAACGGGCAAGAGTCCACCCCAAGGGTAGTAATTGAAGATCTGGAAACTCGCGAATTCCCAAAACTCACCCTGAGTTTTAAGATACATGGTGGTTTGGCAGAAAACACCTCCCTTTCAGCCAGCCAGGTGAGTGTGATTGAGAACGATCAACCCCTCAGCGTCGATTCGCTCACGAGTGAGTACGTTGGCGTGCACTTCGGCTTGGTGATCAACCCAGAACGCACCCTGGTGCTGACTTACCCCAGTGGATACAGCAATTACGACCGCATGCTGACCGCCATGCGTGAGCTTGGCTCTGATCTCACGCCGGTCACTGGTGACGTCTATAGCCTGTTCGTTAATCCAGACTTTCATTACGATCAACTCGAAAATTATACCGAATGGAAAAAGGTGTTGGAAAGCTACAAGGAAAACCAACGGCAGATGAACGGATCACTCCAAAGCTTCATCGATGCTGTCAGGCTGCTCACCAGCAGCCCCATCGACAAGGAAACCGTGCTGGTTTACATGACCCCCTACATCGAACCGGCCGAGATTCCTGCGCTGACAGCCCTGATCCAACAGGCTGGCGAAGCCGGTATTCCCGTGCATGTTTGGATGACTGCGGCGCCGGTTGTGATTGGGTCGGCTTACGAGACCGACCTGCAGACGACCTGCCAGACCTGGGGCGGCAGTCTGACTATTCTGAGCGGCAGCCAGATACCCCCCAATCCACGTGATTACTTCAAGGGGCAGGGTTATCGCTATGCCGTCACCTGGCAATCCGAAATACGCTCCGGTAGCACCCAAAAGATCAGCCTGCGCCTGACACCCCCCGATGAAACCGTTTTGACTTCTGCTGTAAGCGATGTTGCCCTGGAAGTCCTGCCCACGCACCTGACATTTAGCAATTTACCCGAACAGCTGAATGTGACCATCCGTGGTGATCAGGTCATCGAGCCTGCTGAATTGGCAGTACAGGCAGCCATCGAATTCCCGGATGGCTTCCCGCGTGAAGTCCTGAGCACCAGTTTATATGCGAATGGCAACCTGGTTCAACAACGCGATACGGCTCCCTTTGGAGACTTTGTGCTCGACCTCAGCCAATATCGGGATCAGGCTAAGCTCAGCCTTCAGCTCACAATTGAAGACGCTCTCGGCTTTGAAACACGCAGCGAGATGAAAACCATTGCGTTGACCTGGTCAGATCCAACCGCCGACCAACCAAAGCCGTTGATGAGCAACCCATGGCTTTGGATAGGGCTTGGATTGGCAGCGCTTGGGCTGTTGGCGGTGATTATTCTTCCGACCAGGTTGAAGAAAAAGACAGCCAAACCTGCCACAACCGAACCTTTACCACCCGTCGCAAAAATCGAACCGGAGAGCTATGTACCGGTGAAGACCTTTGGCAGCCTGATCAAACTCGACCGCGACAACACCCCCTGCGCTGAGAAGCCCCTCTTACTCATCAAAGAAGTCACCCTCATCGGAAAAGATCCCCAACTGGCATATTTGGTCCTCAATGACGAAGCGCTGGAGCCGCTGCACGCTGAAATTCACGCCTTTCCTGACGGTCGTACACGTTTGACTGACTTTCACACCACTGCCGGTACTTACGTCAATTTTAAGGCGGTGGACACCAAGGGCGCAGAAATTCACCATGGTGACATCCTCCACTTCGGGCGGCTTTCTTATCGGTTTAACAGCCCAAGCCGAGTGACCAGCCCCAAAGAGTGAGCGGTATTTTCCGATTCTGAAAGACCGCCGCAATAGTGGCTCAAAATTGCTTGAATTCAGACCTCTTTCGTGTTAGAATGTTTTTTCTTTGGAGGGATGGCCGAGCGGCTCAAGGCGCCTGTCTTGAAAACAGGTATAGGGAAACCTATCGTGGGTTCGAATCCCACTTCCTCCGCCAGGCTTAACAACCTAAGATTTGGGGAGGTGCCGGAGTGGACGATCGGGGCCGCCTGCTAAGTGGTTGTCGGAGTAAAATTCGACCCAGGGTTCGAACCCCTGCCTCCCCGCCTGATAAAAAAACCGCCTTTTGGCGGTTTTTTTGTTTTCATTACCAGCGGGAGTGGTGATCTTCCGCCCAGCCAACAGCCCGGCTAACCTGGATTATCTCCCCGCCTTCTCCCTCAACTGTCCCGTCGAAATACCCGATCATCTGATGTACTTCAGACCGGATGATTGCCATGTCGGTTTTGGCGATGCGTTCAAAGAATGGGGTAAAGGTCAGGTCCACCCGCTTGGTTTCGGCGGTTTGCAGTTTCCAAGGTGCTTTGAAATTCTGCGTTGAATATGTAAACACAACATCTTCGCTCAGCTTGATCAGGCGTCCGTCAACACACAAGGCGTTTTCCGTGGAACCGGTGTGGTCCGTCCAGCCTGCGCCAAAGTTGGTTCCAAGCGTACGCCCATCCGAAAGACGGGTGGAAAAGCTTGCCCAATTCCAGAAGCCTTTGTATGGCCAAATTCCACGCCCAAAATCCAAAGTCGCGAAACTGTTCTCTGCATGAAAGGCGGCTTCCCTGCCATCCAGAACCACCTTGCCCTTAGCAGGTAAAGTATTGTTCTTGGCAGTAAACTGGAACAGCCGCTCGCTCCAGGGCACCACGACGTTCAAACTTTCATGATTTTCAGGCTCTTCGATTTGGAAACCAGCCTTCAAATGCTTGCCTCCAAAATCAGCCAATTCCACGCTTATTTGCACTTTGCCAGCTACCTGGCGCATGCTAATTTCACACCCTTTACCCAAATAGCTTGCATCGTCAGGCACCTTGTCACCGAGCACTATGTCTTTGCCCAGCGGGGTGATGATGGTTTTCTCGATGAATTCACCTGTCGCAAATTCCAGGAAATACACGAAGGGCAACCCAGCATAATCCACATCGCTCAACGTCACTGAGAAGAGGTGTGTGGGACTGGTGATGCACCAATAGTTCCAACGCTTCTTGCGCAGCGGGTGCCCAAAAAGCGCGCAATGCTGCAGGGGTTGGCGCGACCAACCAACAGCCATTGGGTTCAGCCTCCCATTTGGCAAACAAAGGTCGACAGGTGTGGTGATTTCTTTTTCCGGGAGCATTCTGTTTCCTTTCTTTTGGTCAGGATATTATAGCCTTTGGCTGACTTGGTTTGAGATTTTTAGTATCAATCCTTCACAGTTCGAGTACATTCAAAAGAGAAAGCCACCTCTCGGTGGCTTTTTGCTAATCTTCTTCTTTGGACCGGATCAAGATGATCGATTTTCCGGTAGGCTTTTTGATGTCAAAGTAAACTTTCCTGGCACGCACTAAAGTTGCCAGTTGCTTAGCTCCATAGGTGCGAGGATCAAAACCGGGGTCGATGCGGCGCAGAGCTGTGCCCACTTCCGAGAGCTTGCACCAACCGTCGTCATCTGTGCCCACCATTTCGATCGCCTGGTTGATGTTGTCGATCAGCTTGGCTTCAGCTTCAGAAAGCTTGGCTGAATTTTGCTGACGGGCGGCAAGCTTCTTCTTTTCGCGTTCACGCTCAACCAGGTTTTCCGTGTAGATAAACACATCACAGGCTGAGACGAACGCGCGTGGGGTCATTTGTTTGCCGATCCCGACCACCAACTTACCGCTTTCGCGGATGCGGGTGGCAAGACGGGTGTAATCACTGTCGCTGGAAACCAGGCAAAACCCATCCACCAGGTTGGTATGCAGGATGTCCATTGCGTCAATGATCATGGCAGAGTCAGTCGAGTTCTTGCCAACAGAGTAAGCAAATTGCTGAAAAGGTTGGAAGGCAAAGGAATTAAGCGTATCCTTCCAGGATTTCATACTGGAAAGGGTCCAGTCCCCATAAATGCGTCGGATAGTCGCATTACCAAAACGACCCGCCTCAACCACAATTTGCTCCATCAGAGCAGATTGGGCGTTGTCGCCATCAATGAGTATTGCGACCCGTTTTTCTTTCAGATCGTTTGATAATTCATTTTCATTTGTCATACTAAAATTATAACTGTTAATTCCCCCTCGATGGCAAGTCTTAGCAACCGCATTCGTCAGTCAGAATTACCTGGTGCTTTTCATAGTAATCCTGGTGATAATCCTCTGCGGGGTAAAAAACGTCTGCCTCACAGACCTCGGTGACAATCTTACATTCGTACTCACCCGAGTTGTTCAGGAAGGCAATTACCTGTTCAGCCGTTTCGCGTTCTTCATCATCAGCAACAAATATTGCTGAACGATATTGCGTGGCAAAACTGCGGCTGTTGGACTCGCATAAGGTGGGATCGTGAAAGGTGAAGAACGCTTCGAGCAGGTCCTTGTAGGAGATTACATCGGTGTCATACTCAACCTGGATCGCTTCGGCGTGCCCGGTCAGATCTCTGCAAACATCCCGGTAGTTTGGGTTTTCTGTATGCCCGCCAGTATAGCCAACCATCGTGTTGACAACACCCTGTATGTGCTTAAACTTGGCTTCCATACCCCAAAAACAACCACCTGCAAAGACTGCTTGTTTGATCATGTTCACTCCATTAATAGCGTAAGAACGCAAAATTTTTTATTGCTTACCCTGAATATATCAAGTTGATGTGAGATTTTCAACCGCATCCTTACACAGAAAAGGATGGATTCAATGGCCAACCACACAAGCACTTTCCAGGTTTTTTGATTGTTAATTTTTGTAGGGAAAGTTAGGACTTTGCCTTTTCCAATAATTCGAGATGAAAAATGGGCCAGGAAGGATTCGCCTGTGCTGGGTTTCTTCCCCAGTAAACCTGTAACCAAGCGGTTATGAGCCACCTGCTCCTCCATTGAGCTACAAGCCCTTGTATGCGCTATTATCCTGACCTGTTCGACGGATTATTTATAGGAATTCTTGGTAGATTATTTTACCTTCGTGATCGTGATGATCAGACGAAACTGAACTTTTCGGGATGAAAAATGGGCCCGGAAGGATTCGCCTGTGCTGGGTTTCTTACCCAGTAAACCTTCATCCTAGCGGTTATGAGCCACCTGCTCCGCCATTGAGCTGCAGGCCCTTGTATACGCTATTATCCTGACCTGTTCGACGAATTATTTATAGGAATTCTGGGTTGTTTTTTTACCATCGTGATCGTGGTGATCAGATGAAACTGAACTTTTCGGGGTTGAAAAATGGGCCCGGAAGGATTCGAACCTTCAACCAAGCGGTTATGAGCCGCCTGCTCCGCCATTGAGCTACAGGCCCTTGCATGGGATATTTTACCAGAGGTCGAGGGATTGGAGTAGCAACATTTGCTTGATGATGGGAGAAGACAGTGCGTCTGTTGAGGTTGCAATGGATCTTGGAAGCCCTGTTCTCCGATCGCTCTGTTCCCATTTCGGTGAGCACTGGTCACCAATCATGCAAATTATAAAGTTTGTATAATCTTGAAGTTGCTATCAAATAAACAATCTTTTATTCTGCTCCTACCAAACCGAAACCGATTAACAGTATCAGTCAATAAGGAGTTTGTGATGAAAAACACCCTGAAGCTTTTAGTACTTGCCCTATCCATCTTGTTGATCTCTACTTCTGTTGGAATACCTGTGATCGCTCAAGAGGGTGTTGGGGAGGGGACAACCGCCTCACGCGAAGGTCAAACCCTCCAAGGTGCTGGAACAAATGCGGCGGTTCCTGGAGGCCCCGGATTCATCATGGTCCACCCTACTGCCTTTGTTCCCTTTACTTCAGCTTTGGAATATAGTTTTAGTAGCGGTGGATACCTTTACAATCCTAGCAGCAGTCCGGCATATTATGAAGCTGCGGTCAATTTACCTCATGGTGCAAAAATTACTAAGGTAGTTGTTTATTACAAGGACGAAAGTCCTGGAAACCTTCGGGCGTCACTTGCGGTCGTTGGTATGGATACACCGGGCGCGTGGGAAATGGCAGTCCTCTCAAGCGAAGGTTCAACTGCTGGCTTCCGGGTGATGGAAGATACAACAATTACACTGGATACAGTTGACAATCAGAGTTATGCGTATTGGATTGAGGTTTACCTTCCGGGCGGCTATCAAACGCTTTTAACGCTCAGAGGCATCCGAATTGACTTTTCATACCCGGTAAATTTGCCGCTGATCAACCGATAGGCGCTCTTAGTTCAGTGGATCTTCGTGATCGAAGAGTATTGCGTCAGATTACCCGGGTCCGCCTTTACAACTCGATAGCCAACTCTCCTACAGCAAGCATCACTGGTCTGTAGTGGGTATGCTTTAGCCAAATTTGTATGCCATAAATGCTTCGTGACGCCTACCCACCAAAAAAAGCCGTCATCACGTGGAGCGGAGCGACGTGGCGATCTCATCGCCGTGATTGTCATCCTGAGCAACGCGAAGGATCTTTCTTTTAACTGCTAAGATCCTTCCCGCAAGGGGACGCAAGCAGTCACTTCGTTCAGGATGACAAAAGAAGTACATTTGTTTCGTTCAGGATGTCAGAAACAGGCTCACAAAAAATACGTCATCATGACAATTGCCATGATGACGTATTCCAAGATGAGATCTAGGCTCAGGCTTTCTGCGCCTTTGCCCAGCTGTCCACCAACCCTATGGTGCGATTGAACACCAAATCTCCTGGCTGGGTGTGGACGCTGTCCAGCGCGAAGTAGCCATCCCGCACGAACTGGAACGCTTCGCCAATATTTGCTTTCGCCAATTCAGGTTCAAGGTAACCCCTCGTGACCTGGAGCGAATCATGGTTGAAGTGATCAATGAACGATTCGCCTTCCGGCAGATCTTCCGGGTGATCATCGAGGAACATCTGGTCGTAGATCCGTACCTCTGCCTCGATGGCATGCGCGGCTGAAACCCAATGGATCGTGCCCTTCACCTTGCGACCATCCAAAGCGTTGCCGCCCTTGGTTTCAGGGTCATAGGTGCAGTGGATTTCGATGAGATGACCTTCCTCATCCTTGACCACATCCGTGCAAGTGATAAAGTAGGCATTCATCAAGCGCACTTCCTTGCCTGGGGAGAGGCGGTGATATTTGGGTGGCGGCACTTCCTCGAAGTCATCCCGTTCAATCCAGAGTTCCCGCCCAAACGGCACCAGTCGAGACCCACCAGCCTCGGGATTCTGCGGGAAGTCAGGTACTTCAAAATACTCCACCAGACCTTCAGGATAGTTGGTCAGCACAACTTTCAACGGATTGAGCACCGCCATTCGCCTTTTTGCAGTCTGGTTGAGCTGGTCACGCACAATGTGCTCGAGCAATTCAACCTCGACGAAACTATCCGACTTTGCCACACCAACGGTGTCGATAAATTCACGGACCGCGGTAGCCGGGTAGCCCCGGCGGCGCATGGCGGAAAGCGTGGGCATACGCGGGTCGGTCCAGCCGTCCACAAATCCTTCTTCCACCAGGCGGCGCAATTTGCGCTTGCTCATCACAGTGTGAGTCAGGTTCAAACGCGCGAACTCGATCTGCTGCGGATGGAAGATCCCGAGCTGATCCAGGAACCAATCATAAAGGGGACGATGGTTTTCGTATTCCAGCGAGCACATGGAGTGCGTAATGCCTTCAAGCGAGTCGGACTGCCCGTGAGCGAAGTCATACATGGGATAGATGCACCAGGCATCCCCGGTTCGGTGGTGGGTCGCGTGCAAAATGCGGTACATGACAGGGTCACGCATGTTGATATTCGGCGAAGCCATATCGATCTTTGCCCGAAGCGTCTTGCTGCCATCCGGGAACTCACCAGCCCGCATACGATGGAAAAGGTCGAGGGTTTCCTCGATGGGTCGGTCCCGCCAGGGGCTGTTTTTGCCGGGTTCGGTCAGGGTTCCACGATATTCACGCATCTCTTCCGCGCTGAGCTCATCCACATATGCCAAACCCTTCTCAATCAGCTGCAGCGCCATATCGTAGAGCGGCTCAAAGTAATCCGAAGCGAAATATTCGCGGTCGCCCCAGTCGAACCCCAACCAGTGGATGTCTTCTTTGATGGCGTCGACGTATTCCACGTCTTCTTTGACCGGATTGGTATCATCATAGCGCAGGTTGGTTAGACCGCCGTAGTCTTCTGCCATGCCAAAGTCAATGCACAGAGCCTTGGCGTGACCGATGTGCAGGTAACCATTGGGCTCGGGTGGAAAGCGTGTATGAACTCTGCCACCAAATCTGCCTGTGCGGTTGTGTTCATCGATAATTTCACGAATAAAATTTGTCTTGGTTGCGATATCTTCAGTCATTGTTACTCCTTAATTCGGGGTCAAAGAATTATACCTTTAAGAACTGAGCCCTGACTTCCATCAGGGCTTAGTTTTGCTTCAATTACGAGAAAGTTATCGTAAGTAGGCTATGCCCCGAGGAACTCGCGGACACTCTGCAATTGGCCTGCACTGCCGAGATACTCATTCTTGGCTGCGATAAATTTCGCATACTCAGCCATGAAGACCTTGCCTGGGTCACGCAGATCAAACTTTTCCGGGTGCTGCAGGAAATATTCGCGATGAACGCGCGTCCAAACCAAGCGACCGTCGGTGTCGATGTTGATCTTGGTAACGCCTAGTTCGGCTGCGCGGCGGAACTGGGTGGCATCCACGCCTTTTGCGCCAGCAAGATTACCACCGGCAGCGTTGATGCGTGCCACTTCTTCCTGCGGCACGGAACTGGAGCCGTGCATCACGAGCGGGAAGCCGGGCAAACGCTCCTGGATTTGAGCCAGCACATCAAAATGTAAAGACTGGGAGCCAGAGAATTTAAAGGCGCCGTGGCTGGTGCCGATGGCAACCGCCAGGGAATCACAGCCGCTGCGTTCCACGAACTCGCGTGCCTGCTCAGGGTTGGTCAGCTTGGCTTCAGATTCGTTGACAGAAACATGTTCTTCAACGCCGCCGAGCATACCGAGTTCCGCTTCAACAACGAGGCCCTTGGCGTGAGCAGCCTCAACAACACGCCGGGTAATGGCAATGTTTTCATCAAAGGGAAAACCGCTGGCATCGATCATGACCGAGCTATAAAAACCGGAGTTGATGCAGTCATAGCAGGTAGCTTCATCGCCATGATCCAGGTGAACCGCGAAAATGGACTCAGGATAAACTTCATCAGCGCCACGAATCAAACCCTCAAGGAAAATCTTATTCGTGTAACTGCGCGAACCCTTGCTGATCTGGATGATAAAGGGTGACTGCGAGTCAAGATTGCCGCGGAACAAACCGACGATTTGCTCAAGGTTGTTGACGTTATAGGCACCGATGGCATACTTACCATAGGCATGCTCAAATAGTTTCTTAGTTGTGACGATCATGATGGCTCCTTTTGTTGATTTGCTTAATTATACACTCCCGACGAGAGAGACTCAAACGTTTTTAGTTTAATGTAAGGTTAACGCCGACCAACTTAGTAAAGTGAGGGTTTCAAGCCAAGGCAGCCTGGTAAATCTGGCGCAGCCTCTCCGCGTAAGCTTGTGGATCATGTTCTGCCCGGATACGCTCCAGGGCGGCTTGTCCCTTCACGGCAATCACGGATGGATCTGCAACGATGTTCCTGATGACGCTTTCCAAACCATCCTGGATTATCTGGCTGAGCTTCTCACGGTCCTCGCCTGTTGCATAAATCGCCTCACCAAGCCCATCCTTGGGAACCCTGATCAGCCAACCGACTCGATTGTTATTGATTTCCGGCAGAGCGCGCACATCTGTGCTGATTACGGGGCAACCTGAAGCCTGAGCCTCCAGAACAGACAGCCCATAGGTGTCCGCCCAGGTCGGGAGTAAGCCCACGTCGGCATTCTTCAGTAACTCCAACACTTCAGCATTAGAGAGCTCTTCGTAGTGTTTTAGCCAATGCGGTTTCGCCGCAATTATCCTGCGCGCCCATTCGGCATCCTCTTCAGTTTCATGAGCGGCATAAGGCTCGAGGCGCAGCGAGCTGACAACCACCAGGCGGATTGGAAAGCCTTCTTCTTCGGCAAGTTTTTGGAAAGCTTTTAAGAGTTCACGACCACCCTTGCGGAAGAATCCTGCGCCCACAAGAACAAAGCGGATCGGGTGCTGCTGGTCGTACACTCTTGGAGTGACGCGCTCCACCATGACCTCTTGTGCGGGATGCAGGACACTCAGCTTCGCCAGGATTGGCTCGCTGTATTGACTTGAGATTTCGCTCAAGAACTTCTTTTGAACGTCAGCCGCATTCTCAGACCAGGCGATAATTTGTTTGCAGGAAGGGCTGCGCAGGGCGTCGAGTCCTTTCAAGGTCAGGAGACCAGGCTGCAGATCATGCCACAAGTCGTCCTTTGCTTGGGTCAGTAATTCGCTGAAGCGCGGTAAAACCGTCTCAAAATGCGAGACCCAAGGTTTTTTGCCGTAGCTAATTCCATTTGAAAAATGAAAAAGATCGACCTTGTTGAGGTCAAAATCCTCAAATTGGTTGTTCAGATCAAAGGTAGGGAAAAGTGGTTTTCCAATCACCCTGTTCAGCTTGAGAGCCAACGCGCGCCGGAATGTGAAAATATCCTTCACCGGGATGTATTCAGCTTCGGGAAGTTGATTCAGGATGATCCGAAGGTTGGTGTAGAAGTCCATGCGGTATGCAAGGACGCCAATTTTCAATTTCTGCATCATATACTCCTTAATTAACCGCAGCCGTTCCCTCAACAGAGGTGGCCTTTGATGCTGAAGGCTTCCAGAGCAGCATCAAAACGATAGCGATTGTCGCCAGGATGGCACCAAAGAAGAAAGGCGCGGAAGCCCCAAAACCCTTCCAACTACCAGCGCCACTCCAGAGTAAACCCGCAATAAGCGAGGCAGGGAAGTCAAGAATGCCAAGCACAGCGTTGTAAGTGCCAAAGGCAGTCCCACGCAAATCTGCTGGAACCAGGTCCGAAAGCATCGCCTTTGCGGTGCCGTAAGCCATGCCGTAATAGAGCCCATAAGCCACGTAAAGCAGCCAGATGTGCGTTACGTTTTGCGCCAGCGCAAAACCAAGATAGATCAGCGCGTACATCGTCCAGCCGCCGATGATCAGTTTCTTCCGACCAATTTTGTCCGAGATCATCCCAGCAGGCGTGGAGACGAGGGTATAGACAAGGTTAAAAACCGCCAACATGATCAGGATGTGCAAGGTGGTCATGCCGCGTTCCTGGGCACGCAGCACCAGGAAGGCATCCGAAGAGTTACCCAGGTCGAAAATCCCTACGATGACCATGAAAAACAAGAAGTTTTTTCCAAGTCCCTTGAAACTGATCTTAGGTGCATTGGCTACGCCTTCTGGTTTCTTTTCCCGGGTCATCACTGCCAGGGAAATCACAGCCAAAATTGCCGGAATGATGCTGATCAGCACGATGGTGCGGAAGGTGCTTTCTTGCAGGGTGGAGCCGGCAGCCTGCAGCTTCCAGACTACAAATGCCGCAATCAGAATGCCCAGCATTGCCCCTGCTGTATCGGCGGCGCGGTGCAGCCCAAAGGCCAGACCACGCTGCTCAGGCTTAACGTTATCAGCCACCAGCGCATCGCGAGGAGCAGTGCGCACACCCTTGCCAACCCGGTCTGCCCAGCGAATTGCACCGATTGCTTCCCAGGTGGAGGCGAGGTAGAAAAAGGGTTTAGCCAGGGCGGAGATGCCATAACCTGCAACTGCCAGCCACTTACGGCTGCGAAGTTTATCGGAAAGCCAGCCTGAAAACACCTTTAAGATGCTCGAAGTGGCTTCAGCAACGCCTTCGATGATACCTATAATATTGGTTTTCACCCCCAACACGGAAGAAAGGAACAGCGGAAGGATGTTCAGGACCATCTCACTCGAGATGTCCATCAGGAAGCTGGTCAGGCTGACCGCCCAGATATTCGGATGAAGCTCTCGAAAGGGGTTTTTCTTGAATTGGCTCATGATGGCATTCCTTCTGAAGCAGGATTATAGTCTTGTTGGCAATTTCTTGTCCAAAAATGAGACCGATTGGCCACGAGATAGGTTTCAGCATAGAATCCCTGAAGGCAATTTCGAGATACAGGGTTTATGATAGAACCAATGTTGGAAAGAGGCTGTGTGGAAGAAAACTTAGAGTTGTTGGATAAAACGATTTTGATTACCGGTGCCACGGACGGCATCGGTAAAGAATTGGCTCGCATGACCTGGGCTGCTGGCGCTAATCTAATATTACATGGGCGCAATCCCCAGAAACTGGAAGCGCTTCTTGGTTTTTTGGGTGAAGGTCTTGCCGAACAAAGCGCGATAACCTTGAAGGCAGATTTTTCTAGGCTAACCGATGTTAGAGAAATGGCGGAGGTTATCCTGACGGATATTCCCAAAATTGATGTCCTGGTCAATAATGCCGGGCTCTACCCTTCAAGCCGCATTACAACAGTTGACGGTTTTGAAGAGTGCAACCAGGTGAATTACCTGTCCCCCTTTTTGTTGACCAACCTTCTGCGACCCCTGCTGATCAGATCCGCACCGATGCGGGTGATCAATCTCAGTTCGATCGGTCACCGTTTTGTCTGGTCTGACATATACGCGACTGTCAAAAATCTGTTCTATTGGCGCTGGGTGGCGTATTGCCGCTCCAAACTCGATATCATCCCCTGGACAAGGGAACTCTCAGAACAGCTAAAAGATTTCGGTATCACAGTCAACTGCATCCACCCCGGTGTGATCCGCACGAAGGTCATCCGGTTTTTGCCTGTTTCCTGGGGTGCATCAGTTCATTCAGGCGCATCCACGGTATATCGCCTCATCGCGGACCCTGAGCTGGCGAACGTATCTGGGGAGTATTTTGAACGTTACAACATTACCAAACCCTCACTGGTGGCTCAATCCAAACGCTACCAGGCTGCCCTGTGGAGACACAGCCTGCGCCAGTTGGGGTTAAAACAGACTGATGATGGGTCAATAATCGAACGGTGACCTAACCAAAACGACCGGTGATGTAGTCCTCAGTCCGTCGATCACGTGGGTTGGTAAAAAGTCTCTTTGTCTCACTGAATTCCACTAACTGACCTGTGCGGGTTTCATCCGTATAGAAAAATGCGGTGAAGTCCGAAACACGTCCAGCCTGCTGCATGTTGTGGGTAACGATGACAATGGTGTAATTAGCAGACAACTCATGGATAAGATCTTCAATTTTCAACGTCGCGATCGGATCCAACGATGCGGCTGGTTCGTCCATCAGGATGACGGTCGGTTCCACAGCAAGGGCACGCGCGATGCACAGTCGCTGCTGCTGCCCGCCTGAAAGATCAAGTCCTGATTTACCAAGGTTGTCCTTGACTTCGTCCCACAAAGCCGCGGAACGTAAACTTCTTTCAACAATCTCTTCCAACTTGTGGTGGTCTTTCAATCCTGTCACGCGCGGTCCATAAGCGATGTTTTCAAAAATCGATTTGGGGAAGGGATTGGGCTTTTGGAAGACCATCCCCACGTTTTGGCGAAGGGCAACCGGGTCCATTTTGAAGATATCTTCTCCATCAAGTAGGACCTTTCCTTCCGTCCGAACGCCAGCAATCAGATCATTCATACGGTTAAAACTGCGCAAGAAGGTGCTCTTTCCGCAGCCGGAAGGACCGATTAGAGCCGTCACTTTATTTTCCGGAATCTGGATGGTGATGTCTTTCAGAGCACGAAAATTGCCATAGAAAAGACTGAAATCAATGGTTTCAAGTTTCGAATCGTTCATCGTACTTTGCGAACTCCCGCTGTCAGTTTTCGTGAAACAAGGTCGATTAGTAAGTTGATCAGAATGATCATCACCACCAAAACCGCGCCAGTACCCATCGCCTTGTCGAAGGCACGTGTGTCCATGGCCAGATAGTAAAGGTGGAGAGCCAGCGTTCGACCACCATCCATGACGGAGGTCGGCAGTCGATAACTACCGCCAAGCGTGACATAAAAAATCGCTGTCTCGCTGATGACGCGCCCAACGCTGAGAATAATACCAGTGATAATTCCCGGCAGAGCCGCCGGAAGCACAATTTTATAGAGGGTTTGCCACTTGGTGGCACCAAGCGCCAGGCTGCCTCGACGATAGTCATCGGGCACAGCCAAAAGGGCTTCTTCGGTTGTGCGAATGATGGTTGGCAGCACAAGGCAAGCCCCGGCTAACGCGGCGGAGAGCAATGAGAAGCCAAATTTCAACGTGGAAACAAACAACGCGTACCCAAACAAGCCAAAAATGATGGACGGGATGCCAGCCAGGGTCTCCACAGCAAAGTTGGCAACACTGATGACTGAACGCAAGAATTTTGAGCTGAGGCTCTGCTCTCCGGCATACTCGATCAAGAAAACTGCCGCGCCAACTCCAAGAGGCGTAGCGATCATCAGCGTCAAGCCGACCAGGAAAAAGGTGGTGCCAATGGTAGTCGAGATTCCGCCTTCGCCTGAAAGACCGCCTTTAGGCGCAGTCGTCAGGAAATTCCAGTTGACGGTTTTTCCGCCTTGGACAAGAACATAGCCGACAACCAAGATGAGGATTGAAACCGTGATCAAGCCAAATAGCCACATCACCCCTACCCAAAATCTTTGCCTGAGATGTTCCTTCTTGAGGCTTTGCGCTTGTGCCTTGTGGATTAAGGCGATTTCGGACGTTCTGTCTTCCATCTCGCCTCTTCCTAATTAACTTTCTCAACAAACTTATGACCGCGGATGATCCGGCGGGCGCTGGCATTGACGACAATGATCAAGGCGAAAAGGACTACACCGGTTGCAAACAAGGCGCTCTCATGGATGCCCGTGGCGTAGTTGATCTCCACGGCGATGTTGCCTGTGAGCGTGCGGGCTTGCGATAGGAAGAAGGTAAGCGGGTTGCAAGTGAGCGGCTTGGGGATGATGACCGAGTTGCCGATGACCATGATCATCGCCATGGTTTCGCCCAGAGCCCGCCCCACCCCTAGGATAATCCCGGCAATGATGCCGGATTTCCCAGCTGGCAAAACGACCTTGGTGATGGTTTGCCACTTGGTCGCACCCAGTGCCAGGGAGCCGTGACGATAATTTTCGGGTACGGAACGGATCGCGTCTTCTGCAACACTGGCGATGGTGGGCAAGATCATGACAGCCAGGACGATTGAGGCTGCCAGCAAACCATAACCGGAGTTGCCCGGAACGTTCAGCTTCCGGACAAGGGGTATCAGGATGACCATGCCGAACAAGCCATAAACCACGGAAGGAATGCCGGCGAGCAGTTGCACCGCAGGGCGAACCAAAGCCTGTACGCCTGTGGGAGCAATTTCAGCCAAAAAAATCGCGCAGCCAAGCGCCAAAGGCACTCCCAGCAGAATTGCGCCGAAAGTGACCGAAACGGAGCCAACAATCATTGCCAGGATGCCATATTGATCCTGACCAGGCCGCCAAACGGTTCCAAAAAGGATTTTGCTAATGCCAAGCTCCGACCAAGCTTGGATGCTTTCACGGAAAATAAAAAAACCTATCGCGAGCACGATGAGGATGGAAATTATTGCACTCGCGAATAAGATGTACTTTACGGTCTTATCAGCAATCATTCGAGCCGACATCAGGTTTTTCCGTTCCCAGTGCTTTCTCATTCAGGCGTTTCTGCATAAAGCCGGGACGCCTGAATATTATAAATGGTCCTTATGTCAGTTGCTCGTTACTTTACTGAGATATAACCGTCTTCGACGACCAACTTCTGACCAGCGTCACTGAGAATGAAATCCAGGAACGCCTTGACAGCGCCAGTTGGCTCGCCATTGGTGAGCATGTTGAGTGGGCGCACAATCGGGTAAGATCCGTCAGCCGCATTTGGCTCGGTGGGAGCGACGCCACCAACGCTGATCGATTTAACCGTATTATCCAGGTAGCCGAAGGATAGGTATCCGATAGAGAAAGGAGTTGTCGAAACCGTCGTCCGGATGGAGCCGTTGGACGGTTGCAGGATCGCAGTGGCTGCGATCAAGGCATCCTTGCCCATGACCATTTCCTCAAAAGCTCCGCGGGTGCCTGAACCTTCTTCACGGGAGACCACGAAGATATTTTGATCCACTCCGTCAAGATCCTTCCAATTGGTGATCTTGCCGCTGAAGATATCACGCACCTGTTCCACGGTCAGATCGCTGACACTGACGTCAGGATGAGAAACGATTGCGATGCCGTCACGGGCGATAACAAAAATTTTCAGGTTTGGGAATTCAGCCAATTCAGACTCTTTGACTTCGCGGGAGGCCATACCAATATCAGAGGTGCCTTCGCCAGCAGCTTTGACGCCCACGCTCGAACCGCCACCCTGCACGTCAATACGCACACCGGTGTTTTCAGTCATGAAGGCTTCGGCAAGTTTTTCAGCCAGTGGTTGAACTGTCGTGGAGCCAGAGACAGTTACTGTAGAGTTGTCTGCTGAGGGATCGGAAACTGGAGCACCAGGTGTGCTGTTTCCGCCACATGCGGCTACCAGGATTGCCACTAACAGAAGCGAAACGACCACCAAAATACTTTTCTTAGCGCTTTGCATTCAAAATTCTCCTCTTAGTATCATTTTTATTTTGTTCACCCTGCAATGGTAATGGGTGAAGGTTAATTGCAGCTTAAAAATAAATTAAGGCATTGTCAGGGTCTTGCTATTAATCAAAATATTGCCCGGCGTTTGGCGTGTTAGAATCAAGCTTGATGGGAAATAGAAGCGTTTTCAGGCAGTTTTTTTGGTTTACTTTGGTCGTAGTGCTGGCTGGCTGCAACCTGATTGCACCTGCTCCAAAGATCACGCCTCTTGTCACGGATTCACCCACAACCCCCACTCTAAATGCAGAACAAGCCCTGACCAAAGCCGCCCAGCAAGCCACCCCCACACCGTTTCCAAGCCCCACGCCCTGGCAGGTTGCCACCCCAACCTCCACCCTGAGGTCCATACCTGCCCAATCTGACACCACCAATCCATTAACCGGATTGGAAGTGGAGGATCCTGGCTTGCTCTGGGAACGCCCCGTTATGGTGAAACTCGCAAATTGGCCTCAGTCACTACGCCCCTTCAACCAGGTAATCAACGCCGATATGGTCTTTGAGTACTACATAGGTCATCAGACCAATCACCTCCTGGCTCTTTTTTACGGCGGAAACGCTGAGCCCGTGGCACCTCTTGCACCAGGTCGGGTGGTGGACGCACGCATTGTCCAGCATTATCAAGGCTCCCTGGTCGTTGCCAGCGCCCCACCAACAGTAGAAGGCGTCTTTGAAAAAACGCTGCCAGACCGAGTCTTTTATCGTGGGTTTGCGCCTTGCCCGGGGATTTGTACCGAAACCGATGCACAAGGGGGCAATACGGTGGTCGATACTGCTGCGATGCGTGCTTTTGCCAAATCCAATGGCAGCCAAAACGCAATCGAGCGCTTGCCGGACCTCACCTTCAACAGAAAAATCGAAGCTTGGGATGACAACGCGCTCAGGGTTAGTTACCTATATGCTGACTTTTCGGTGATGGATTGGCGCTACGACAACACTTACGGTGGCTACCAACTCTGGCAGGATCTTCAGACTGAAGACGGCAGCTACATTCTAAGCCAGACCTTCGACCGGGATAGCCAGCAACCAGTCATTTTTGAGAATGTTTTATTCCTCCTGGCGGACTATATCGAGTACAACCCATCTTTTTACGATATTGACCTTCGCGAAGGGGACAGACAACAAGCAGCCGTTTTCTTGCGTGATGGAAAACTGATCTATGGCACCTGGTACTCGCCGGATATCAAGCAACCCTTCCAGTTTTTTGACGTGCAAGGTAATCCTTATTACCTCAAACCGGGTCAGACATGGATCACCTTTGCCAGCACAACCTCACGCATGAACCGGGTGGAAGAAGGCATCTGGGATATTACTTTTGTGCCAAATTAGGCAATTTCCGCTTCAAATCTCAATGCCCGCAACCCGTTAAGCGTCACGATCAACGAAATCCCGATATCCGCGAAGACAGCCACCCATAATGGTGTCAATCCAGCCATGGCAACAATCGCTACCAGAACCTTCACACCCAGGCTAATGACTACATTTTGCCTGATCAGGCTGTTCACCCGCCTGGAGAGCCGGACGGCAAATGGAAGCCGGCTGAGATCGTCCTTCATCAGAACCACATCCGCGGTTTCGAGCACTTGCGCGTTGCCAGCGCCGCCCATTGCCACGCCGATATCTGCCTGCGCCAAAGCAGGCGAGTCGTTGATGCCATCCCCCACCATCACCACCTGACCAAATTGCTGCTTGAGTTCATTGAGCTTGTTAAGTTTGTCGTTTGGCATCAAACTCGCAAAAACGCGATCCAGTCCGACCTTCTCAGCCACACGCTCCGCCACACCGTCGTTATCCCCAGTGAGCATTACGGTGTTGATTCCTTCGGCTTTCAATTCTGCCAGTACCTCTTTCGTGCCCGGACGTGGCTCATCCTGAACTGCAAGATATCCGATCACCCGATCGCCATCACAAATGAGCATGGTCGTCTGCCCCTGGCGTTCTGCTGCTTGCGAGGCGGAGATGATTGGTTCTGGTGTCTCATGTTCAGCCAAAAAGAGCGGCAGGCTGCCAACTGTAGCTAATTTCCCATTCAACATTCCCTGTTGACCACGCCCCTCCAAGACCTGCAGTCCTTCAGCAGCGGGGTAGCGGTTGAGCACTCCACGTGCCAGGGCTTCTTGTGTGACGGCACTACCCAAGGGATGGGTGCTGTGGGCTTCGAGTGAGCTGGCGACTGCCACCAAATTATCACAGGGTTCACAGATTGCCTCTCCGGTGCAATCGGTTGCCTGCACTTTCGTGACAGAGGGTTTTCCCAAAGTCAACGTGCCGGTTTTATCAAACGCCATCACTTTGCTACTGGAAAGACTTTCCAGAAATATCCCGCCTTTGAAGATCACGCCGGCTCGCGCTGCCCGGGTTAGACCGCTGACCATGGTGATGGGAGTGCTGATTATTAGAGCGCAAGGGCATCCAACCAAGAGGACTGAAAGTGCCCGGTGAAACCAACCATAACTTTCAGGGGTATTCCAAAAAGGCTGCTTAAAAACAAGTGTTGGGATAACTGCCACCAGGATGGAGACTGCAATCACAATCGGGGTATAAACCGCAGCAAATCGGTCGATGTATTTCTCCTGGCGAGCCTTGTTTTCCTGGGCTTCTGTTACCAGGGCAATAATGCGCTGAATGGTAGTGTCTGCCGCCAGGTGGCTAACTCGCACCTCAAGCACGCCCTGTCCGTTGACTGTACCCGAGAGCACATCATCCCCAACGGTTTTTGGAACCAGGCGACTCTCGCCGGTGATGGGAGCCTGGTTGACCTCGCTCGTACCTCGCACAACCACGCCGTCCATCGGAAAGCGCTCCCCTGCCCGTACCAAAATCCGGTCATCAATTCTCAGGTCCTCGATCGGCAACAAGCGGTCGCCTTCAGCCGTCGTCAACAGGGCTTGATGCGGAGCAAGGTCCGCAAATTCTGTGAGGATGGCGCGGGCATGGTCGTTGGTGTAGCCCTCAAGGGCTTCGGAAAGTGTGAACAAGATGACCATGATCAAGGCTTCATGTGCCTCACCAATCGCAACTGCACCGATGGACGCAACGGACATGAGCACATTCATGTTCAGGTTACGTTCCCTGAAGAGGCTGGTCGCGCCGTTTCGGAAAACCATCCAGCCAGCAATGGGTAAGACCAGAAATTGGATCGCAAGTGTGGCTGTTCGGGAGACTCCCAGATCCTCAAGGAAGAAGGTCGCAAAAAGCAGAATCCACCCCGGGACGATGACCTTCAGGTCAGGCATCCGGATGAAGTACCGCCAGAAGCCCTTAAAGTCCAACACGCTCGCCTTTTCCGCAGGTCTATCCGACGTTGTGTAAGCTCGAATGGGAGTGGAACAATTCCCATTACAACCGCTACCCATACCATCTTCGATGGGTTTATTGGTTTTTGTATCTGCTTGGTTCATCATCATCAACACTCAACTGTTCTCAGGAATTCAAGTGCAGACTATGTTTGTAAGCCTGTACCAACAGATCCTGGATGTGTTCATCGTTAATCCGGTAATTGACTTGCTGACCATCACGCCTGGCGGTTACAAATCGCAGGTTGCGTAACACTCGCAGCTGGTGCGAAGTGGCGCTCGGGCTGAGCCCGCATTGCGCGGCGAGGTCGTTGACGTTACTCTCCCCATTCAGCAGAATTGCAAGTAAGTGCAACCGTGAAGGGTCGGAAAGACCTTTGAACGTGGTTGCCATCGTGTTGAAATCTGTTTCATTACTGATTGCCGCGTCCATATTACCTCAACTTATATGAATACTTGCTCATATGTTCATAATACCACTTAAAACCAAAAATGTCCAGTGAATAACCTGAATAATTGCTATGAATGTTGGTAATCAGCGATTGCGTGTGTCAAGGCAGCAGTCAGGCGTGCGTCATCGATCGCATCGTGGCTGTTTGGAATAGGGATCGCAAAGAACCTGCCGGCAAATTCGAGTTTTTGGGACTTGAAACCGTTATTGCGGGCGTTCCATTCACCATAGAAGGCAGCAAAAAGTTTCATCACGCAGAAAGCCTGGTTGGTTTCAATGCTCATCGGCAAACCGTAGGCTTTGTTCGTCTGGCGCAGCAGTCGCAAATCAAATTCCGCGTTGTAGATCCCAATCACCCTACCCTTCAGGATCGCTTCCACGTCCGACCAGATCTTTGTCCACAGAGGTGCGTCTTTGACCATCTCGTCGGTGATCCCGTTGACCGTGCTGGATTCAGCTGGGATAGGCATACCCGGGTTAACCAGTGACTGAAACAACGTCTCGCCGCTTGTATCCACTATCCCGATCTGGATGATGCGGTCTGTCTGACCTGTGCCTGTCGTTTCTGTGTCCAGAAAAATGGGTTGCAGTTCCAGCACAGATTGTGCGCGTTGCATGACCATGGGGTGAGCGATTGGATAGGGCATAAAACCTCGAAAGAGATTATAACCCATCCATCTTTTCAAATCCGGGACTTGTCCCATTTTTAGCAAAACATTTATATTTAAAGAACAAAAAGTTCTTCCGCCATGAAACACCTTCACCTCCATTTCCCACTTTTCATAAATGGGTTATCATGGGAGCATCACAAGAAATAGGATTGAAAAAAATGCAAGAAACAACTGTCTGGAAGCGATTTACCTCATTCCTCATCAGCAACTCACCCGGCATGCGTGTCATAAAAACATGCCTTGCCATTACGATCTGCCTCATTATCGAGTATTTTCGGGGAACAAGCATGCCCTACCATTCCAGTATCGCCGCCATCGTCTGCATGCAGCCGACCTTGTTATCCACATTCAAGACCGCAGTAGATCGCACCTTCGGCACGTTGATAGCTGGACTTTATGGCTACCTGTTTATTACTTTCTTCTATGAACGAATGGGGTTAAGCTTGAGCCCCCTACTCTACTTCATTCTGATCGGGGTGATGACCTTACCGCTGATGATGTTCATGGTTGCAATCAAGAAGCAAGGCGGGCTTGCCATTACTGTAGTCGTGTTCTTGATCGTGGTCATCAACGCTGGTGCTACGGATCCGCTGAATTACACGATCGAACGTGTGGTCGGCACTCTCATCGGTATCGGAGTGGCTCTCTTCATCAATTGGCTGCCAATCCTGAATAAAATTGGTAAGCGGTTTGGGCAAGTGGATATTTCCCAGGTCGAACCTGCCTCGAGTAACCTGGAAAAAGTTAATCCTGAAATACCCGGAAAACGTTAAAAACTCCTAAGCCAGCTGGATCCTCGAAGACGTGGAAGTTACTCCTACTTTGCGGTATTGAGGGCATTTAATGCTGGTCACTTCAACTACTTGCAACCTGCGGTCAATTGCCATTATCAAGGTGGCTCTTTGCCGTTTGCCAGATTTGGTCAAACATTTCGCTGGTTAGTCGCCCGGTTTGGGTGTTTTGCAGGCTGGGGTGATAGGTACAGAGTATCCAGGGCAGCCCTGGCGACGTTTCATAATAACGGTTGTGACCAAAAGGGTAACGCCCGCGCGAGAATCCAGCGAAAGCCGGCAGGCTTAGCAATCCATCCAGGGCGATTTTCCCCAACACCACCACTCCCTGAAGTTCAGACAATGCTTGCATTTCCAGCTCCAGCCAGGGGAGGCAATTGCCAATTTCTTCCCGGGAGGGCTTGTTTTCGGGCGGTGCGCAACGGCACACCGCAGAAATAAAGATATCCTTTAGAACCATCCCATCGCCAACCGCAGTCGCCTGTGGCTGACTGGCAAAACCAGCCCTGAAAAGCGCGGGATAGAGAAAGTTCCCCGAGCCATCCCCCGTAAACATCCTCCCGGTGCGGTTGGAGCCATGTGCGCCAGGCGCCAGCCCCAAGATCAGTATCCGCGCCTTGGGGTCGCCAAACCCCGGCACCGGTCTGCCCCAATATTCCTGGTCACGGTAGGCTTTTCGCTTCACCCGGGAGACTTCCTCCCGCCACTCGACCAGGCGTGGGCAATTACGGCAGAGGATTAATTCTTGTTCAATATTCTCCAATGTTTTTCCCATATCCAAAGTTTACCAGAGACAAACGCCGGGTAGACCGTTAAGTTAAAAAAACATCCCCTCACGAAGAGGGGATGTGGGTAGTGAGGTCAGAATTTTTAGTGCTTGGCTACCAGGGCGTCCCAGCCGGCGTACTTGGCGGTCAGGTCGAGTTCCTGTTCGATGCGCAGCAGCTGGTTGTATTTTGCCACACGGTCAGAACGGGCAGGAGCACCGGTCTTGATCTGACCCATGTTCATTGCTACTACCAGGTCGGCAATCGTGCTGTCTTCAGTCTCACCTGAGCGGTGCGAACAGACAGCTCGCCAGCCGTGGTTCTGAACCATGCTGACAGCTTTCATCGTCTCAGTCAGGGACCCAATCTGGTTGACCTTTACGAGCAGCGCGTTGCAAGCTTTCTCTTCAATCGCGCGAGCCACACGCTCGGGGTTGGTCACGAGCAGATCATCACCCACAATTTGCAGGCGGTGACCGTTGAGGGCTGTGAAGTTCTTCCAGCCTTCCCAGTCATCCTGGGCGAAACCATCTTCGATCGAGACGATCGGGTACTGGTTGATCCAGTTTGTCCAGAACTCAACCATCTGGTCAGAGGTCAGTTTTCGACCTTCTTTGCGCAGGTTGTAGAGTTTGGTGTCTTCTTCATAGAGTTCAGAAGCAGCTGGGTCGAGGGCGATCGCCACATCGGTGCCAGCTTTATAGCCCGCTTTTTCGATCGCCTGGAGGATCAGTTCCACAGCTTCATTGTTGGCGCTCAGTGCAGGTGCAAACCCGCCTTCATCACCAACCAGGGTGGTGTAGCCTTTGCTCTTGAGTACGGTCTTGAGAGAGGCGTAAATTTCAGCTCCCCAACGCAGACCTTCAGCAAATGTTGGAGCGCCGAACGGCATGACCATGAACTCCTGGGCGTCGGTTGACTGCCAGCCAGTATGTGCGCCACCGTTAAGGATGTTCATCATCGGCACAGGCAGAACGTGAGCATAAACGCCGCCAAGATAGCGGTAGAGGGGTAAGCCCAGTGATGCCGCGGCTGCTTTTGCAACTGCCAAGCTGGTGCCCAGGATTGCGTTTGCGCCGAAGTTGGACTTATGAGGAGTACCATCCAGCTCGATCAACAACTCATCGATCGCTTTTTGTTCAAGTGCGTCTACGCCGAGCAGCTCATCGGCGATTTCATTGTTGACGTTCTCAACAGCTTTGAGTACGCCCTTGCCATTGTAACGACCTTTGTCGCCATCGCGCAGCTCGAGTGCTTCGTGTACGCCGGTTGAGGCGCCAGAGGGTACGGCTGCACGACCAAAACTTCCGTCAGCCAGGATGACTTCGACTTCCACAGTGGGGTTGCCACGGGAATCGAGGATTTCTATTGCATTGATATATTCGATAATTGTGTCCATTACATTCCTTCCTTCTAAGGGTTTTCTTTTATTAAGTATAGCCTATCGCGACCTTAATTCGTAAAGTCCAGGTTTACAACTTGGTCGGAAAAGCCTGCTTTTTTACATACTGCCTCAATAAAACCGCAGAAAAGCGGGTGAGCCCGATTGGGGCGTGACAGAAATTCAGGATGGAATTGACAAGCCATCATGAATGGATGATCGCTTAACTCAGCCATCTCCACCAACACATTGTCAGGAGAAACTCCCGAGAACACTACACCATTTTCTTCAAACTTTTGGCGATAAGCATTATTGAACTCGTAGCGATGGCGGTGGCGCTCCTGAATGACTTCCGCCTGGTACAAGGCGGAGGCCTTAGTCTCAGGCTTGATATGGCAGGGGTAGAGCCCCAGGCGCATCGTGCCACCCATCTGGACCAGCCCGCGTTGTTCCAACATCAGGTCGATCACGGGGTCAGGTGTTAGTTTATCGAATTCAGCCGAGTCCGCGTTTTTCAAGCCAAGAACGTTCCTTGCAAAATCAATCACCATCACTTGCAAACCAAGGCAAAGCCCCAAGTAGGGGATCTTGTTTTCGCGGGCGTATTGGGCGGCTATAACTTTCCCCTCAACACCACGGCTGCCAAATCCACCGGGCACGATGATACCATCCAAACCAGCGAGCAAATCGTTGGTATTGTTCTTTTCAATGTCAGTTGAAGAGATCCACTGCAGGTCCACGTCCACGCCATAAAAAAGTGCGGCATGGTTGAGGGCTTCCCTGACGCTTAAATAAGCATCATGCAGCTCTACATACTTCCCCACCAGCCCAATTTTAATAGCAGGCTTTTGGCGTTTGAGCTCCGTGACCATCGCCTTCCACCCTTGGATCCTGGTGGGCTCTTTGGGCTCCAATTCCAGACGTTGCAGTAAAATATCCGCCACATGGGCTTGCTCGAGGATTAACGGGATTTCGTAAAGCAGGTCAGCTGTTACCAGCGGGATGACTGCCTCTTCCGCGACATCGCAAAACTGGGAAATTTTGTGTGAGAGCTCTTTCTCGACCGGAAAATCACTGCGGGCGATAATCATATCGGGCAGAATACCCATCGAGCGTAATTCTCGCACGGAGTGTTGGGTAGGTTTGGTTTTGGTTTCATTGGTGGCGCGCAGGTAAGGCAGCCAGGTGATGTGCACAAAAGCTGTATTCTCACGACCTCGATCGTTGCGCAATTCACGGATGGCTTCGAGGAAAGGTTGGCTTTCAATATCGCCGACCGTCCCGCCAACCTCGATCAGAGCAATATCTGCGTCGGTCGAACGGGTGAGCAGATCAATCCGCCGTTTGATTTCGTTGGTAATATGAGGGATGACCTGGATCGTGCCGCCAAGGTAATCTCCACGGCGTTCACGATTGATAACTTCCTCGTAGACCTGACCCGTGGTAACGGTGCTGGTCTTTTTGAGATGAAGATCGCAAAATCGTTCATAGTGCCCCAGGT
Organism: uncultured Anaerolineaceae bacterium; assembly: GCA_964409045.1. Lineage (GTDB taxonomy): Bacteria > Chloroflexota > Anaerolineae > Anaerolineales > Anaerolineaceae > Mesolinea. Next base: position 9,528 of record CAYPBU010000011.1, on the reverse strand, counting down.
CCAGATCTGTTTCAGAGCCATCATCCAGGACAAATACCTCACCGTGTTGATAAGGACTTAGCGTGCCTGGGTCTACGTTGAGATAAGGGTCGAGCTTTTGGATGGTGATGTTGAACCCCCTGGCTTTCAGCAACCTCCCGACCGATGCTGCGGTCACGCCCTTGCCCACAGAGGAGATAACACCGCCGGTAAAGAATATCAACTTTGTTGCCATCTATCCTCCTTGATCGTAACTTCTCATTAAAAGTAACGGGGAGGGCTGATCGTTCCAGCACCTCCCCGGTTTGCGTCTTTATCCTATGCGCAATCGTTTGACGATGTGCATCCTAATCCTTGTTGCTAATTTTGTTTTGTATCGTTCTTTCGAAGATGTCATCTGCCTCAGAATCGTAGGACTTGGACTTCTTCACACGGTTTGTGATTTCGGGCAGGCGTTCTTCAGCCTTAACCATTGCCTTGCGCATTGCAATTTCCATGTAAGTGGGGTCCGGAATCACTTCCTCGAGCGGCTCTTCAACCACTTCCTTCTTGGGACCTTTGCCCTTGCGACCAGTGCGTTTTGGTTCCGGAGCTACTTCTTCAGGAACTTCGAGCAGAGCCTTGAGACTTAGCTTGATTTGTTTTTTGCGGCGGTCCACTTCGAGAACTTTCACATCAAACTCGTCCCCTACTTTGACAACCTCGTTCGGGGTTCGAACGTAATTGTGGGAGAGCTCGCTGACGTGGATCAAACCAGGGCGTTCGGCACCGATTTCAACAAAAGCGCCGAAGGTTTCCAGGCGTAAAACTTTGCCATGCACAACCATGTCCGCTGCCAACTCGCGCCATTCGTAAGCCAGAGGCTCGCGCATCGTAAGCTCAATATGGTCCTTAAGCACACGGCGTACCCAAACAGTTACGACGTCATCAACTTTGATCACTTCATCGAGTGATTTCAAAATCGCTTCGGGATTCTTGGGGTCAATCACCTGAGAGATATGCAGGAACGCAGGCAAAGGGCAGTTGATGTCAATCAATGCGCCTTGCAACGAGGTCTTTAAAACCTTCCCTTCGAATTTATCTTTAGGCCTAATATTTGTATCGACTTGCTTGTTTTCGACGGGGGCGTCCATAATCATTTCTCCAAAGTTAAATGTTCACAGCGAATTAGTATACTCCCTCGATTAGAAAGAGTCAATTATTCTGGCAAAACTGATTCCAGTTGTATTTTTTTCAAATTTTGCTGTCCGTAATGTTATACCACCTAATATAGCATTTCTAAATTGACTATCCCGGTAATTGTATCACTGCCGCGACGATCAGGAACTGCGCCAGGTGATAAGTGAAAATGATCCAAAATCGGTATCTCGGCAATCGCTTGTCGAGTTTATCCAAACCTATCATTCCATCCGACAAGAAGAACAGGATACCGCCAATGCCAGCCATCACCGCCGCGCTATCCGACCATCCGGGTCTGGCAAGGCACAACAACGCGCTCATGCCCATTGCAAGCACCAGCGCGCCATACCCCTTGATAAATGGCAGGATCGCCTTGTTGATGCTGGAAGATTGCGAAAACCGGTTCACTACCAGGTGGATCAACACGACTCCCTCCAGGAAAGCCACGATCCCAACCACCATGACTGGCAGTTTGACCCCGGAGAGGTTAAACCCCCAGATATACAACAGCTGGGTGATCGAAAAAGCGCCCATGCCAACCAAAAACCAACGGGTCCCCTTTGGTATCAGAAAAACATCGCCAAGTAAGGAAAAAATCAGCCCCAATAAAAAAGGTAACCTGGCTGGCGTGATTGGCACACGCAACAATAAAAACAGTATCAAGCCTGATAGCACAATTGGCTTGGTGACGTAATACGGGATCATTCGCAACTTCCAGGCTGAGATCCAGTTGATCAGACTTGCCAGTCCGACGACAACCAATGTCAGAACCCTGAAAACTGCCGGAAGATTAACCACCCGCGAGCCCGATCTGTTTCAAAAATATCGGGTCGTTCTTCCAGTCCTTCTGCACTTTGACTACCAACTCGAGGAAAACCTTTTGCCCCGTTGCCTTTTCCAGTTCTTCACGTGCCTTGGTGCCAATCTCGCGGATCATCTGTCCTTTTCTTCCGATTACAATCGCTTTTTGGCTGTCACGTTCCACGAAAATTGTCGCTTCGATGTATATCGTGCCATTCTCGCGTTCTTTGTAAGATTGCACCTGCGTCGCGATGGAATAAGGCATCTCCTCAGTCAGCATGTCCATGCAGACAGCCCGGATCATCTCTGCCGCAATATCCCGTTCATAATCTTCGGTGATTTGCTCATCAGGGAAATACTGGGGACCCTGTGGTAGCAGCTCGACAATGGTCTGGAGCATGTTCTTTACGCCTGCCCCGTCCAATGCCGAGATTTGCAACGTGCGCGCGTTTGGCAGCTTCTCCCGGTACAAAGCGGAAAGCTGGGTGAATCCAGATTTGTTGATTCGGTCAGCCTTGTTGAATACGATCAAGACAGGCGGCTGTGTTCTTGATGCCTGAATAGCCTCCAACAACTTCTCGTCCATTGTATCCTGTGGATTGCTGGCATCGACCAACAGCAGCAAAAGGTCAGAGTCGTTGAGCGCGAACTGCACTTCCGAATTGATCGACCTCGCGAGCTTATCCTTTGCGTCTGTCAGACCAGGCGTATCAACGAACACGATCTGATAATCCTTGGAGGTAAGGATCCCCAACTGGCGTCTGCGGGTGGTCTGCGGTTTGGCAGAAACGCCCGCGATAGGCTGCCCAAGAAGGCGATTGAGCAAGGTGCTCTTGCCTACGTTGGGCTTGCCGATCAACGCTACAAAACCTGAGCGAAATTCTGATTCAATGTTTTCTTCCATGTTCAACTCTCTTTGAGGCTCACTTTGCCTCCAATGATTTCCAATTTTTCATGCCTTAGTAGCCATGTTTTTGTTTCCAGCCCGCCTGGCGCGGAAAAACCGTGCAGTTTTCGGTCTGAACCAATCACCCGATGGCAGGGCACCACGATCAGCCAGGGGTTGCTGCCTACAGCCGCTCCCACTGTTTGCGCGGCACCGGGCTTTCCAACCACTTTCGCAATTTCACCATATGTCATCCACTCCCCAAAGGGGATACCTGCTACAACCTGTAAAACTTCCCGTCGAAAGCCTGTAATACTGCTCCAAGCCAGTGGGAGCGCGAATCTCTGTAACCTTCCCTCGAGATAAGCCTTCAATTGCAGACTGGCTTCTTTCAGAATGTCCGAGCCGACATCCAAGAAATCCTCGGGCGGGAAAGCAAAATTGACTCCACTCAACTCGTTCAAATTCGCATTAATCCGCAACCAACCAACGGGGGTTTGTAGAAAGGTTATTTCATCTCGGGTCATTTTCACCTTGGTCGCAGAATCGTAGGGTAATCGTAGGTCAATCGTCAAGCTATTTACTTCTGTTTATTGTAATATAGAGTTCGAAAGGGCGACTTCTCTTCTTCTTCTCCTCCTTAAACGCTAATGCCGTGGTCGGCGTCCACGGCATTAGTTGCGTTAATAGCCCAAAACATTTTTTCAGCCAGATTTGGATTAAAATCAGTTCGATCATCTTACTAAGGAGACAGAATGGAACCCAGAGACATTTTTTCGATTGATATCGCCGGAGTGAAGCGCGATTTACGGCTTTTTGAGGTCAAACCGGGGATGCGCATTGCTATCCTCAACATCCTCGGGGATGTGGAATTGGTGGATGCCTGCGCTGTCGCCCTGTCAAAAAAGCTGGCAGATATTCCGTTCGATGTCATCCTCACTGCCGAAACGAAGAGTATTCCGATTGCCCACGAATTGGCAAAAGCCACCAATAAACCTTACGTGGTACTACGCAAAGAGTACAAGCCCTACATGGGAGCGGCATTACAAGCAGAAACCCTCTCCATCACCACCGGCAAATCGCAGCACCTCTTCCTGGACGAGAAAGACCTGGATTGCCTGAAGGACAGGCAGATCGTGCTGCTGGATGATGTCATCAGCACCGGCTCCACCCTGCAGGGTATGCACCTGATCGCGGAGAAAGCTGGCGGTAAGGTTGCTGCTGAAGCCGCAATTCTGACCGAAGGCGATCGCGCGGAATGGCGCCAGGTTATCGCCCTGGGGCACCTGCCAATTTTTTATTGCTAAGCCATGACCCTGATCCAAATTGGGCTCGAGCGCAACGTGGAAGGACGCACCCTTGCCTGGGCGCTCGACTATCCAGGTGTTTTCACCTATGGCGCTGACGATGCTGAGGCAATTCTGCGCATGCCGCGCGAGATGCTGAGGTTTGAAAGCTGGTTTAATCTGCGCGCCGATGAACCTTGGGTGCACCTCGAAGGGCTGGACATGCACATCGATGAGACCTTCGATTCCAACCAAGTCCTTGCTGAAGGAAAAATGCACGCAGTACATGCATTTTTCCGTTCCGACCTGGTGCCGTTGACCCCGCAAGACGTTGAGCAGACGTTGCTGATTTTTAACGGGCAGCGGGAAGAGTTGCTGGCAGGCGTGGAGACCCTTCCTCATGATGTCCTCAAACATCAATTTGACGGACAACGCTGGACAATCGAGGGCATCCTGGAGCATATCGCGCGCGTCGAACAATGGTATTTCTCTCGATTGGGATTTGAATTTCCGTTGTCAATCGATGCCAACGATCCCTTGAATTTGCTCAATATAAGCACGACAGCAACAAACGAATTGTTGCCGAAGCTTGAAGGGGTTGACTCTGTACTTGAATACCGACAGGAGAAATGGAGCGCGCGCAAGTTAGTCCGGCGGTTGCTTTGGCATCAACGGGATCACATCGATCATATCCGCAATCTGGCCCTGGGATAAACCCCAGGTAAAAACCTCACTTTCGCCTTAAACTAAAACAGCCGCCTCACCTGCGGCTGTTTTAGTTTCGATCAAAAAAGTGTTTTGTCACAATCCGATCCTGTCCGTGCAATTTGAAAGGAGAGAAACATTATTTGCACGAACGATAAGATAATAACGCACGCGAGTTAACTCCGTATAAAAGAAATGTTAGGATATTGTTAAATTTCTTTTGCTGAGTTATTAATTTTGATAGCCCTTTGAAACTCCTCAGCGACTGCCACACTGCCAGCATAACAGGATTTCCTCACTTACAAATGGGACGTCACGCGCCCTTTTATGCTATGATTAGGGCGGTAATGATGATGAAATTCTGGAAAAAGACCCTCCCCTTCATACTGCTCAACATTGTCGTTTCAGCCGCAACTCTGCTGGCTGTGCTCTACTTCTGGCAGCAAAAAAACCCTTTGCAGACCGCAGAACCAACGCAGCCAATCATCACCCCCATCCAGGGCAATCCCTCTCCTTCTCCTGCCACCCCAACCGCCCAAACGCTGCAAGACCGTTTACTCCGAATTGAAGGTGTCTTTGGTGCTGGAGACCTCCAGGTCGAATACATTCTGCTACGCAACGCAAGCGATAGCGCGGTTGACCTCGCTGGATGGCGCATTATTTCTGATGGGGGCAGGAATTATCGCTTTCCCAACCTGACGCTCTACCCAAAGGGTGCTGTAAACATTTACACCGGTCCAGGCACGGACACCGTCACAGAATTGCATTGGAATTCTGACGCGGCGCTGTGGAAGACTGGCGATTTGCTGACCCTGTTTGACAGCCAGGGAAACGAACACACCGAATTCAAGGTACCTTAAAGGAACTCACATGGCTCAGGCACTCTACCGCACCTGGCGACCCGCCCTCTGGGATGAGGTTGTTGGTCAGGATCACATCGTTCAGACTCTCAAAAACGCGATCGCGACCGACCGCGTTGGGCATGCTTACCTCTTTGCCGGACCCAAAGGCACCGGCAAAACCACCAGTGCGCGATTGCTGGCAAAAGGAGTTAACTGCCTTGAGCACTCGCTCGAAAAGCGCCCATGCAACCACTGCGCCAACTGCCTTGCAGTTAATGAAGGACGCTTCCTGGACTTGATTGAGATTGATGCCGCTTCTAATACCAGCGTGGATGATGTGCGCGAATTACGCGATAAGATCAATTTTTCACCCTCTCAAGGTCGTTATAAGGTCTACATCATTGATGAAGTCCACATGCTCTCCACTTCAGCCTTTAACGCCCTGTTAAAAACGCTCGAGGAACCCCCATCCCATGTAATCTTCATCCTCTGCACCACCGAGATCCACAAAATCCCCGCAACGGTGCTCTCGCGCTGCCAGCGCCACGAATTTCGCCGCATCCCGGTGCCTGTGATTGTTCAAAAGCTGAAAGAACTCTGCAAGCAAGAGAGGATCAAGATCGATGATGACGCGCTGACCCTGATCGCCCGCCAGGCAACCGGCTCCATGCGCGACGCAATTTCCCTGGTCGATCAACTTTCATCGATCTCCAAGAAAATCACGCTCCCGATTGCCCAGGATGTCCTTGGGACTGCCACAAATCAATCCGTGATCGACCTGGTCGAAGCCAGTCTGGCACGTTCCAGCGGCAAAGGGCTCGAGATCATCCACCAGGCACTTGATAGCGGCGCAGACCCACGGCAATACGCCCGCCAGGTAGTGGATTACCTGAGGGACTTGCTGGTGATCAAGATGGAGGCTGGCAAACAGCTTGAACTCACCTCCGAAGTGCGTGCTAACATGGAAGATCACGCCGCACGCTTCACCATGAGCAACCTCATCTACATGATCCAGGCTTTTACGAACGCTGCGATCGAGCTGAAAGCCAACTGGCACCCCGGTCTTGGGCTTGAGCTGGCTTATGCTGAAGCGCTCGCGCCCCAGTCATCGGCACCAGTTCCCGTTACGGCCCAACCAGAGCCGCAGCCATCGCAGCCAAAGCCGGGCTCAAAAGCCAAAGCAGCTTCCAATCCTGTTGAAACTGCGCCCAAACCAGTCGAGGTGGAACGTTCCACCCCGATCACGGGTCCTGTCACATTGGACCTGGTTCAGGAGCACTGGGAAGCACTCAAACGCGCGGTGAAATCACGCAATACGGTCACGAGCGCGCTGTTAAATTCTTCCCGCCTGGTCGACGTGGATGGCAGCACGGTTGTGATCAATTTCAGCAGTGATCTGTTGCGCGACAAGATGGCTGATGAACAAAATACCCGCATGGTCTGCTCGGTGATGTCCAAATACTTTGGGCAGGACTTGCGGCTGATCTGTACCACTGGCGAGCGCGATGCCCTGCCCCGTTCCAATGCCAGTGGCATGCAACAGGTGGAAGAAACAATCAAAAAATTAGGCGGAAAACTCCGCGAGATACCCACTGATTACTCTGTAAAGGATGAATAATGGCAAAAGGATTCAACGCGCGCCCCAGCGCATCTGGCGGCAACATGATGTCCCAACTGGCAAAACTGCAAGAGCAGATGGCTCAAGCACAGGAAGAAGTCGCAAATGAGACTGTCACTGAAACCTCAGGCGGAGGAGCCGTGTCGGTGACAATGACTGGCGACCAACAGTGCAAAGCTATCAAGGTTGATCCTGATCTGCTGACTGATGGGGATGCTGAGATGCTCGAAGACATGCTGCTGGCAGCTGTCAACAAGGCTCTCGAGAGCTCCCGGAGGTTATCGGAAGAGAAAATGGCGCCCTTCACCAATATGCTTTCCGGTTTTGGCATGGGTCGATAAATCGAATGCGCACCATTCCTGGTCCGGTTCAAAACCTGATCGATGCGTTTGCGCGCCTTCCCGGAATCGGACCCAAAACCGCTTCCCGCCTGACCTTCTTCCTGCTCAAGGCGCCTGCCGAAACTTCGCTGGACCTGGCGCAGGCGCTTGAAGTCATGCGAACTGAAACCTCCCAATGCCAGGAGTGCTTCAATATCACCCTGGCAGGCGAAGAAAAATGCGATATTTGCGCCTCATCCTCGCGCGACCAGGAACTGATCTGCGTGGTGGAGGAGCCGTTGGATGTGCTGGCGATTGAACGCACAGGTGCCTTCCAGGGGAAATATCATGTTTTGCAGGGGGTTCTTTCGCCGATTGAAGGCGTTGGACCCGACCAGATCAAGATTTTCCCCTTGTTGGAGCGTTTAAAAGTCGGTCAGGTTCGCGAGGTGATTATCGCCACTAACCCATCGATGGAAGGCGACGCGACCGCGCTCTACTTACAGCAGCGCATCAGCCAGATGGGGATCAAAGTGACGCGACTGGCACGCGGTTTGCCTGTTGGCGGGGATATCGAATACGCAGACCAAAGCACGCTGCAACGCGCCTTGTCCTATCGGCAAGAGATGGAGTAGGATCTCGGTTTGGGTCAACTTGAAAAGCAGCAGGAGCAGTTTCTAACCTAAGCTGTCTTTTCACCGATCAAAATGAAGGATAATGGTAAACCCTTGTTGTTGTAAACATCCGTTACATTAACATCGTAATCAAATTCCCGAAAAGACTTGATCTGAATTCCTGACGCAATCAAAGTTGTGAAGATGTCCGAAAGAGTGTGTGTAAAGCTCGTGAATGTTTTAGACCGGTATTCGGGGGTGATGTAAGTCATCCCATTATTTTCAATCCAGGGATCTTTACGAAAATAGGAATAGCAAAACTGGTTCAGGTGCTCCGGGTTAAATCCATCCTCCCCTGGTAACGGAATCATATTCATGAAAGGATGAAAGTCATTGATCAGCAAATTACCACCTGGCTTGAGACATTTTGCCACCACCGCAAAAAGCTGACCCAAATCCTCGAACCAGGTGATTGCACCAATAGTAAAAAAAATGAGGTCCAACTTGTTTAGATAAGGTGCATCGACCTCCAATAGATTTCCAGACACGAACTCAACGTCTGTTCGCCCAATCTTTTGTGCAATTTGCCGTGCTTGGTTGATGAAATTGTCAGCAATATCAAATCCGTATCCATATGCTGGACCGAGCTGCATGGCAGAGAGCAGCTCGCGACCGTTATTGCATGCAAACTGGGCGATGGTCTTGCCCTGCAAATCCTAGGAGCTCAGTGCCGCAATCGTGTCCTGATTGAAGAAAGGCAGTGTCTGGTTGACAAGTGCGTCCGCATGATCCTCGCCCCAACCAGGCATTCGATTCTCAAAAGCTTCTTCCCATGCCTGTTTCTTGCCTTCAATGTAATCCATAGAATGAACCTTTCCGATGTTTGTCACTGACGACGTAAAATTAATGACCTTCAGAATTTGATTTTATCATTATGGCATAGCGAATTGACGTCGGGAAGATGTCATTAGGTTCGATCACTAAGCACACCTATTCGATTTCGAAAACTGATCGACATTGATGGAAAGGGCGGGGAGTCGGTAGATTTAGATGTGGGGCGAATCAACCTGCTTGGAAAACCTTGATGGTATATCCATAAGCATGGGAGAAGCTTCGCCGCTACCGGCTGATGTTGACAGCCCCACCAATATGTTTTCCTGATTCCAACCATCAATTCTCTGGAAATCACCCTTCACAACACCGCTGCAAAAACATGCTCAATAAAAATCAGCGAAATCTCTTGTTGTTATCAGGTATAATTTTTTAGTTAATCAAACCTTTTTTGGAGTAATCTTATG
>CAYPBU010000010.1:0-42511 GCA_964409045.1 uncultured Anaerolineaceae bacterium | reverse complement strand
ATTTCCCAAAAAATCTTCTATAATAGAACAAACATTCTATTTATTAGGAGATAAATAAAACATGACATACCCTACCACCTTAAACCCAAATATTGTCCAAGCAAAAGTCGCTGAAGGCGCAATCGTCCATGCAACCAGCCGTATTGATCCTGGATGCGAGATCAGCTCAGAAACCACACTTGCGGACCATGTTACGCTATGCCAGAACGTGACCATCATCGGCAGGGTCACGCTGGAGCCTAATGTCAACGTACGTGAAAATGTGACCCTTGTAGGGCCTCTTCACATCGGTGAAGGCACTATTATTGCTCACGATGTCGTCATTGGCTTGCTCAGGGAGGAAAACGACCTGGCGGATCAGGAGACGATCATTGAAAACTACTGCCGGATTGGGGTGGGTGCCGAGATTATCGGTGGCGTGCACATTGGGCGTCATGCACTAATCCGCGCCGGTAGCAAGGTTATTGGGGATATCCCTCCCTATGGATTAGCTAGTGGCAACCCTGCCATCCTTGAGCGTTATGCCTGCCCTGAATGTGGTGGAATACTGCGGATTTATAGAAACTTCCGAGAAATCGTTGACACTCGCTGTGTGAACTGTGGTGCCGATGGATTGCGTTTCTCCAAGCGCTCATACTTTTCTAGCCTGGGTCGTGTTCTTCTGCCTAAGGCTTCCTATGGTGAAACCGTATCCACCCAGGGTGATGACTATCGTTGGATAGATGATAAGGAGTTGTGCTAGCAAAATCGCATAATTTTGAGTTGAATAATTAATGCGTGAGGGGGGTCGGAAAATCAGCCGAAAGCTGAAAGCAAATATTGACTGAAAACCGATCCCCCGTCAAAACAATGGTAGCCTCCTGTTTCTTGCCTTTTCTCTTCCTTCTTAAGTCCACCGTCCTCCGTCAGTAAAATAGAAACCAATTATGAACAACATCTCCGAAACAGAACAATCCTGGGATCTCATCATTACCCCGCGTAAAAAGTGGTGGGATCTGCAACTGCGCGACGTTTGGCACTACCGAGACTTGATCGGCATGTTTGTGAAGCGGGATTTCGTCTCGCGATACAAGCAGACCATTTTAGGTCCGCTGTGGTTCATCATCCAACCGCTTCTCACCTCGCTGGTCTTCACCGTCATCTTCGGCAACATTGCCAAATTGCCGACGGATGGTCTGCCGCAGATGCTTTTCTATATGTCCGGCAACATTCTGTGGAGCTACTTCTCCACCTGCCTCACAAGCACTTCAACGACCTTTACCTCCAATGCCCACCTTTTTGGCAAAGTTTACTTCCCACGCCTGGTGATGCCGATTTCCATCGTGATTTCCAACCTGATCACCTTCGCGATCCAGTTTGCCTTCTTCCTCGCTTACTTTGCCTTCTTCGCTTTGCGCGGCTCTGAGGTCAGGCTCACGTCCTGGGCGTTCGCACTGCCGATCCTTTTGGTGTTGATGGCTGGGCTGGGGCTTGGATTTGGCATCATCATCTCGTCCATGACCACCAAGTATCGCGACCTGCAATACCTGGTCAGTTTTGGGGTTGGCTTGTGGATGTACGCCACGCCGGTCATCTACCCCGTCTCGAGCATCCCGGAGAAATGGCGCTGGGTGGCGAACGTCAACCCTGTCACGCCGATCATTGAAACCTTCCGCGCTGGATTTTTGGGAGCTGGCGATACCTCCTGGCCTCGCCTGGCTTACTCTTTCGGCTTTATGCTGGTCGTGATTATGGTTGGTATTATTATTTTTAATAGAGTTGAGAAGAATTTCATCGACACAGTATAGGAGCCAGTGGTTAAGAATCTTTTTCCTACGAGCTATATGTGCGCGCCTCAAGAGGACGGGTATGAGCAACAATGTAATTTCCATTCAACAATCTGGCTGCCTTAAATTGACTTTCATTTATTTAGAATCTAAACAATGTTAATTGTTGAACCAACGGGAGGTCTAGCCAATCGTCTACGTGCGTTAGATTCTGCCATCGCCTTTAAATGCGGGAATAATGTTAACCTTAGTGTATTGTGGATACAGAATTCTGATTGTAACTGCAAATTCAGCGACCTATTCATCGTTCCTGATGAAATCAAATGGCTTGTTGAGTTAAAGTCAGGTGTAATCACCAGGATTTTAAGAAAGATATTTAGAGTTTATTTTTCTCATTCCCCAAATCTTTTCCTTGACAACAAGAATATACGGGTGTTAAAGGTACAGACAGGAAGTGCATTTCAAAGTATTTCAACTTTATTAAATAAACTCCAAAAGCATGGTAATGCATTTATCCAAACTTACAATCGTTTTTACTACTCTTCCTCCTATATTCAATATTCAAAATTGATTCCGAAGGAGAGTATTCAGAAAATCATTGATCTGCATGATAATTCACAAAAAATTGGAATTCATTTAAGACGTACTGATAATGAAAAATCAATAATTCATAGCCCACTCGAGAAGTTCATTGAAGCAATGACAGCCGAGATCGTTGCAGATAAAGATGTCAAATTTTTTTTAGCATCTGATAACATAGCAGTTTAAACGACTCTTCATCAAGTATTCCCAAATAAAATTGTGACTGCTACGATTAACAGTTTTGACAGGAGCGATCCGGAAGCCATAAAAGGTGCTGTAGTGGATCTTTTTTGCCTGGCAAAATGCAAAAAAATCATCGGTAGCTATTGGAGTTCCTTCACGGATGTTGCGGCTGAAATATACGGTGTGGAAAAAATTACCATTTACAAAGATAACCCTGAGGTGCCAAGCAATTAGTAGCCTTACGACAACTAATTTAACAACATTATTTATTTTATTTTTCTTATCAATTTGGAAAACGGCAAAACTAAGGGTAATAAAATGTGTTCAATTATTTCGGTATTTTTTAGAGGTCTGCGGATCTTTAAAGGAGTCGACACATAATTCTTTTTGATATAGTCTAAATATGCCTCTACCCTGGTTTAGGAAAACTCTATGGAAACACAATCACGTGAATTAAAATTCTCTAATATTGATGTGAACAAAGAACATTACGACGACGTTTACTCCCATGTTTCAGTGGATTCAATTATTGCCAAAGTGAGAAACGCCGAATCTTTTCTGGACCGGGCGATAAAAACCGACACCAGTTGGCATGGTTTGTTTCAGGGTGATTTTCGTCATAAGCTTAAGGGGAAGAATATACTTGAACTTGGGTGTGGTGATGGACTAAACGCCTTTATCATGGCCAAATTAGGTGGGCAAGTAACAGCTATTGATATTTCTGAACAGAGCAAAGTTATCATAGAAAAAGTCAATAAAGAATTCTCACTGCCAGTCAAAGCCGTCACAGGCGATTTTTCAAACGAATCCTTTGAGGAAAATTCTTTTGATGTGATTGTCGGAAAAGGCTTTTTACATCATTTGACTCATGATCAGGAAGCCGTATATTTGGAGAAAGTGGCAAAACTTCTGAAACCGACCGGAGAAGCAAGGTTCTTTGAACCAGCGATGAACTCCAAGCTGCTAGATAATTTGCGTTGGATCACTCCAGTTCCTGGAAGAGCTTCGATGCTAAACCAAAAAGCCTTCGCTGAGTGGAAGAAAAATGATCCTCATCCAGTAAGGAATAATAGCACTAATCACTTTATCACGGTTGGTCATCAATATTTTGGTCTTGTTGAAACAGTCATGATTGGAAGCCTGGAAAGATTCTGCAGACTTTTGCCCTCAGGGAAATTTAATTCAGCCTACCGACAATGGGCACATAGAGTTGAACCTCATTTGCCACGATGGTTTCGGTTCGCTGCTGCCAGGTCGCAGTTAATCATCTATAGAGATCCGAAGATAAATGACTAAAATGGTGATTTCAAATGAACACCAGACAAAACAATGTGAGCTTGGGGTAATCGGAACAGGCGCTATGACCCATGATTCCAATCGCTGGTGGGCGCGTGTGCGTCACCAGCCCAACTCCTACACGTGCATCGGCCAGCAGGACCCCTCATCATCGTGTAAATTTTCAACCGGATCAACAATACCATTATTGATACCATTTAAGACCACACAATTTTTAACATCTATTGACAATATGATATGTAAAATTCTTATTTTTGCATCACAAAATTTACCCGGGAAGATGATTTCTTCTTCACTATAAGGAAAAAAATATGAGTAGATATATTTCTCAATGCAATTCTTGTTTTGTAACTGACCAGTTTCCTAATGCCGAGATCGATGAAAATAAAACCTGTCAGTGGTGTCGTTCGAATCCAATTCTGAGTGATAGCTCAACATCTGCTGAAATTGATTATGAAGGCTTAGAAAACATCTCCCAAAAAATTAAAGCAAATCGTACCGGGAAATACGACTGCATCATTGGAGTTTCCGGAGGGCTGGACAGTTCTTACATGGCTTACATAGCTGGCAGAATGATGGGATTGAATGCTTTACTTGTACATTTTGATCATGGCTTTTTTTACGACCAAGCTCACAAAAATCTCGAGCTTCTGGCGAAAGATTTGAATCTTGAATTACGTACATACAAAAGTAAAAACGGTTGGGAGAAAAAATTTGTCAAGGCAATCGTCAACGCCTTTGAGCACTCGAATTACTACTGGGGTATTTGCACATTATGTCATTACATCCTTCCTGCCTCGATCGTAAAGGTCGGTGTCGCAGAGGGGGTCAAATACTATATAAGCCACTCGAATAAATATGAATTGTCATTAAGGGTTCCCAGGGAAGTGAAACTAAAAGCCATGTGGGGAGGATTGGTGAAGGGCGGGATCATCCACTTGCCCAAAACTTTTCTGAACCTGCTGCTTGCCTTGTATTACCTATTAAGAATAAAGTTGGAATTTTATGTTCCTCCCTTCAAGAACATATTCCGAAGCGCTCCCGAAAAGCCATTTAAGAATATCAATCTGTCCAAGTACGTGCCGTGGGACACCCCGAAGATGATCGCGGACCTCAGCCGGGATACCGGTTGGAGGTTGCCAGATCAACCGAATATTGGCATGCGTTTTGATTGCCTGATCGAGGATAGCTTTATCAACAAAACTTATAAGCAAGCCACTGGATCAACAGTACATGCTATCATCGCAAACAATCTGATTTATGACGGCGTGAAGACCAAGGCGGAACTTGCGACAGCGGTTGAGTATTACGATGACGTCATTGAGCGGCAGGTAGAAGAAGCAAAAAGCAGAATCTTCCATGAGAAATAGCGTTATTTCCGTTGAACACTTAACCAAACAATACGACCTGGGCGTGATTGGCACGGGCACGATCAGCCGAGATCTCAACCGCTGGTGGGCGAGGGTGCGCAAACAGCCTGACCCCTACACCCGCATTGGTCAAAGAGACGCTTTTGAGCAAATCGGGGAGAGCATCCTGGCGTTGGACGACGTCTCTTTCACGGTCAACCAGGGCGAAGCGCTGGGCATAATTGGGCGCAACGGCGCTGGCAAGAGCACGCTGCTCAAGATTCTTTCGCGCGTCACCGCCCCAACCAGCGGCGTGGTCAAGGTCAAGGGGCGAATCGGCAGTTTGTTGGAGGTTGGCACCGGCTTCCATCCCGAGCTGACAGGGCGCGAAAACGTCTATCTCAACGGTGCGATCCTGGGTATGAAAAAAGCCGAGGTTGCGTGCAAGTTCGATGAGATCGTCTCGTTCGCGGGAGTGGAGAAGTTCATCGATACCCCCGTCAAGCGCTACTCGAGCGGGATGTACGTGCGCCTGGCTTTCGCGGTTGCCGCTCACCTCGACCCGGAGATCCTGATTGTGGATGAAGTCCTGGCGGTGGGGGACGCGGAGTTCCAGAAGAAGTGCCTGGGCAAGATGGGCGATGTCGCCACCGAAGGCCGTACAGTGTTGTTTGTGAGCCATAATATGACTGCCATAAATTCCCTGTGCAAAAGAGCTATTTTGCTCGATAATGGATACATATCTCGAGATGGTAGTTCGGAAGATGTCACCAGTCATTACTTGTCACTTTCAAGCGGAGGCATCCCTGAATTAAATTGGTTTGACAGTAGTAATGCGCCTGGAAATGACATAGCAAGATTACATTCAATCCGTTTGCTTTCAAATGGTAAGTTGTCAACTGACATCCCAGCAGATCAGGAGATAGTTTTGGAGGTTGATTACTGGAATTTAGTTAAAGGAAATCGCTTAGTCGTTGAAGTTAGGTTATTTGAACCAGGATCTGGTTTCGTATTAGAAGCATTCAACACTCCGGAAGCAAGCAATAATACTGATCATGCCCTTGAAGAACCAATGGAAATTGGGTTATATCGGTCTATATTGCGAATACCTCCAAATTTTTTAAACAACAAAAGATTCTCATTTCATGTTTTAATAGTAAGACTTAATCCTCCGTCTGCTGAAATTTATGTGCCCGATATCATCACGTTTGATGTGTTGGATTGCGCAAAACTAAGAACTCCAGGGCTAAACGGAAAATGGGTTGGTACAATCAGAACACCATTTGAGTGGTCGTCGGCGATAATAAAGCAAGGAGTTGAATGAGTAATACTTTTATCCACAATAAAGCAATTGTTGAGGAAGGCTCTACGATAGGTGAAAAGACTCGGGTGTGGGCTTTTGCTCACATCCTGCCTGGCGCGAAGATCGGTTGTGATTGCAATATTTGCGATCATGTTTTTATTGAAAATGATGTTGTGGTTGGAGATCGCGTTACCATAAAGAGCGGTGTTCAGTTGTGGGATGGCATTCAAATAGAGACCGATGTTTTTATTGGTCCAAATGCCACATTCACAAATGATCCGTTTCCTAGAAGTAAGCAAGATTACGATAGGACACTGAAGACAACAATCGAAAAAGGGGCATCAATCGGAGCAAATGCTACAATTCTTCCAGGAATTAATATTGGGAAGAACGCAATGGTAGGTGCGGGGGCTGTGGTGACACGTGATGTGCCTCAAAACGCAATAGTCGTTGGAAATCCCGCCAGAATTAAAGGATATGTTAATTTATATCCACAGAAGCCAATCTTGTTAAATTCTTCAAATTTGGATACGGGTGTTGTTCCAACAAAAATATCTAGTGCCAATTTGATCAAATTGCCTAAAATTTCAGATATTCGGGGTGAATTGGTCTTTGGCGAATTTGACAAGCACTTGCCCTTCTTACCGAAACGGTGCTTCATGATTTACGGCGTTCCATCTAAGGAAGTCCGGGGTGAACATATGCATAAAACATTAATGGAGTTTCTGATTTGTTTACAAGGTTCTGTTAATGTGCTTCTTGATGATGGAAAAGTGCAAGATGAAATTGTACTTAACAACTCATGCCAAGGTCTTTTCATCCCTCCTCTTATCTGGACTGTCCAATATAAATATTCACGTGATGCAATTCTATTGGCTCTGGCATCAGAAATTTATGATGCAGATGATTATATTCGGGATTATGACATGTTTTTGGATTACATCCGGAATGGAGAGGTGCTGTGATCCCATTCCTTTCTGTTATTGATTCATATAATGAATTGAAAGATGAGCTGGACCAAGCTTATCATCGGGTTATTAGTTCAGGTCAATATATCGGTGGGGAAGAGGTGGAAAGTTTTGAAACCGAATTTGCTGGATACTGCAATGTCGCTCACTGTATCGGTGTTGGGAATGGCCTGGATGCTTTACATTTAATTTTAAGAGGGTATGGAATTGGTAAGGGTGATGAAGTAATCGTGCCTGCTAATACCTATATTGCGTCTTGGTTGGCAATTACATATGCAGGCGCAACTCCTGTACCTGTAGAACCTGACATCTCCACTTATAACCTGAATCCTAAGTTAATTGAATCAAATATTTCACTGAAAACTAAAGCAATTATGCCTGTACATCTTTACGGGCAACCTGCAGATATGGATCCAATAAATCAGATTGCTAAAGAATACGGTCTGAAAGTAATTGAGGACAGTGCTCAGGCTCATGGTGCAACTTATCACGGAAAACGGACTGGTGGCCTCGGTGATGCGGCAGGATTTAGTTTTTATCCCGGTAAAAACCTTGGCGCATTCGGTGATGCTGGAGCAGTGCTGACAAATGACCCTGAACTTGCAATTTCAGTAAAGAAATTGAGAAATTACGGATCTCTTCAAAAATATGTCCATGATATCAAGGGGTTCAATTCTCGTTTGGATCCACTTCAAGCATCTGTATTGCGTGTGAAATTAAGACACCTGGATGAGTGGAATGACAGACGAAGGGTCGTTGCCAAATACTACTTAGATTCATTACGAGATCTTGATGAAATAACATTACCACTCGCATCAGAAGAGATCAGACCATCCTGGCATTTATTTGTTCTCAGACACCCAAGGCGCGATTTGTTGATGCAATATCTGAAGGTGAATAATGTGGAAACCTTGATCCACTATCCCATTCCCCCACATTTGTCCGGAGCATATAAGGATTTGGGCTTTTCGCGCGGTACTTTCCCAATAACAGAGGAAAGCGCAGCAACCGTATTAAGTTTGCCAATTGGACCTCATCTCAATCTTGAAGCTTGTCGTAAAGTATCTGAATTACTCCTACTATATTCATGAGCAGAATCAAGAAAATCATCAAGCGTTTATTAACTCATCTCGGTAAGCCTTATAAAGTTTTAGCTTGGCTTTATGGGGCATACTTAACAATTCGTTTTGTTGATGAACGTACTACCTTTCCTGCTATCTATTTTTCGAACAAGCTTATTAGCTTAAAAATTAATAAAGGCAATGGAGCACGGCTACTGATAAAGGGAAAACTTCTCATTGAACCGTGGATTGGGAAATACCCAAGCGAAATAAGCATTGGCAATTCGGCTTCACTATCGATATCGGACGATTTCATCATTGGCGATGATGTACATATTAGATTATCTCCTTATGCTAAAGCTGACTTTGGCGGCAAGAAGATCGAATCGGGTTCTGGAATAACAGCCAGATCGATCCTACTAATAAAGGAGTCTTTACAATTAGGGTCCGATGTGATCATAGCCTGGGATACTTTTATAACAGATTTTGATTGGCATAAAATTGGTGAAATTAATGAGGCAAGGCAGACAATAATAGGCGACCATGTTTGGATAGCAAATGGAGTTAAAATATTAAAAGGCTCGGTAATTGGTAAAAATTCTATTGTTGCTTGTGGGGCAATCGTTGCTGGTGGTTCTTTTCCTGAGAAATCTCTAATTGGTGGAGTTCCAGCAACTGTCATTCATTCTGATATCGCAAATTGGGAAAGATAATAGATTTAACTCAGAAAATACCACCTCAAAAAAATATTCGCAATCTATAACAAAAATAAACAGACAAATTATTGGTTAACATATCATAGTTGTTAATCTAACTAAAAGGACTAATCGAAAAAACCATCTTTTCTCTCAAAACATGAGACAACACGCTTTAGACCTGATCGAATTCAATAAGAATTTAATACTTGAGCTCAATAATTATCTTCAAGACAAGATAAACGATGATCTCAAAGTATCATTAATTCAACAATCTGCTAAGGTTCATTTACAAGGCACAGGGGAATTTGTTTCTCCTGAACTAGAACTACTTTTATTACAATTAGCAAAAAATCTTTCTATTCCCCAAAAGAGTGGGTTAACAACCAATGATTCCAAACAACGTTGGGCTCATGTTGCTACTTCAATCTTTGATATCGGTGGGCATACTGCTTTTATGAAGCGCTGGATAGAAAACAGTAACCCTAATCAAATACATTCGGTTATTCTAATTAATCAGCTTCGTGATGTTCCGGAAGAATTTGTGTCTGCAGTTAAGCAAAAAGGCGGCAACATAACTATTATACAAAACAATATTGGCAAAATGGCAAAAGCTCAATTACTGAGGAATATATCATGTAATGAGGCAGATATTGTCGTTTTACATACCCACCCTGATGATCCTGTCCCAGTCATTGCCTATGGTGTACCGATAGATCCACCTGTATTACTTTTCAACCACTCAGACCATACTTTCTGGTTTGGAGCATCTATTGCCGATTTAGTTATAAATTTTCGGGAAAGTTCTATAGAATTTAATAAGAAACATCGCGGAATTGATCGAAATCAATTGTTACCTTTACCCATTCCAATTCCTTCAGAGTTAATGAGCAAAAAACAGGCGCGACAATTACTACGATTACCTGAGGACTCATTAATATTTCTAACAGTAGGAAGATCTTCCAAATATGATCCATTACCGGGTCTGAATTTCCCAAAAACGTTGGAGGGAATTTTTACAAATCTTCCTGACGCAATTTTTATTGCAGTTGGGCCAAAATTGTCTGGTGACTGGATTAAATTAAAAGAAAGTATTGGAATTCAACTTATGATTCCAGGCAGTCAGGTTCAATTGGAACCTTTCTATCGGTCGGCTGATATTTATCTAGAAGGATTTCCGATAAGCTCTGCGACAGCTCTTTTGGAAGCCGCCTCGTTCGGTCTCGCTATCGTGCGTGCTCCACAAAATGTGCCCTTACCATACTACATGGATGACCCATGCTTTGACAATACTCCAAGACCAAAAGATTTTCATGCATTTATTGGCAATTCTATCGAATTAGCAATGGATGAAGAAAAAAGAAGAGTTAATGCGGCCTATCTTCAAAAAAGTATTGTTGCTCAGCACTGTTCACCTCATTGGGATCGATTCTTGGAAAATATTCATACTCATTTACCTAAAAAACACCAAATCTATTCCATTAAAACAAATGAAGAATTAGATAATGATTTGAATAATGAATTCTTTATTCTTAGAGGTGGTGCAGGATTTGGGAAAGTTTTGGGGTATGAAAACGTTTGCAATGAAATTTATGAAAAGAATCAGACAAAATATTGGATCAAAGAAAATGCATCAAAAGTTGCTAAACAAATTTTCAATAAGGAGAATAGAAATTTTATCGTTGAAAACCTTCAGATTCAAAGTAAAAGGCACTATTTCATAGCAATCCAGTATTATATTAGGAATCCCAGAGATTATCGTTTTTTCTTAATTTTATTAAAATCGTTGATTCCTTTTAGAATTAAAAAATACTTAAGAATGATAAATAGGGAAATCGCTAAATCTACTTTGGGAAAAATAGACGATTAGTTATCCGTTTCGTCCTTTTTTTGCGGACGGTCTCAAACCGTCCTAAAGCTGTTACTTATTTTTTTAAATATTCTAGAATCTTTTCTGATGCCGTCAAGCATTTTAAGCAAATTAACCATAAACTCATTTACCCTAATAGAAAAAGTCTTAGCTAAATAGGTAGATATCTAATTTCTTGGAGAGTTGAAGTGAACGAACCGCGCATAATTGCCTTCTACCTCCCTCAGTACCATCCCATCCCCGAAAACGACGAATGGTGGGGCAAAGGCTTTACTGAGTGGACCAATGTGACCAAAGCTAAACCACTCTTCAAAGGCCACTACCAGCCCCATTTCCCCGCCGACCTTGGTTACTATGACCTTCGTGTGCCAGAAGTGCGTGAACTGCAGGCGCAGTTGGCAAGGGAAGCTGGTTTAGAGGGTTTCTGTTATTGGCATTATTGGTTTGCTGGCAAACAATTATTGGAGCGACCTTTTAATGAGGTGATGGCTTCAGGAAAACCCAATTTTCCATTTTGCCTGGCCTGGGCAAATCAGTCTTGGACAGGAATCTGGCATGGCGCTCCCGACCGGGTCTTAATCGAGCAAACGTATCCTGGTAAGGAAGATCATATTGCGCATTTTAACTCGCTTCTACCCGCATTTATGGATGAACGATACATCAAAGTGGATGACAAACCCTTGCTTGTAATTTCTAAACCTAGTGATTTACCTGACCCTTCGGTGACAATAGAGCTATGGCAAAACATGGCACTGAAGGCAGGGTTAAAAGGCTTGTTCATTGTGGGGGTAATTAATCTTGTTCAACAAGGTTACGACCTAAGTAATCTGGGTTTTGATGCGTACACTCTTGTTAATGTAGTTGGGGGTCAAGAAAAGACAAAGAATTTTCTATTGAAAAAACTTTTTGATACTTTTGGAAAGAAAAAAACAATTCGGTGGTACCAAAAAATTCTTAACCGTCCTTACTACATTTTTGACTATGCTGAAGTAAGTCGGCAAATTGTTATTGAGAAGAAACTCGAATATGAATATTATCCTTGTTTATTTCCAAATTGGGATAACACACCTCGATCCGGGATCAACGGGTATGTACTGACCAATAGTTCGCCTGAGCTATTTAAGAAGCAAGTACTAAGTGCAATCGAACGAGTAGATGACTACCCAGATCAACACAAGATAATTTTTATTAAATCTTGGAATGAATGGGCAGAAGGGAATTACTTGGAACCTGATGCACAATTTGGAAACAAATACCTGCAAGTTGTGCGGGATTCTCTGAAAGTTAGTGCCAGTAACAATGATTAATAAATTATCCACAAAAGGTGATTGAATATCCTTGAAGTTCAATTGCAGTGTTTAATCCATTTTTCCTGGATTGCCCACGTTTTTCATAGTTAGGTTGCTGCATAACCGGTTTTTTTCATAAATGGTTAAGACCAAAATACTGAGTGCAGAAGATTTTTTTTCGATTACTTGTCTAATCGCTAAGAAGACGATTGTGTCAATATTTTGCAAGTCTGGGATTATTCAGTAAATAAGGATATTTCAAAGTAAAGGTGATGGGCAGAAAAAAGCTTTTAGTCGGAACTTTGTATTCAAATGAACATGAGTATGTTGAATGCATTAAATCTATCGAAAACCAATCATATAAGGATTTCGATCACATCATCCTTAAGAATCTCCCCAATAAAGAAGCGCATACTACTTTATTCAGTTCCTTCCTCCAAAATAAGGATAAGTATGACTACTTAATCAAGGTAGATGCAGATATGGTAATTTCAGATTCCCAACTCTTTGCAAAGATAGTGACAAAAATGGCAGAGTTGCCTGAAATTCAGATTCTGAGCATAGCAGTTCACGATTTTTTTTCGGACCAACTGATTTATGGACTTAATACTTATCGCAACACTGTTCATTGGGATTTTAATAAAGAGAATTTGTTCGTGGACATACCTGAGGTAGGACCAAATGGTTATTTGTTTGATGATAAAGATTTGGCTCCAGCTGCCGTGCACTGTGCTGACCCATCGCCCTATCAAGCATTTCATTATGGTGTCCATAGAGGTTTGAAAATGGTCCAACCTGAACAACAGAAAATCCGCGAGTCAAGCCGTAGAGCCAAATGGAGTGGCATGGAAAAGACTTGGGTGCACTATCAACGGACGAAAGATCGTCGATTGGCTCTAGCTTGTATTGGAGCGGAACTTGCCTATGCGGGTATTTTCAATATAGATGATCTGAATGTTCCTAATCTAAAAATGAAATTGATATTAGATAAATTTATAAACCTTAGTAGTAAAGCACTTCACAATCAGGTACTAAAATGCAGATTCTTCAATTTAGGTTTCCTACCATCAAATACGAGAAGGAAAATGATCTCAAAGATAGCCGATGTTGGTAAGAAGAATTTCCTAATTATTTATTCGCTTCCAAAATGAAGATACTTGCGCTAACAGCTTTTTATCCGCCCTTTCATCATGGAGGTTACGAATTACGATGTAAAGATGTTCTTGAAGGTCTGAGTCAAAAAGGGCATGAAATTTGCCTGATCACCAACCAGGTCGCAAGTAATAACGTCTCCGATCACAAGGACCCCTTTTCTGTGCTTCGCATTTTGAGCCTAAAGCCATCTGGCGGTAATGTCTTTTATCAAATTCATTCTGACAAAAATGACCTCAAGAAGATTGAAAAGAGTGTCGAGAGCTTTCGACCAGATTTACTATACTTATGGCATATCCAAAACCTGTCGGACGCCATCCTGCCATATTTAGCAAAGCAAAACCTGCCCATCGTTTATGATGAAGGTGGGTCAGGGCTTATATTTTTATCCAGGTTACAAAAACGGGGACTATATTATTACAAGAACGATCAAGATAGCTTGATCAAGCGCTGGTTGAAACGGGGAATAAAAGGCTATGCAAGATTAATCAGTGGGGGCAGAATTTTGCCAGATTGGTGTTGGCCTACGCAAATGAAGATCTATTTTAATAGCCGGTCTAATCTGTCCCACGCCCGTGAAATGGGGGCACAAGTGGATGATGCAGTGGTAATCCCCTCTGGTATTGATATTTCCAAGTTCCCTTTCAAAGGGAGAACACATGTTAATAACCCTGTCAAAATCCTCATTCCTGCAAGGATTAAAGAAGCGAAAGGTTGTAAAGATGGTATCCTTTTGATCGATGAACTCAGAAAAAAGGCCATATCAGCTAGGGTCCTAATAATTGGAGAAGTCCAGTCCGAATTTTATTATGATGAGTTGGTGGGGTTGACTAAGGCATTGGGGTTGAGCAACTCGGTAAAAGTACAAACTATGGTAAATCAAACTGAACTCAGTGAAATTTACCGTGATTCGGATATCTGCTTTTTCCCTAGCTATTTCAAGTCAGGCTTCTCCCGTGTGCCATTGGAAGCGATGGCGAGTGGAGCAATCGCGATTTCCTATGGTGGTGAAAGCTCTGGTGAGGTTATCCAGCACAATCAAACCGGCCTTTTAGTTGAGGAAGGCAATATTACAGAGGTCGCAAATTGGGTTGTAAAACTAATCCAATCTCAGGATTTGTACCTTGAAATCGTAAAAAATGCTAGAGTGGAAGTTGAGAAAAAATATCTTCTCGAATTTTATGTGGACCAGGTCGAAAGCTATTTGAGTTTTATCCTGGAAGGTCAACATTGAGCAGCGATTTCAAAATTAGCGTTGTCATCCCCTTCTATAACGCCCGGGAGTACGTGACTCAGGCTGTGGAATCTGCCTTAGCCCAACCGGAGACCGGCGAGGTGATTCTGATAGATGATTTTTCGCCTGATGGTGGGCTCGTTGTTTGCCAGGCTCTGGCTCAGAAATATAATCAGGTTAGGGTTCTGCGCCACCCTGATGGCCAGAATCATGGTGCGGCAGCAACACGAAATGTCGGGATTGTGAATGCAGATTACCCTTTTATCGCCTTTCTGGATGCAGACGATTACTTTCTACCTAATCGGTTTTTGAAGACCGCTGAAGTATTTTCTGCGCATCAGGATGCAGAGGGAGTCTACGAGGCAATTGGCGCGGTCTTCCATGAGGCTGAAGCACAAGAACTTTGGCACAGGTTGCCATTAAAAGAGCTTACGACAATCAATCGTGTTGTCCCTCCAGAAGCTTTATTTGAGAAATTGCTGTTTGGTAACTTGGGCACATTCAGTTTCGATGGCTTCACGGGAAAGCGCGATCTTTTTTCAGGAGTTGGTCTATTTAATGAAAAGTTAAAATACTTTGAAGATACCGAGTTAATGTACAAGCTGGCAGCAAAAGGTATTCTCTATCCAGGTTCCATTGCTACCCCAATTGCTATTCGGCGAGTTCATAATGCTAATCGAATCACTCACCTTTTGGACGATGAGAGAAAAACATATTCCTGTAATCTAGAATTGTGGCAAGCATTACTTAATTGGGGGGGGGAAAACTTAAGCACAGATCAAAACAATATGCTTGCGCTACGATTTATAGAAAGACTCCACAAATCGGATTACTTTAATGACTTTAGGTTTTCAGATCTTTTGTTATCAAGAAAAAGCATGGCAAAGATCGCCTGGAAGTATCCTGCTGTGATGCGAAAACAACTTTTCTGGAGAAAGTTGTTTCCCGCGAAAAAATTGATGGGACTGGATCAATAGAGCCATGTCAAATAATCTACCGCTTGTTTCGATCATAACCCCTTGCCTCAATGCGCAAAACTTTGTTAGAGAGACAATCGAAAGCGTTTTAACACAAGATTATGAATATTTCGAGCATATCCTTATCGATGGCGGTTCTCAAGATGGAACCATCGAGATACTACAACAATATCCAAATCTTTTGTGGACAACGGAACCTGATTCTGGACAATCACACGCAATTAACAAAGGTTTCAGAAAAGCCAGGGGAGAGATTTTTGGATGGTTGAATGCGGATGATACTTACAACCCTGGTGCGATAACATTCGCAGTTAACTATTTCTATAATCATCCTGGGATTGATTTAATCTTCGGCGATGTTCAGATAATTGATGGTAAAAGTAATCCCTTGGAAGTAAAGAAAGGAGTGCCTTTTCAAATTAATGAATTGCTTATAAACAATTACGTCCGGCAGCCCACCGTGTTTTTTCGGCGGCACATTCTGGATGAATTAGGCGGAGTGGATGAAAACTTACACTACTGCATGGATCGGGAATTCTGGCTGCGTGTTGCAACTAAGTTTCAGGTGCAGTACGTGCCAGGTCAACCCCGAGCAAATTTTCGCATCTGCGATGGAACCAAGACTTTCTTAAATAACGAAAGATTCCAAGCAGAGTGGCGCAGTGTACTCGAGAATTCCATCTCGGATCCCCGCTACCAGGGGATTCCATTAAGTTTGAAGCAGTTTGCTATTCAGAAATATCAGGTAGACTACCGGGTGGCGTCTATCAGAAAAGCTTGGGCGAAACAAGATTGGAGGGTAATCATCCACCATATCACCAGCATGGGTAAAGAAAATTGGCGTTATGTCTTGAATTACCCCTTTGTGAAGATCAAAAGTGTGTTGAAAAGATGAAAATTTTATATGTTCAACCAGGTTGGGGGATAGGCGGGTCGAAGATAAGTCTTTATCATATGGTCAAAAGCGCGAGTTCTTCCCAAAAGTCCTTTCTTGCGCTGTCAACCCCAGTTCAAACAGAATTTGGCACGATGACCCAGCCTTATGTTGAGAAGGTCTTTTATCAGGACATTCCTACCTGGCAGAAATACCACCGACACACTTGGATGGAAAAGTTAAGAGCTCCTTTCGGAGATGCATATCGAATACTGAAAACAATTCCGGCAGCCATCAAATTAGCTAAGATCATAAAAGCAGAGAATATCGATCTGGTTCATTCCAATAACAGCATAACGCTGGTTGGGGCATTGGCTGCACGGATGACAAATACTCCTCATGTGTGGCATATTCGGGAGCCTATCGGGTCGAAACTTCAGTACCGTCCCATCCTGGGCGATGCGCTCACTTATTGGCTGATGAAGCGCTTAAGCAATGTCATTATCTGCAATTCTGCCTACACCGCGGAACCTTTTCTTAATAGTCAAATTGAGCACATCATTATTCAGAATGGAATAGATCTGAGCGTTTTTGCTGATCAAGACATCCGGGCAGAGTCACTAAGATCACAATATGCCATCAAGCAAGATGAAATCGTAATCGGCATGGTTGGGAATCTCTCAACTGAATGGAAGCGGCATAATATTTTTCTTGATATGGCGCGAGATCTTAATAAAGAAAATCACCGGTTAAAATATGTAATATTTGGTGGGGGCAGCAATTTAGATCAATCAGAATATACCCGTTCTTTAGCCGAGCAGGTAAGCAGTTCAGGCTTGAGTGACCAGGTCATTTGGGCAGGCATGGTTAAGCACCCTTCTATGATGATGAATTGCCTTGATATTCTCGTCCACCCAGCCCTGACAGAGGGATCTGGGCGGGTCATCATGGAAGCGATGGCAGCCGGTAAGCCTGTGGTGGCCATGAAGTCAGGTGGCGTGCAGGAATTGATTCGGAATGGAGAAAACGGTTTTCTTATTCAGCCTGGGAATGAACAAGACCTGGCAGTTAAAGTGAAGCTGTTAATTGAAGATGATCATTTGCGACAAATTGTAGCTAGTAATGCCAGGATATACGCCCATTCCCATTTCTCCACCCAGACGAATATGCGTGCCATTGAGGACGTATATCGAAATCTTGTGTCCGTATCAGTAAGTTGAATGAAATATTTTTATTCATATTGATCACGAAGTTAGATTGATGAAAGTTTCTTTTTGTTCGGCGAGGACGTAGAGCTATGTGATAGATTTTGGCAGCGTGGATATAAAGTGTTTTACTATCCAACCGCAATAATCATTCATTTCAATCAGTCTTGCTCGCCACAGTTTCCTATAAATATCTTTGTCAACAAGTTCTTAGGTGTGGCCAAGTATTAAAAACTAAAAAATGGGAAATGGGCTCATTTCTGGTATCGAGTCGTCCCGTATATCATCCTGGTTCCAAAATTCCTCATTAAAACCTTGTTCCATTTTATTTCAGGTAAAATTGCCAAAGGTAAGATGAATTTATCTATTTTGCAAAAACTATTCAAGTGGCGATTGGTTGGTGAAGGTGAAAACCCCACTCCCTCATTTTTAAGCAGTTTACTTTTCCAGATCCAAGAGCTATATCCTGAAAGCTTTTGATGATCATGTTGTATCCGATAGATGAGAATGACTAAATATTATTATTCAGTTGAAAGAGCCAAAAGCAAGGTATCTATTCAGAGCCCGGGATCGGACGAGAATATTAAGATACCTAAGTCGATAATTACGCTTTGGTTCATCTTTAGTTTATACATGGTCTTGCCGCTCGTGGACGTACCCTTGCTTGGTTTATCCCTTTCAGCGCCTGTTTTCTTCATCATTGCTCTTTACTGTATTCTCAAGCCTCCACAGCCTTGGCCGCCTGCCATAAGAAAGTGGATACTATTGGCAGTTTTAATTTGGTCGGGGATAGTTTTATCTACCCTCATAAACGGCATTCTGAGGTCTGATAGCGGAATGGATACAGAAGCCTGGACTCTTTTGATCCAAAATGCTTACTGGTTACTCACCTTTGTTGTCACAACTTACTTTGCCTCCCGTGCGTGTTTTCTTGAACGAATTGCAGAGCTGTTGGGCTGGGCGGTGTTTGCTCTGGCGCTCGTGCGTCTATTCGAAACCTTTGTCTGGGGTGCCATCAATACCTATGAGAGTGGAACCAGATTTCTGACACCAAATTCGTACGGTTTCCTCTTTTCAACATTTTTTCCATTCCTGCTGGTGCCTGTATTTGCGATTAAAGGAAGAAACAAATTTATGATACTGCGCGTGCTAATCGCTGCTGTTGCAGTAGTCATTAATGGCTCCCGTAGCTCGTGGATTAGCGTTGCAGCAGGTGCTGTTTTCTTCACACTCTTGCTCTTGTTTGTGAGGCCGCGCAAAGTTGGCATAGCGCTTTTTCTTGTATCATTGATCTTGGTGTCTGTCATCTATGGATTAAACCTACTACCAGAGCGAGTAAATTCGGCGATCTCGATGCGAGCCTCAACTTTTCAGAACCTTGAACTAGACAAATCCTATGTATTCCGAGAGTTGATGGTACAAAAGGGGTTAAAACTCTTCGAAGAGTCTCCAATTATTGGTGTCGGTGCGTCACGCTTTCGTAAGGAATCTGTTGAGCTTGAACTTTCTGGAGTTTATAAACTTTATTCCCAATCAAGGTTTGACCGAAAATCCGCTCATAATTCGTATGTGGGGTTTTTAGCAGAATCTGGCTTGATCGGCAGCCTTCCACTTCTTGGTTTGATTCTTATGCTCGCTTTTCAGGGACTAAAAGCTGCAGTAAGCCACGCCCGACGCGAAGATCTTTGGGCTTTAAGTGTGATGGCCTCTTTTGTTGGGATGAGTATTCATATGTGGACGATTAGCGCGCTGGCAGGTACGGTAACATGGTTTGCGTATGGCCTAGTCGCTGCGCTCATAATATTAGAACATCAATTTCAAGAAACAATGCAAGGTCAGAATTGAGATTAGGCTTCTATTACCACATTCCAGCCATAATTAAGTTGGGCAAAATATGCGTGCCAGGTTATTTAGGACGCTTTTTGGATGAACTTGCAGTTCATGTGGATCGCTTAATCTTATTTTTGCATGAACCTAATCCGGGTGAAAATATCAATTTCGATTATCCACTCCAAGCTGCTAATACTGAGTTAGTGCTTTTACCTCCGCGCAAATCTGCTCCATATCGTTTGCTGCATGCTCGAAAATTTGCTGTGCTCCTTTCGCAATACAGTAAAAATATCGATGCCCTCATGATTCGCGGTCCAAGCCACTTACTTCCATCGCTGGCTAATGCAGACAAATCTCTTCCAACCATCCTGATGATCGTGGGAGATTACCTGGCAGGTATCGATTCGCTCCCACAACCTGCCTGGCGTAAAACGCTCATTCGTTTAATGGACACAGTCAACTATCATGAGCAGCTAAAGGTAGCCCATAAAAGTTTGGTTTTCGTGAACAGTAAGAATTTATTTGACCAATATTATGGCGTTGCCAATAGGCTCATTGAAACACGCACAACCACACTCACTAAAGATGACTTATATATAAGAGAAGACACCTGTCAAAATCGTCCCATCCGCTTGCTCTATACGGGCAGGATGGATCCAGCCAAGGGTCTTCTAGATATAATAAAGGCTTTGAGTCTCCTGGTTCATGAGGGAGAAGATGTCGTATTGGATTTTGTGGGTTGGTCTGAGGCTAAATCAGACATCCTTGACAAAATTAACTCAACTGCAAAGCAAGAAGGAGTCGAAGACCGTGTTTTTTATCACGGCTATAAGTCGGTCGGTCCGGAATTATTTGCCTATTACAAACTGGCAGATATCTACTTGATCGCTTCGCAGGCATCAGAAGGTTTTCCTCGCACCATTTGGGAAGCTATGGCGCATAGTTTGCCTGTTGTAGCAACACGCGTTGGGTCTATCCCAGATTTCATCGAAGGAGTTGCTGAACTTGTAGAACCACGCGATCCTACGGCGTTGGCTCAAAGCGTAAAGAAATTAATAGATGATTCAGAGTTGCGGAAAAAATATATTGCTCGTGCTTTCGAAATAGCCAAGGAAAACACTTTGGAGACTCAGGTCGAAAAAATGTCGCACGAAATTATTCAATGGGTCGAAGAAAATTGATGAATAAATTATGGCATTACCTCCGTTATGATTGGCCTCTTCATTTTATGTTGTTGTTCACAAACTGGTTGCCTGATAATGTGTTCTTTCTCAGAGTTCGGGGAGCCTTAGTCAGACCGTTTTTTGGAAAGTGTGGCCATGACCTTAGGATCGGGAGAAACATTCAGTTTCACAATCCGGAATTGATCATTTTGGGAGATCATGTTTTTATTGCCTATGGGTGTTCAGTTATGGCAACTGAAACAATTAGGATTGATAATGAAGTAATGCTGAGCCCTTATTGTGTAATTATCTCTGGAAATCATTCCTCAAGCAGTGGTTCTTATAGATACGGCCCCGCCCAAGTAGCTCCAATTGTAATCGGAAGGGGTTCGTGGATTGCATCGCATGTCGTTGTGACAGCTGGTTGTACCATTGGTGAGAACTGCCTCATCGCGGCAAACGCAGTTGTCACACATGACATCCCAGCAAATGTCATTGCTGGTGGAATTCCTGCCAGGATAATTACTCAAAGCACCCCTTTGCAATAAATGAGAACAATTTACATAGCTGGCAATTTTCTGTCTTCACGTGTCGGCGTCAGAGGTGCTGGTGAGGATCTCGCTGAAAAACTTCGGGCGAATGGCTGGAAAGTGATAACCGCATCCTCACATCCCGGTCGTCTTAAGCGAGTATTAGATCTCTTGTGGACTGCATGGAGCCGTCAGAAAAGTTATCAGATTGCAGCTGTAGAAGTTTATAGTGACCATGCATTTCGTTGGGCAGAGCTTCTGTGTTTCGTTCTGCGGGCACTGAAGAAACCTTATGTCCTGACCCTTCATGGTGGGAAACTTCCTGAATTTGCTCAAATGAATCCGAGCAGATTTAGAAACCTGCTATTTTCTGCCAATGCGATAACAACTCCTTCAAAGTACCTGTTGCAGCAATTTGCCACAAATCATAAGAACATTCTTTACGTGCCAAACGGGCTCGAAGTAAACAAGTATACGTATCGCCATCGTTCTATTGCACACCCAAAATTGATCTGGTTACGAGCCTTCCACCAAATTTACAACCCGACGCTTGCCATCGAAATGCTAAACAAATTGGTTGTTGAGTATCCAGATGCCCACCTGACTATGATCGGTCCAGATAAAGGGGATGGGTCATTACCAGAGGTTCGACAAATAATCGAGAAATATGACTTTAATAGTAGAGTAAGCCTCACAGGGGCAATTCCAAAAAGTCAAGTGGGTCAATACTTATCTGAGAGTGAAATATTCTTAAATACAACAAATTATGAGAGTTTTGGGGTTTCGGTGATGGAGGCTGCTGCTTGTGGTCTTTGTATAGTCACCACCAATGCCGGCGAGTTGCCCCTGTTGTGGGAAAATGGGGTTGACGCAATAATTGTACCTATGAATGACTCTAAAGCCATGGCGGATGCGGTCATCCGTATATTGACTGAACCTGGCCTGGCGCAAAAGCTCAGCACCAATGCTCGTAAAAAAGCAGAAAATTACGATTGGTCTGTAATACTACCTCAATGGGAAGCCTTATTTGATAGAGTACTGAATCATGGATAAGCACAAGCTATATACTAAGCTACCTTATCCATTGAAAATCCTGGCTACCAGCACATGGGGTTATTACCTCCATTCGTGGCGTTATGGTCCTGAGACCGCAGCTCTTGTCCAAGAGGCTTTGGAACGGGAAGCTTGGTCCCAGGGACAGTGGGCAACCTGGCGGGAGGAGCGGCTGGCGTTTATGCTGCATCATGCCGCCACCACCGTGCCCTTTTATCGGGCTTATTGGCAAAATCGTCGTAAGGTTGGTGACCAGGCAAGTTGGGAATTGCTTGAGAACTGGCCTGTTTTGCAAAAAGCTACAGTCAGAGAAAATCCCCGGCAATTCATCTCAGATCTATCCTTGGGTAAGCATCTTTACATCGACAAAACAGGCGGCACTACTGGTACTCCCACTCTGATATTTTTGAGTCGCTCTGTCACTCGTCGCTGGTTTGCCCTTCACGAAGCCCGCGTTAGGCATTGGATTAATGTAGATCATCAGGATCGTTGGGGTATTTTCGGCGGGCAGCAGATCATACCCTTAGCTCAAACAACCGCGCCTTATTGGGTTTGGAACCAGGGCTTGAAACAAATCTATTTTTCAATTTTTCACATAAATCCAAACAGTGCTAATGCTTATCTGGAAGCCCTATGGAAATATAAACCTCTCTATTTAATCGTATATCCTTCCGCGCTTTTTGTGCTGGCAAAATTCATACTTCAACAAGGTCTACAGCCTCCACCCCTTAAGGCAATCATAAGCAATTCCGAAGTACTTACTGAAACTTACCGGAAAACCATCCAGCAGGCTTTCAACTGTCCCGTGCGTGACACCTACGGTATGGCTGAGATGCTTTCTGCTGCCTCGGAATGTTCGGAGGGGAACATGCATTTCTGGCCAGAGACCGGAATCATGGAAATAATTAACCCAACAGATGGAACTGTTTCACAAACCCAACCTTCAGGAATGTACTGCTTAACTGGTTTGTTTAACGAGGACATGCCTCTGATCAGGTATGTAAATGGAGATATCGGTGAATTGCCTCATTGGGGTCAATCCTGTGCATGTGGGAGGACACTGCCAATAATGGGTAAGGTTCAAGGGCGAAGTAACGATCTTGTCCTCACCAAAGACAGAAGAGAGCTTTATATCCTTGATTCGCTCTACAATGGCTTGCCCGTAGTAGAAGCACAGTTAGTCCAGTTCGATCTGGATAATTTTGAAGTCAACCTGGTTCCTGGTAATGGTTACAAGAAGCAAGATGTGGAAAAACAGATCAATTATCGCCTTTCTCAATATCTGGGAACAGTAAATGTTCACATTAACGAATTAGAACAGATACCGAGGAACACCAACGGCAAGTTCTGTTCGTTTATTTCAAAGATCAATCCGATAGCCGGGTGATTGGTTGAAATGACTAATTCTTTCAAAACAAATATTCTCAAGAGTAAAGTTGACTGACAGAAGTTTTTTTCCCTTTGTCTCCATCCTGATCCCGATCCGCAATGAAGGCAATTACATCAGCCAATGCCTTCAGGCGGTTTCACGACAGGATTATCCCTCAGACCGTTTTGAGATACTGATCTCGGATGGCTTGTCCACAGACAATACCATGGCTTTAGTTGCGGAGTGGATGAAAAACAATCCTCGCATCCGGTATTTTGACAATCCCAACCATATCGTACCAACCGGAATGAATATTCTAATTCCCCAGTCCAAGGGTGAAATTCTCATTCGTGTGGATGGGCACTGCGTTATCGCGCCGGACTATGTTTCCAACTGTGTCCGGCACATTGAAAAAGATGGCGTAGATGGGGTGGGCGGTCCTATGCGTTCAATCGGAGAGGACCTTGTTTCCCGAGTGATCGCCCTAGCCATGAGTTCCAAATTTGGGGTGGGAAACTCCTCGTTTCGTACCGAGATTGGTCAGACAAAACTGGCTGATACAGTACCTTTCCCAGCTTATACACGTGCCATCATTGAGAAGGTCGGACTTTACGACGAGGAGTTGGTCCGTAACCAGGACGATGAATACAATTATCGCATTCGTGAAGCGGGCGGCAAAATCTTGCTTGCTGAGGATGTGAGATCGGAATATTACAGCCGCGGTTCGCTCAAAAAACTTTGGAAGCAATATTATCAATATGGTTTTTGGAAGGTGCGTGTTCTCCAAAAGCATCCTCGCCAGATGAGCTTGCGCCAGTTTGTCCCGCTCGTCTTCGTTTTGGCTTTGATCCTTACATTGTTATTGAGCTTCCTGGTTTCCTGGGGGTGGTTGGCTTTGTTGACTTTGTTAGCGGCTTACCTTGTGGCTAACATGGCAGCCTCCATCATTACCGCGTCAGGGCAGGGGTTAAAGAAGCTTTTGCTCCTCCCGCTTGCCTTTGCGATTATCCACTTCAGTTATGGTCTTGGCTTTCTTGTAGGCTTATTCAAGTTTTGGAATCGCTGGAAGGATAAAGTAGGAAAGGTGCCCGTCCTTAATCCTAATTCTTAAAATTTGAATAAATCCGAGATTTTATGCGAATTACCTCCGGTGAGTTTTTTTATCACTCAACTGCTCCTAAGGCAATTCAAAATTAGGAGCGGTAAAGTAATAATTCCATGCTTGAGTTGGTCAATCATTGGAACGCTCGCTTGTTATTAGGAATCATCAAGAAATTGATTCGGGGTATAATGCTCACTCTAATTGGTTGATGTTATAAGGTTGAAGTTCTGTTCTTGATATATTGGTTTTAAAAATAGAGTAACAAGTAAGGAGGGCAAATGTTCTTGACCTCCTTTTTTATGCCTTCTGCCAAGAGCTGAAATCTCAATCATCATTGATGAGGATTGTGAAAAGTAAAAAAGTAATTCTTGGCTTAGTCTTTGTGGTTTTGGGCATTTCGCTCTGGCTCACCTGTTTCAACCTGGTTGAGGCCAGTCCTTTCCCTGTGGTCAATGCTAAGATTCTCTATGCACGTCCCAACACATCAGGTGATTGCTCTTCCTGGGCTCAAGCCTGTGATTTGCAGTCTGCAATATCCAGATCAGTTGCCGGAGATCAAATTTGGGCAGCCGCTGGCACATACTTACCGACCACTTCTACTGACCGCACCATTTCTTTTACGCTGAAATCCGGTATTGCCATTTTTGGAGGCTTCCCTGCTGGTGGAGGAACCTGGGACGAACATGATTGGCAGATCAATCCAACCATCCTGAGCGGTGATATTGGTATTTCTGGAAATTCAAGTGACAACAGTTACCATGTCATAACCGGAAACAGCCTTGCTGCAACCACTGTCTTGGATGGTTTTACAATAACCTCTGGAAATGCTAGTGCTGAAGCGCCTTACGATCGAGGCGGAGGCATGTATCTTGTTGGAAGCCATCCAGCCGTCGATCAGGTTTCCATTTCTAATAATTTCGCTGGTTATGGTGGCGGTGTTTACAATCTCCGGGGTAATCCTTCTTTTACAGAAGTTGTCTTTTCTAACAATTCATGTCAATTTCGTGGGGGTGGCCTGTACGACTACTTTGGGAATGTGACATTCTCTGGTGTTACTTTTACCAACAATACTGCCCAGGAGCGTGGTGGCGGATTGTATGAATATGATGGTGTTTCCTCCCTGGCAGACGTCACTTTTATCGGAAATTCTGCCAATGATTTTGGTGGCGGAATGTTTACATATGCTAACAGCTCAAACCTCAACCGCGTGACCTTTTCTCTGAATGACTCTGGTTCAGGCGGTGGAATGTATAACATGGGCAGTTTACCGGTACTGAGTGATGTCACCTTTTCTCAAAACACGGCCAACGCTGGTGCCGGTATGAACAACAACGCAAGTGATGCAATTTTGTCGAACGTCACTTTTTCAGATAATTCAGCCAGACTGCGCGCAGGTGGTTTATATAATTACCTGAGCGATACTTCTCTAACTGATGTGACATTCGCCAATAATGAAGCTGTGGAATATGGGGGCGCGATGTTCAATTCTGGCAGCTTCCCAATATTGAATCGTGTCACCTTTAATGACAATACGTCTTCCGTCTATGGGGGTGCTGTTGCAAATTCTGGAGGTGTTCCAAGTTTCATGAATGTAACTTTTTCCAGGAATTCAGCGGGTTATGGCGGTGGAATATATAACTGGGACTACAGTAGCCCTATCCTTGAAAATGTCACCTTTCAGGATAATACAGCCACATACCGTGGGGGAGGAATGTATAGTATCGAAAACTGTGACGTTTCTTTATCCGACGTAAATTTCTACAACAACATTGCTGGCGAATATGGGGGTGGGATGTTTAATGCTGGAAATACTTTTTCCTTGACTGATGTTTTATTTTCAGAAAATAGCAGTGACCAATATGGTGGCGGTATTTATAGCATTGGCAGCAACCCAATTCTAATAGATGTTACCTTTGATAGTAATACAGCTGGCTTAGGTGGCGGTGGCATGAACAATAATGCGTCTCATGCTGTGCTGACTAATGTAAGCTTTTCAAATAACTCGGCTTTTGATCGAGGTGGAGGCCTTTATAACTATCAGAGCAATCCGATCCTGACCAATGTCACTTTTATTGGTAATTATGCCCAGAATCTCGGTGGTGGCATCTTTAATTCAGGTTCTAATCCCGCGTTTTCGCGGGTATCCTTCACGGAAAATTCCTCAGATTCGTTTGGCGGTGGCATGTACAATTCGAGCAGTAATCCTGATCTTAACAGTATCACCTTTGCCGGGAATTCTGCTCTCGAGCGCGGCGGTGCGGTCTACAACAATCTCAGCAGTCCAACCTTCACTAATCTCACCATCTCTGGCAATAATGCTCCTCTTGGGGCTGGTATTTACAATTCCGAAAACAGCAACCCTGTATTGACCAACGTTCTCCTATTTGGCAATCAAGCCTCTCAGCAGGGGGGTGCAATTTACAATTCTTACAGCACGCCGGCAATAATCAATTCCATTCTCTGGGGTAATACTCCTGATGCCATCTCTGGAAACACAGCGGCCAATGCTTCCTACAGTATCATACAGGGTGGTTACCTCGGCGAGGGAAATCTATCGGACGATCCGCTACTAGGTCCTCTGCAGGATAATGGGGGTCCCACACTCACTCATGCCCTTCTACCAGGCAGTCCCGCCATCGATGCCGGCAGTCCCACTATCTGTCCTTTATTTGATCAGCGTGGATACAATCGTCCCCTCGATGGTAACGGCGATGGCGTTCCTGTATGTGATATCGGTCCTTTTGAATTTAGCTTATTAAAACCTATCTTGATTTATCTTTCGTTGATATTTAAATAGGATGTTTTTTAATATTGACTGGATCTGAGCTTCCCAAGAATAAGCAATTCACCTTTAGGCCAGGTATTTTTCCGTGGTTCAACTCCAGTACAACTAATCTTTATTGCACCAGTCTTACTACAGCGTCACTGCCTCGGCAATAAGTTGGTATCTATATTTGTCAAATCCTCAATAACTAAACCGACTTTTTCACAATAAAACAATCATCCGAAATCTCAGTTCTCTGCTGACTTATGTCTCATCACAGTTGGTACCCCTGAGTTTCCCTTGCCCGCTTGGACTGCTTGTAGTATTATTTTTAAGGTTATATCCATATTTATTAGTCAATTATCTGTAATTTTTCATCACTGAACTAAAGGGGAAGGATGCCAGAAGCTTCAGAAGCGCAATTATTTGAAAATTTAGACGAGGACTCAAAGCCTTCACACACAGCTCGACGACAACCTTTGATGTCGGCTCTCAAACGTATTGGCGATATCTTGATCTCTGGTATAATCCTCTTTTTCTCGTCGCCAATTTTTCTCTACATCGCTTTACGGATCAAGCATGACTCTCCAGGTCCGGTCTTCTTCAAGGGCGATCGCATGGGTCGATTTGGAAAGCCTTTCAAGATCCTGAAATTCCGCACCATGTACGAGGACGACCACAGCTACAGTGGTGCGCCTGTTACCGCAAAAGACGATGATCGCATCACACCCTTTGGTAAGTACCTGCGCGACACCAAGATCAACGAACTTCCTCAGTTTTGGAACGTGATCAGAGGCGAGATGAGCATTGTTGGTCCCCGTCCAGAAGACCTCAAAATCGCCCAGGGCTGGCCTGAGGAGGTCAAAGCGGAAGTCCTTGCAGTTCGCCCGGGAATTACAAGTCCTGCCTCCGTCATTTACCGGGATGAGGAAAATCTGCTGCAGGGTTCCGGCTTTATGGATGGGTATCTCAAGACCATCCTCCCCAACAAAATCCGCCTTGATCAGCTCTACGTGCGTAATAGCAGCATCTTCAATGATCTGGATGTGATCGCCATGACCACGCTCACGCTTCTGCCTGTCCTGCGTAAAACCTCTTTCAATCAGCGCTGGCTCTTTGGCGGCCCTTTTTACCTCTTCTTCAGGCGCATATTCTCTTGGTTCCTCGTAGATATGGTCATTACCGCCTTCGCTGTTGGCATTTCGGGGGTGATTTGGCGCATCAGCGCGGTCATCAATCTCGGCTGGCAAAATTACCTGCTCATGTCGTTAGCCATTGCTATATTTGTCAGCCTGATCAATGTCATTCTTGGTCTGGACCGGGTCAACTGGCGCAGCGCCAACCCTACCTACGTGGTCGATCTCGCGATTTCTGTAGGCATGACCATGGTGGTTCTTTATGGGGTCTCCCGAATCTGGCTCAAAGATCCCTGGCTACCCTTCAGCCTGATCTGGCTGATCGGCATCACCACCTTGGTTGGCCTTGTCATTGTACGGTTTCGAGACCGCCTATTTACTGGCTTTGCCAACCGCTGGCTGCTCGTGCGCGGTTCCAAGTCCTCCTTTGCTGAACGTATCCTGATCGTTGGCGCGGGAAGCCTGGCTGAAATGACCATCTGGCTGCTTCAACGCAGCTCGTATTCAAGTCTCTTTGGTATCATCGGGATGGTGGATGACGATGCTCGTAAGCGTAATATGGAAACCTACGGGGTACGAGTCCTTGGCGCGACCGAGGATATTCCCATGCTGGCAGAAAAATACCAGGTCGGCTTGATCTTCTATGCCATTTCCAACGACTCCGAACAGGAACGCGAGCGTATCACCAAACTCTGCGAAGCGACAGATGCTAAAATTGTCGTGATTCCGGACCTTGTAAAAGTGCTGGAGCGCTCAATCAAAAAGATCACTACACAGGAATCTTCATGACAAACAAATGGTTCGATCAGAACGTTCTGGTTACAGGGGCGGGCGGTTTCATCGGCAGCCGCCTGGTTGAAAAACTCACACTTCAAGGCGCGCGTGTGCGTGCCTTCGTGCGCTATACCTCCCGTGCTGAGATCGGCTTGCTCAAGCAGCTCGCCCCCGAAATCCTAAAGCACATTGAGATCATCCGAGGCGACATACGCGATAATAGCGCAGTCGAACAAGCCGCAAAAGGGGCGGACATCATTTTCCACCTGGGAGCATTGATCTCCATCCCGTACTCTTATGTGCACCCGGTCGAGACGGTCCAAACGAACGTGATCGGGACGCTGAATATCCTCGAGGCATGCCGCAAGGTGGGGGCGAAGCTGGTACACACATCCACCAGCGAGGTCTACGGCACAGCTTTGCGAGTGCCAATCGATGAGGATCATCCCCTGCAGGGGCAGTCGCCTTATTCCGCCAGCAAAATTGGAGCTGATAAGCTAGTGGAAAGCTATTATCGCAGTTTCAACTTGCCGGCGATTACCATCCGACCGTTCAATACCTACGGGCCGGGTCAGAGCAACCGCGCCGTCATCCCGACCATCATCACCCAGGTGCTTAGCGGGGATGTGGTGCGATTGGGCAACCTTGAAGCTATCCGTGATTTCACCTACCTGGACGATACTGTTGATGGATTTTTGCTTGCCGGGCAGGCAGGGCTTTGGGATGGCGAAACCTACAACCTCGGCACGGGTGAGGAGATCCGCATCGGGGCGGTGGCTGAGATAATCTTTAAGATCATGGGCAAGACCCCCGAAATCCAGGTGGAGCAAGGTCGACTTCGCCCGGAGAAATCAGAGGTAATGCGGCTGATTTCCGACAATCGCAAGGCGAAGGCGGCTCTGGGATGGCAGCCCAAAGTTGGAATGGAAGAAGGCTTAAGGCGCACGGTCGGATGGATCAGCGCGCATTTGGACTCCTATAAGCCTGAAGACTACGGCGTTTAGGACCAGAAAACGCAACAAAACGC
Source organism: uncultured Anaerolineaceae bacterium (assembly GCA_964409045.1). Classification (GTDB taxonomy): domain Bacteria; phylum Chloroflexota; class Anaerolineae; order Anaerolineales; family Anaerolineaceae; genus Mesolinea. Next base: position 11,959 of record CAYPBU010000010.1, on the reverse strand, counting down.
ATGCGCGGTTTGTAAATTCAATTGTATAATTTCCATAAACTAAACCAAGGCGGAAATTATGAAAGCAGTCATTTTGGCGGGCGGCAAGGGAACCAGGCTTGCACCTTATACGCACATCTTACCAAAACCAATGATGCCGGTTGGCGATCGGGCTATCCTTGAGGTCATCCTCGGTCAGTTCAGCCGGGCAGGCATCAGCGAAGTGACGCTGGCAGTGGGGCATCTGGCGAGCCTGATGCAAGCTTATTTTGGAGATGGCTCCCGTTACAACCTGAAAATTACCTATGCGTATGAAGAAAAGCCACTTGGTACGGCTGGTCCACTGGCTTTTGTAGATGGGTTAACTGAGACCTTTTTGGTTGGCAATGGCGATGTGTTGAGCTTGCTCAACATCAATCAACTGATCGCCTTTCATAAAGAACAGAAAGCGGTTTGTACCATTGCCAGCCACCAACGAACGCACCAGATCAACCTTGGGGTAATTGAGCATGATGCGGGGTCTTTCCGGGTGAGTGGGTACATAGAAAAACCTTCCAGAAACTACCTGGTGAGTATGGGAATTTACGTTTTTGAGCCAAAAGTGCTGGAGTACATTCCCAAGGGCGAGTATTTCGACTTCCCGAACCTGGTAAATACACTTCTTCAAGCGAATGAGCCCGTAATGTGCTTCCCATATGATGGTTATTGGCGCGATTTGGGCAACCAGGATGACTATCTCGCAGCAAATGAAGATTTTGAGAGCATGCGATCGCAGTTTTTAGCGGAGTAACTATGGAATGGCGTGTACCACTGGCGGATGTAAAGCTTGGAATTGAGGAAGAAAATGCCGTGCTTGAGGTATTACGTTCAGGCTGGCTGACTATGGGGGAAGTAACCCAGGCTTTTGAGCACGAGTTGGCTGCTTACGTGGGCGCCAAACATGCTTTTGCGGTCAATAACGCCACTGCCGCATTGCACCTGGCTTGCCTGGCGGTGGGGTTGGGCGAGGGGGATGAAGCGATTGTCCCCTCGTTGACCTTCGTGGCGACCGCGAATGCTGTTCGGTATACTGGCGCGGAAGCTGTTTTCGCGGATATTGAGAGCGAAGACTGGCTGTGCATCAGTCCGCGAGCAATCGAAGAGAAGATCACCGGGCGTACAAAGGCCATCGTGGTCATGCATTATGCTGGATTCGCCTGCGACATGCATGAAATCTTGCGCATAGCCGATAAATACGGGCTGGCAGTTATCGAGGATGCGGCTCACGCCATCGGGGCGAGCCTGGATGGCAAAGCGCTTGGAACCTGGGGGGACGTGGGTTGTTACAGCTTCTTTGGCAACAAAAACATGACTACTGCCGAAGGAGGGTTGCTGGTGACCGATGACGATCGCCTGGCGGAAAAAGTGCGGATATTGCGCTCACATGGAATGACAACACTTACGTGGGATCGTTTCAAAGGGCATGCCAGCACTTACGACGTGGTGGACCTGGGCTATAACTACCGCATTGATGAGATCCGTGCGGCGATTGGGCGCGAGCAGCTCAAGAAGCTACCAGCCGGCAATGCCAGACGGGAAGTTCTCGTGGGTCGGTATCGCCAGGCTTTGCGGGAGAAAGCGCCGTCATTGGGACTGCCTTTTTCTGAGAAGCGCGGAGTGAGCAGCCAGCATATTTTCCCTGTATTGCTGCCAGAGGGGGTTGACCGGGAAGCCTTTCGGGAGGCGATGAAACGGGACGGCATCCAGACCAGTTTCCACTACCCACCTGTGCATCAATTTGCGATTTACCGCCAGGATGGTGAGGAGCTTTGGATGACTGAGAATGTCGCTCGCAGGCAGGTGACCCTGCCGCTATTCCCGGGCATGACAGAGGAACAGCAGGATTGGGTGGTTGAGAGCGTGGTCAAAGCTCTGCGGTGACCCATAGACGCGAAATCCGGGCCACTTTTCCAGGACACCCAACAGAAAAGTGAACTTTCTTCCATGATAAAATCCAAATTGATGAACCGGAAATTGTTTTTCATCCTGGTTTTACTTTTCCTCCTAACCGGATGCGGTCAGAGGAGGCAGCCGGATGTGGAGCATTTTCAGGGGGATGTGGTGGCAACCCTGCAAAAACCAATCAGCCCGGAAGTAACTGAAATAGTCGCAGAGACTCCACCATTCAGCAGCGAGTTCACCATAACGCCGGAAGCCTCGCAATCCTTCGCAACCGATTCTCCAGGTGGCACTCTGACCGCCACGGTAGCGAATCCTCAACCGTCTGCTTATCCCGGAAACGCCGGAACAACCCCTGCAGCACCCGAACCCACCATTACTACGAATCTGACCCAATCACCGACTGCCATGCTCGGCATCCCCTCATGGGTCGGCGCATGGAACATCTGGTATCAGTCCGCCAACGGGGGTTACACGCCTGCTGAGTTAACTGTCCAGGTCGATGACGTAAAGCTGACCGCGAGCGCAAAAATTGAAGGGATCGACTTCACCTTCGAGGGTGAGATTTTTGCTGAGGGCAGCCAGGTGGAGGGGAAGTGGCAAACCGCCACGAATAAAGGCAGTTTCTGGTGGCGGATGAATTCGCCGGATACATTCGTCGGCTCGAGAGAAAACCGTTTTGGTTTCTGTGGAAACCGGGCGACTGCGATTCAGCCCAATCCATGCCGGGAAGTGCCCCAGAATTAGGCTACGCGGATGGATCACCCTACCGAGATTACCCAACACACGCTTAATTCAGAGGATTTGGCAAGTCTGATTCGATGCGCCACCGAATTGGGGAATGCAATTTGCTTCAATGCTCCTGGCAAGAGTATGTCGCCGTTAATCCGCTCCGGGGATAAGATCTTTGTTGCTCCAGTCGATAAAGCAGCGATACATTTAGGGGACGTGCTGGCATTCACTCACCCGGAAAATGGAAGGGTGCTCGCCCATCGAGTGGTGAGAATTTCGGAGGGAAGATATTTCTGCAAAGCGGATAATGTTAGCTCTGGGGGGGATGGCTGGATTTCGGCCGAGGATGTCTTGGGTCGGGTCACGCGTGTTGAAAGGGATGGCAGAGAACACCACCTGGGTTTGGGTGCGGAAAAGTGGCTGATCGCGCTGCTTTCTCGTGGTGAAAAGCTCGTACCCTTACTCAACTTACTCCGAAAAATCAAGTGGGGTTTTAAGAGGGTCATAAATTAGTTGTAGGGGGGAATGCACCTCACGTGTGCACTCCGCCAGTGTTGCTGTATGGAGTGTGTAGGTCAGGTTCTTCATTTGAACCTGACGAAACGACTGCAAACAAGCTCTTAACAAAAGTAGGTTCCCGACGTCATGTTGAACCCTGATCAAACCTCCGGGGGAGGCTGCGCATAATCTTCGAAAACAATGACCTGACCTACTGCTGAACAAAGATAGGGTACCAGGGTAGGGCTGGGGCTTGCTCCAGCCGTAATCACGAACTGATCAAACAACCGGGGAGGCTGCGCGTAATCTTCGAAAACAATGACCTGACCGACTGCTGAACAAAGATAGGGTACCAGGGTAGGGCTGGGGCTTGCTCCAGCCGAAATCACGAACGAAAGAATAAGACCTTAATGATTGCATATATTTGAGGTCAGGTTGAATTACGCATACGCTTCGAGCACGATGACCTGTCCTACGACTACTTATTGTGGGGCTTCATCCATTCGTGCAAGGATTTCGAGATCTCGGCTTTTTGGCGGGCGGGTTCGGTTCCCTTTTCTCCACGTTGTAATCTCAAAACTGTTTTGCCATAGCTTCTGACCAGGTAATTCAAGCGTTCTACGTAGAACCACAGTATTTTCGGCGAGGTGGGCGAGACGTTGTAGATCCTGGCAAGCGCTAGGCGGGGGATAAAAACACGCTGCAGCCCGATTTTCACCTTAGCAAGCAATCCCTTTTTGGCGGACATCTCCACCAGGTCGGGGGTGAAATGGTCCTCAAACCGAGCACGCTCAAGCAGCTGAAGGCGTGCTTCTTCCAGCAGGCTGGGCTCGATTCCTTGCGGCGCAAGGGCAGTGATGACCTCAGCGGGGATTGGCACACTCAATTGCGTTTCGACTAATTTGAGCGTCAGCGCGGTGACCCTTTCCGCGCCCCAGGATTGCGCAGTCCGGACGAGTTTCTGCCAGTCGATCTCGGGGCGAAAATTGTGAATGACAAGCGCGACGTCCAACAGACCCCGCAAGCCCAACTTGAGAAAGTGCTGGTAAGTCAGGTGCAGGCAGAGATGCAAGATCAGATCCTCGATGCCGAGAGCCAGCGCGTCTACCCCGGCAAGTGTTGCGGGGACGGTTCGCTGCCAAAGCGCGTCAGCATCAATCGTGAAAGGTTCGTCTTCCTCGAGCAGTGTCCAGTGCAGCTCTACTGCAGTTCCGCCCGGCTTTGTCATCGGCGGGACGTGCTTGGTGTCAATGTTTTCGTCAGCCAGGTTGAACCAGGAGATGGTTTCGTAGCCCAGTTCGCGCATCAGTTTCAGGCACTGTGGCAGGTCCTGCTTCCGGACCAAGAGGTCGATGTCGTTCATCGAGCGCGCGCCGACGTCATCGTATACGTTCTCAAGTAAAAAGATTCCCTTCAAGCCGGCTGCGGGAATTCCGGATTTTTGGAAGGCGGTGAGGATGATCTCAGCATCACGTAGAGTGAGCATGTTTTGGGCGGCTATAAAAAGATAGCTTTGGCGGAGCTGCTCTGTGTGACCCGTTTCGTGCTTTTTGGCAAAGTTTGGCCTTCGCAAAATGGTGTGAAGATACGGCGCCACACCCTGCTTGTGAGCTTCCGCGATCAGCGCATCCCAACGGGGAGGATCATATTGCGCGGCAAGCGCGAAGCGCAGGTCCGCGGAAAGACCAGGCGTGACCAGGCGCAGCAAGGCGGTTAAACCGTCTAAGTTCTCAATCGTTTCCATCAAAATTATGCCAAAATCCCATTTTGTATAACCCTATTGTACCGAAAAAATGAGAATTGAGAAAATGGATTGCACTTGAAAAACGGAGAACACTTGGCTATAATAAACTGAAATAGGGAGGTTGTTAATTCGTGTATGTTTGCTTGGCAGTTATGGAAAATTGATTATGCGTAGACCAAACAAAATCAAGCCCTTCACACCACTCATCGTGGTGTTATGTGGTGTTTTGCTGTTCATAAGTTCATGTAACTCCCGGGGATCTCACTTTTCTCAGCCATTGGAGATTTCGACTGGTTCACCAACTCGCGCCACTCAGACCCCCGGAGAACCCACGCAATCCCCTTTACAGGAAACGCCGCAACCACAAGCTTCCTCAGCGGTTTCTGAGACCCCAACCAAAGCCGGTGAGCTCCCGGCAACAGCGGCTGCTTCTGCTACGGCAGCCTTCGTGTTGACCCCAACTTCAACTTCCCCCGTTCAATCGCCAACTGCGACTTCTAAGTCAGCCACACCGGTTTCAGCTACCCAAACCCGTACTTCGACCCCAACCCAAACCAAAACCGCAACACCAACCCAAACGGCCACCCCGACGCTGACCCGAACTGCCACACCAACCAGTACTCAGGCGCAGCAGACTGGCTGGGCGGGGGAGTGGGTGTTTTTTGTAGGAGAAGGCACGGGTCCATATAAAAGCGCTAACGGAACTATTTCTGTAAGCGGTCTGATAGCGGAAGGCCTCTTTACACTCGACGGAGCCGAGTTTTCTTTTATCGCGGATCTGTCTGAAGATCAGCAAAACCTGTCAGGGAGTTATCAATGGGGCGTGACACAAGGGTGGTTGGCATGGTATTTAGCCGCAAACCAAACACAATTCAGGGGTACCCTCGATAATGATTTCGCCTTTTGTGCATCAAGAGTGGGTGTTTCTATGCCTGATCCATGCGGGCAGTACGTGCAAATAACTGGGGTGCGATCAGTGCCATTTTCTTGACCGTGGAAGGTCAAGCTAACCAAGCGCCAGTTATTTCTCAAGGCGCCAGCGTTTCTGTGGTCATGTCTGAGGACGGCAATCCTACACCTTTTGCTGTCATTATTGATGCAATTGATCCAGATGGAAGCCCATTAACCTGGTCTCTTTCGAGTATCGCATCTCATGGAAATGCGGCTGTGAGCGGAAATGGTGCCTCTCCTGTTGTCACTTACACACCGACTTCTAACTATAATGGACCAGATTCCTTTATTGTCCAGGTTTCTGACGGAAGTTTGACCGACACGATAGCGGTAAATGTAACCATACAGCCCGTGAATGATGTACCGGTCGCCAATGGACAATCGGTGAGCACACCTGAAAACATTGCCAAATCGATTACCCTAACAGGGACTGACATTGATGGGGATGCGCTGACCTATACGATTGTGACTCAGCCAGCCCATGGCACTCTATCTGGATCAGGTTCAAGTCAGACCTACACGCCCGCAGCCAACTTCTACGGGTCGGATAGCTTCACATTCAAAGTCAATGATGGTACGGTTGATTCAAACACAGCAACTGTCACGATAACTGTAACAGCTGTGAACGACGCACCAGTAGCCAATGGACAGGCGGTAAGTACTGCGGAAGATACAGCCAAACCGATTACTCTGACCGGAACCGATCCCGATGGAGATACCCTGACTTACGCCATCGTGGCTCAACCGACACATGGCAGCCTTACTGGAAACGCTCCAAATATTACGTATACCCCTGTTGCTAACTACAATGGGTCTGACAGCTTCACCTTCAAAGTGAACGATGGCACGCTGGATTCGAACATCGCCACAGTTGCCATCACAGTAACTCCTGTGAATGACGCACCAGTGGCCAATAACCAATCGGTAAGCACAGCAGAAGACAACGCCAAGGGAATTGTGCTGACTGGAACGGACGTAGATGGAAACCCTCTGAGCTATGTTATTGTTAGCCAACCTTTATATGGGGTTTTAAGCGGAAGCGCTCCGAATGTTACCTACACACCTGCAACGAACTACAACGGATCTGACAGCTTCACCTTCAAAGTGAATGACGGTACGGTTGATTCAAACACAGCCACAGTCACGATCACGGTGACGGCGGTGAATGACGGGCCAGTAGCCAATGGGCAGGCGGTGAGTACTGCGGAAGATACTGCAAAGTCGATCACCTTGACTGGCTCCGATGTAGAATTAAGCCCGCTGACTTATAGTATTGTAAGTCAGCCTTTGCATGGATCATTGAGCGGCAGCGCTCCGAATATAACCTATACGCCAACAGCCAACTACAATGGTTCGGACAGCTTCACCTTCAAGGTAAATGATGGACAGACTGACTCTGCGCCTGCGACAGTGATCATCACCATCACTCCAGTAAATGACGCACCGACCGCTATTCCTCAAAATATCGGAACTGCTCAGGATACTCCAGTAAGTATTACCCTTTCTGGTTCAGATATTGATGGCAACCCATTAACATACACAGTTGGCGCACCTCCCTCACATGGTACCCTAAGCGGCACATCTCCTAATTTGACTTACACACCAAATTCAGGCTATGTTGGAGCTGATAGCTTTGAATTCACTGTTAGCGATGGGACTGCGACTTCTGCTCCAGCAACGGTCTCTATCAGCGTTTCCAATGTCAACGACGCACCTGTAGCTATTGGGCAATCGCTGAGTACGGCGGAAGATACTGCGCTTTCTATCACCTTAAGCGGCTCGGACGCGGATAATGACCCACTTACATATAGGGTGATCACACAACCAGTTCATGGAATTCTGACCGGTGCAGCCCCCGCCCTCACGTTTACACCAGCAGAAAACTATAATGGCACAGATTCATTTACATTCGTGGTGAATGATGGCACAGTCGATTCGGCTCCCGCAACAGTTACAATTGACATTTCCCCAGTAAACGATACGCCTGTTGCGGATCCCCAACAATTGGTAACATCCAAGGGAACTCCTCTTCCTATAGCACTGACCGGAAGTGATATTGAGGGTTCACCGCTTACATTCATTGTCCAAACAGGACCGTCAAGCGGAAGCCTATCAGGTAGTGGTGCTTCGATAGTCTACACACCTAATGCTGGATTTGTTGGCGATGATTCATTCACTTTTATTGTGAATGATGGCAGTCTTGATTCTGTTCCAGCAACAGTTGATATTACCGTTACCAGGACTAATGAGCCACCAGTCGCGGACAACCAAAACGTTTCAACTGATGAGGATACTTCTCTGGCAGTGACATTGACTGGTTCTGATCCAGAAAATGACCAATTGACGTTTACTGTCAAAGAAAACCCAACTCATGGATCTCTTTCTGGAACGGTGCCAAACTTGCTTTATACCCCTCAGCCAAACTACCATGGTACCGACAGCTTCACTTTTATCGCTAATGATGGATTAATAGATTCGGCGGAAGCTACAATCGCCATCACGATACTTCCGGTGAATGATACTCCAGTAGCTCAACCCCAATCTGTTATTGCTGTTGAAGACACCGCCAAGGCAATTGTCCTGAACGGAACTGACATTGATGGAGATGCTCTAACTTACACCGTTGTGACACAGCCATCTCATGGAACTTTATCTGGAACGGGGTCAAATCAGACCTATACGCCAGCGACCAACTACAATGGTCCTGACAGCTTCACGTTCAAAGTGAATGATGGCACGCTGGATTCAAACACAGCAACAGTCACAATCACGGTGACAGCTGTAAATGACGCACCAATAGCCAATGGACAGGCGGTGAGTACTGCAGAGGATACTGCCAAGCCGATAACTCTGACAGGCTCTGACGCTGATGGGAATCCGCTGACATACAGCATTGTAGCCCAACCATCTCATGGAACATTGAGCGGCAGCGCTCCGAATGTCACCTACTCGCCAGCAGCCAACTACAATGGATCTGACAGCTTCACTTTCAAAGTGAACGATGGTCAGGCTGACTCTATACCTGCGACTGTCAATATCACTACTACTCCTGTAAATGATGCGCCGATCGCTATTCCTCAATCTGTTACCGTAGATGAAGATACTCCACTGAGTATTGTTCTGGCTGGCTCAGATGTTGATGGAGATAGTCTGACAATTAACTTGGTGGCCGAACCTACTCATGGAACACTGTCTGGAACGGTTCCCAACCTGGTCTATACACCTGGATTGAACTACAACGGGAGCGATTCGTTAACGTTTTCTGTTAGTGACGGAACGTTAGTTTCAGGTACGGCTGTTATTGCTATCACTGTCCGACCTGTAAACGATCTGCCTGTGGCGGAAGCCCAAGCCATTGTTACCAACGAGAACATTCCGGTTCAAATTACTTTGGCAGGCTCAGACATCGATGGTGATACGTTGACATATGCTATCAATGTTGCACCATTGCACGGTCAAATATCGGGCGCCTTACCAAATGTCACATACACTCCTGATCAGTATTATGCTGGTGTCGACGTGTTCAGCTTTAGAGTGAACGACGGGCATAGCAATTCAAATTCAGCGAATGTGACCATAACTATTTTAGATCTAAACTATCTGCCAGTCGTCTTCAACCAAGCGTTGGTCACTAATGAGAATACACCATTGTCAATAACGTTAACAGGAATGGATCCAGATGGAGATCTGATCAGTTTTTTTACCAAAGTGCTGCCAGAACATGGTACGCTGAGTGGTACTGCTCCGAACCTGGTATACACACCAAATCCTGGGTATGTGGGGAATGATTCTTTCACATTTTCCGCGCGTGACCTGGTTGGTGATTCAAACGAAGGCGTTATTTCCATTAACGTGACTGCTTCAGGTCCTTCAGAGTTGTTCTTTGATGATTTCGAAACAAATCTCGGTTGGGTGCGTAATCCATATGGAACAGATAATGCGACTTTGGGCTACTTCGAACGTGCAAATCCAGAGAGTGTTTCGTATTATGGTAATAAGCAGCTTGGAACAACGGTAAGCGGTTCTTACGACCTTGTAACTGGTCCTCTTGCAGGTTCTTCTGCGGGAGCCTATGATCTTGATGGTGGAAAAACCAGCTTCTTGTCTCCCGCCATTCAATTACCGACTGGGCGAGATTTGACACTTTCATTCAGTTACTATGTTAGCCATTACACCAATTCGTCAACGGCTGACTACCTCCGGGTGTATGTTGTTGGGGATAGCACAGTGAAAGTCTTTGAGGAACTTGGTGCGAATAATAACGATGACGCGGTTTGGGCGATTTACAGCGGAGACGTCAGCAGTTTTGCTGGTCAAACCATTCGGATTTTGATTGAAGCGGCCGATGCAAGCACCGCAAGCTACTTTGAAGCTGCAGTGGATGATGTGTTGATTGTGGCGACGACGCCAAATAATCCCCCTGTCGCTGAAGCACGCGCTTATGAATTGGCAGAAGACTCTACCGTCCAGGTTACTTTGGCGGGTTCTGATCCTGATGCGAACGCTATTACCTACCGCGTTGTCACACCGCCATCACGAGGCGCTTTGAGCGGAAGCGTTCCCAATATAATCTATACTCCGGCAGCCAACTACAATGGGAGCGATAGCTTCACTTTTGTGGTAAATGATGGCAAATTGGATTCCAATCCAGCGACCATATCACTAAATATCACAGCAGTGAATGACGCTCCTGTCGCGTTGGGACTGACCGTCACTACCAGGGTGAACGAACGCTTGGATGTATTGCTTTCAGGAACGGATGTAGATGGGGATGCCTTACAGTTCAACATCACCAGTTTTCCTGCTAATGGTGTCTTAAGTGGATATATCCCCAATCTAATTTACATCCCAAACGATGGGTTTACAGGTACTGACTCGTTTTCATTTGTTGTGTTTGATGGAATTGAGGAATCGTTACCTGCCACAGTGAAAATAACTGTTAATCCCGCAGGTCCTACAACAATCTTCTGGGATGATTTTGAAACCAACCTGGGATGGGTAGTCAATCCAAACGGCGTCGATACCGCAAAATCAGGCACCTGGGTGAGAGCTAATCCTGAGACTGTTTCGTACTACGGATATAAGCAGTTAGGAACCACCGTAAGCGGTTCTTACGATCTGGTTACCGGTCCGCTAGCTGGTAGTTCATCCAGTTCATATGATTTGGATGGAGGTTTGACCAGTATTCGTTCGCCCCAGATCAGCCTACCAACTGGAAGTAATTTGACACTTTCTTTCAGATACTACCTGGCGCACTACACTAATTCTTCCACATCAGATTATCTGCGTGTAAAAATTGTTGGGAATACCACCTCAACAATTTTACAGGAAGTAGGAGCTCGTAATGACGATGACGCAAGCTGGCTGACCTTGAATGTTAGTTTGAATAACTTTGCTGGTCAAACAGTTTATATTTTGATCGAAGCCGCAGATTCAAGTAATGATAGTCTTGTGGAAGCAGCAATTGACGATGTCTTAATCATCGCTGAGTAGACCAACGCCAAGTAATGAGTTTTAGTTCACTAGTAGCAGCCTTGGTTTTCCCAAGGCTGCTTGCTTTAACAGGTCAAGAGAAAGTTTGGCGATAGAGGATAAAAACCTAAGATAGCAAGGTATTTAACGACACTGTTGTTGCTTCCCTACCTGGTAAGCAACAACTCCCAGACCATAAGCTAGTAATGGACTTGTCTGATTGTGGAAAACGTTTGCTAAAGCATCATTCAAGATCGAAAAGTCGCTTTTTGTTATCACATTTACTTGCTAACGCGGTGATAATTTGGACGCTTTCTTTTATCAATGTTTCGATTTCCTGAGCGATGACGTCATAGGGTTCTTTGGTAACATACGGGTCGGGGATGCTATAGGCTGGGCCGGACAGCTCGGTTAACAAAAAAGTCCTGTCAGCGATTTCAGGGAAATCGAGAAGTAGCGATTCCTTTTGCCCCTGCTCCATGACTAAGAGCAAGTCGACTGAGTCCAGGTCTAGTTCTTCTATTCCTCTTGAGATTTGGTCAGAAATGTCGAGACCACGCTTTGTAGCTTCAATGAAAGCTTCGGGGGTAGGCGGGACCAGATCGTGGACCCAGGAGCCGGCGCTTTCCACGCTCCAAATTCCTG
>CAYPBU010000009.1:0-44095 GCA_964409045.1 uncultured Anaerolineaceae bacterium | reverse complement strand
AACGAAAAGGAGAGTCAATGACCGAGAAAAAGATTCGCGTTTTGATTGCCAAACCTGGCTTGGATGGTCACGACCGGGGCGCTAAAGTTGTGGCGCGCGCACTGCGGGATGATGGCATGGAAGTCATCTACACCGGCTTGCGCCAGACCCCTGAAATGATCGCCGAAGCCGCCTTGCAGGAGGATGTGGACGTTGTTGGTCTTTCCATCCTTTCCGGTGCACACAATGCGCTGGTGCCACAGGTTATTGCCGATCTCCGTGCAAACGGACAGACGGATGTGGTGCTATTTTTGGGAGGTATCATCCCGGAAAGTGACATCCAATCCTTGCTCGACCAGGGTGTATTCAAGATATACGGACCAGGCACAGACACACGCGAAGTCTGCAAGGACATCCGTGAAGCTGTGAGCGTGAAAGCGCAGGCATGACCTCTGCTTTGATTGAATCGCTGAGAAAGGGCAACAGGCTTGCCCTTTCTCGCATTTTGAGCCAGGTCGAGAATGGTACAGATGCCGGCATGGCTGCACTCGAAGACCTCTTCCTTGAGACGGGTTCCGCGCAGAAAATTGGCATCACTGGTCCGCCAGGGTCGGGTAAAAGCACCCTGGTGAACGCAATCGCGCGCGAGTTGCGCCGACAAGACCCGGACAAGAAAGTTGCCATCATCGCTGTGGATCCCTCCAGCCCGTTCACCGGCGGCGCGCTCCTGGGTGACCGTGTGCGCATGCTCGACTTGCAGGACGACAAACAGATATTTATTCGCTCAATGGCATCGCGAGGCGCGCTTGGCGGGCTGGCAGAGCAAACCGAAGCCCTCAGCCAGGTTTTTGACGCAGCCGGATATGGTTTTATCCTGATCGAAACGGTCGGCGCCGGACAATCCGAAGTAGACGTGGTTAACCTTGCACATACGACCATCGTGGTTGACACCCCAGGCACAGGGGATGACATTCAATCCATCAAAGCCGGGATCTTGGAAATCGCGGATATTCTTGTGGTCAACAAAGCCGATCGCCCTGGAGCTGACCAAAGCGTCACGCACCTGAGGAACATGGTCGAGATGGGTCACGCCCGAAATATCAACCACGGAAAACACCATCTGGAAGATATTCAAGAAACCTCGTCCAACACGTCTGCGTCTGCGGAGTGGATTCCACCAGTGCTGAAAACAGTAGCAAGCGAATACCAGGGCACCAAAGAATTGACCAAAGTTATCCTTGCGCATGCGGCTTACCTGCGCCAGAGTGGTCACTGGCACGCAAAGGATCAGGCGGCAATCCGGGCGAATATTCGCCATCGATTACTTGCCAGTTTGCTTACCAATTTCAATCAGAATGTACCGGCAGAATTGTTCGATTCTCTGATTGGGAAAGTCCAAAATCGTACAATATCTCCCAATGAAGCAGTTCGCGAATTATTAGCGTATAATCGAATTAACACTTTGGAATCATCGGAGTAAGACTAATGGAAAGAACTTACATAAAAGACCTGAAGACAAAAATCGGTCAGCAGGTTACCCTCAAGGGCTGGCTGCAGACCCTGCGCGATCAAAAAAGTATGCAATTCCTGATCCTGCGAGACAGGACCGGGCTGGTGCAAATCGCTCACTGGAAAAAAGGTAATCCCGAACTGGCAGAAGCCATTTCTGCGCTCGGGACTGAATCCGCATTGACCATTACAGGCAGTGTCGTCGAAAATGAAGTTGTAAAACTCGGCGGAATTGAAGTTCAACTCGAGTCGCTGACGATTGAAAACAACGCTGAGCTTCCCCTGCCATTCGAACCCTTTGCCGATACCCTGCCAGACCAGGACTATCGCATGGATTGGCGCTACCTGGACCTTCGCCGCGAACGTAACCGGCTGATCTTCGATATCCAGACTTGTGCCGAACAGGCGATGCGTGAATACTGGATTGAAAATGGATTTATCGAAATCCACTCCCCCAAAATCATGGGAACTCCAAGCGAAAGCGGCGCGGAACTGTTCAAGGTTGAGTATTTTGACCGAACTGCTTACCTGGCACAGTCACCCCAATTCTACAAGCAGATGGCGCAGGCAGCAGGCTTCGAACGCATTTTTGAGATCGGACCGGTCTTCCGGGCTGACCCTTCCTTCACCTCGCGCCACATGACCGAGTTCACCGGTGTGGACTTTGAAATCTCCTGGATCGACAGTCACGAAGATGTGATGGCGTTCACGGAAAAGTGGTTGGCATATGTTTATCAGGCAATTGACGCAAAATTCCATGATGCCATCAAAGCGAATTTTGATGTCGATTTTGAAGTTCCGACAGTCCCCTTCCCGCGCCTGACCATGGCAGAAGCCTATCAGATACTAAAAGGCATGGACTACAAACTCCCTCCAGAGCGCAAAGGCGACCTGGACCCCGGCGCGGAGCGCGCTCTCGGCGATTACATCAAGCACACCTACGGTCATGATTTTGTTTTCGTCAAAGACTGGCCCTTCACTGTGCGACCCTTCTATCACATGCTCCACGAGGATAACCCTGGTCTGACGAAAAGCTTCGACCTGCTCGGACGCGGCTTGGAAATCACCACCGGAGCCCAGCGTGAACACCGTTACGAAAAACTGGCGCAACAAGCCATTGACAAAGGTCTGACGCTGGAACCAATTCAGACTTATCTGAACTTCTTCCGCTTTGGCTGCCCACCCCACGGAGGTCTTGGGCTTGGCTTAAGCCGTTTGTTGATGGTCATGCTTAATCTCCCGACCATTCGCGACGCGGTCTACCTGTTCAGAGGCCCAAACCGCTTGGAGCCATAGGAGAAAAATGCCTTATCTTTACGGAAACAACCTCCGCCTCCGATCCGCTGAACGAACAGATATTCCGCAATTTCTGCGTTGGGTTAATGACCCGGAAGTTGTTGAAAACCTCGAAGTATACGCCCCGATCGGAACCGTTGAAGAAGAGGGCTGGTTTGATGAAATGAAATCACGCCCGATTGATGAGCATGCGCTCATAATTGAAATTCTCCCTGAAGGAAACGATGATCAATGGGTGGTGATTGGCAACACATCTTTCTTCCCAATCAATCAAAAAGCACGTTCCGTTGAAATTGGGATCATGATCGGCGAAAAAGAGTATTGGAATCAAGGTTACGGCACCGAAACCATGCGGACGATGTGCCGGTATGGATTCGAAGAACTTAATCTAAACCGTATCTGGCTGAGAGTCTACGACACCAACCCAAGAGGCAGAAAAGCATATGAGAAAGCTGGATTTGTTTTCGAAGGCACTCTACGCCAGGCAGAGTATAAACACGGGCGTTATATCGACGTCCATATCATGAGCGTTTTGAAATCAGATTGGATCAAAAGCTGAAAGGAATGCAATTAGATATGACCTCTGGTAAGACCCTGCACAGTTTGCTCTATGGCAATATCCGCCTTTTTGCCGGAACAGCTTCCCTCGACCTGGCTCAGGAGGTTGCTGACAACCTCAAGCTGGAGCTTTGCGGACGTGACATAATTGAATTTACCAATGAGAACCTGTTTGTCAAACTGCACTCTTCAGTACGTGGGCAGGATTGTTACATTATTCAAAACACCTCCATGCCGGTGCACCGCAACCTGATGGAATTACTGATCTTGTCCCAAACCCTAAAATTGGATTCAGCCGGACGCATCACTTTAGTCTTTCCTTACATGTGTTACGGGCGGTCAGATCGAAAAGACCAACCCCGTGTTCCCATCACAGCCAAATTGGTGGCGCAGATGATGGAAACTGCCGGCGCAGATCGCTACATCACTATGGATCTTCACGCAGGGCAAATCCAAGGGTTCTTCGACATCCCAGGCGATGTCCTTTCCGCTTACCACATCCTTAAGCCGTATTTGCTTGGGGTTCTCCCAAAGCTTACTAATCCCGTCTTACTGACTGCTGACCTTGGATTTGCCAAGCACGGCAGACGGTACGCCCAGGCACTCAACATCCCCCTGGCGTTCATCGAAAAACGACGAATCGACAACAAAGAGCACACCCAGGCGCTGAATCTGATCGGAGATGTGCATGGGCGGGATGTTTTGCTAATTGATGATGAAATCGACACCGGTGGCTCGATCGTCCAGGCTGTGCAGGTGGCAAAGCTCAATGGCGCCAAGGACGTATACGTGGTGTTTATCCACCCGGTTCTCTCGGCTAACGCATCCGAACGCC
The DNA here is from genome assembly GCA_964409045.1 of uncultured Anaerolineaceae bacterium. Classification (GTDB taxonomy): domain Bacteria; phylum Chloroflexota; class Anaerolineae; order Anaerolineales; family Anaerolineaceae; genus Mesolinea. Next base: position 39,918 of record CAYPBU010000009.1, on the reverse strand, counting down.
TGGCTGCCTTGCCGGTGAAGCAATTTATCACTACGAACACGATCCCGATGTCGCCAGAGCAGCAAGCCTTCTTTGGCGATCGTCTCACCATCCTCAGCATCGGTCCTTTGCTGGCTGAGGTCATCAAGCGTGCAAATGAAGGCTCGAGCGTTGGCGCTATGTTTAATGAGTAAGCGTCGTGCCTGAACTTCCAGAAGTCGAGACTATTGCGAGAAACTTACGACGGGGCACCGGGGGCGCTCCGTCTTTAATTGGGCAGACTGTCCAAAGCGTCCGCTTATTGTGGTCCCGAACGCTGGCAGAACCGGATGTGGAAACATTTCAGGCTCTCTTGCCAGGGCAAACCGTGCGGGAAGTCGGACGTAGAGCCAAATTTCTGACAATCACTCTCTCCGAATCGATCCTGGTCATTCACCTGCGCATGAGCGGTGATCTCCGCGTGGAGCCGTACGAGTTGCCCCTCGCAAAACACGACCGTATGGTGCTGGATTTCAACACAGGCTGGCGGCTCAGCTTCAACGACACGCGAAAATTCGGCAGAATCTGGCTCGTAAATGACACAGTACGCCTGTTTGCTACCTTGGGACCCGAGCCTGACGATCCGACTTTAACGCCAACGAGGTTTTACGAAATGCTGCAAGAAAGGAAGCGGGCGATTAAGCCACTCTTGCTCGATCAACATTTCCTGGCTGGGTTGGGAAATATCTACACAGACGAGTCCCTCTACAAAGCAGGCATTCACCCCCTGCTATCCAGCGAAACGCTTGACCTGCAGGATGCCGCGAGGCTGTTGGAAGCCATCAGAAAGACGTTGGCGTGCGGCATTGAATCCAACGGCGCCAGCATAGACTGGGTCTATCGCGGCGGAGATTTCCAGAATCATTTCCAGGTCTACCAGCAGACCGGCAACCCTTGCCCTCGTTGCGGTCGACCAATCAACAAAACCACAGTAGGGCAAAGAGGCACCCATTTTTGCCCCAGTTGCCAACCCCTAAAAGGAGCTTAGCGTGTACGATAAACTCGCGACAATTTATGACTATTTCGTCAACTGGGAGAGCCGCCTGGCCTACGAACTCCCTTTTCTGGAGCAGCAACTGCGCACGATTGGGGAGGATCGCTCCCTAATTCGGGTGATGGATACTGCTTGCGGCACCGGGCATCATGCCATCGCCCTGGCAAACCTCGGGTACGAAGTCGCGGGTTCGGATCTCTTCCCTGAAATGGTCAGCCTGGCAGATGCGAACGCCAAAGCAGCCGGCGCAAGAGTGACCTTCCGCACAGCCGGCTTCGGCAACATCAGCGAAAGCTTCAAGCAGCCTGGCGAGTTTGACGCGGTGCTGTGCCTGGGCAATTCCCTGCCCCATGTGACGTCTGAAGCGGACCTGGAAAAAGCCCTGATAGACTTTAGAGATCTTCTCCGACCAGGCGGTTTGCTTTTGCTACAAATGCGGAATTTTGACCTGGTCATGGGGGAAAAAAAGCGCTGGATGGAGCCACAAACTGTTTGGGAAGGCACAACAGAATGGCTTTTTCTGCGTTTTTACGACTTTGAAGCGGATGGCAAGATCCAGTTCAATATCCTCTCGCTTCATCGAAAAGCTAACGCTCCCTGGAATACCCAGTTAACCTCCACGCACCTTTTACCGATCTTTTCAGATAAATTGAGCCAGGCACTTGTTACGCTTGGTTTTAGCAATATCAGACTCTACGGAAATCTTGGGGCTCAGCCTTACGCGGCAGACGCCAGTGAGGATTTGGTCCTCCTGGCAGATAAAAGTTGAAATCCGCGCAACAATAACCTTATAACGAACTCTTCCGCAGAGAAGGTTTGATATGTTTCCCATTTTCCCGCCACCACCGAACGGTGTCGGCCACAGTCTCACGTAATGGTCTGCGACTATAGCCCAATTCTGTTTCTGCTTTTTGGCAAGTAATGCTGGAATTGCTCTGAATGGTTTCAATGGCATACCTGGTGATTCGTGGACGCGTGCGGGTGACCTTGTAGAAACACTCAGCCAAAGGAGCGATCAACTTCACAAACCAACCCGGGATCTTGATCTCGTGTGAGTGAATACCCGCAGCTTCCTGGACCAATTGACGGTAATCTCTCACCGTCACCTGGGTCCCCGAAAGCAGGTAGGCTTCCCCACTTCGACCCAACGAGGCGGCAAGGATGTGCCCTTCAGCCACATCCCGCACATCCACAAAATCATATGCGCCATCCGTAGAAATTGAAGGCTTCTTTTTCATCCACGTCAACAGCATCTCGCCCATTTCGGAACGGCGGAAATCATTTGGACCAATCACACCCGTTGGCAGGACGATAACCGCGTCCATCCCATTTTTTGTAGCTTCCATGACAAGCGCCGAAGCAATTGCTTTTGTCCGGTCGTAGGCACCCGAAGGATTGGTTTGGTCAAATTCAACCGTCTCATCAACTGTGGTGCCCGCTTCTGGGCGACCCAGGGCGTGGATGGAACTGGTATAAACCAGTCTCCGCACACCCATATCGCGGCAAGCCGCGATGACGTTGCGTGTTCCTTCCACATTCACCTTGTACATCAACTCGTACTTATCCGAAGTGATTGCTACCAATGCCGCCATATGATAGACCAGGTCCACCCCCTCCATCGCCAACCGAAGCGCTTTGGGATCGAGAACATTTCCTTCCACTTTTTCGCAATCGAGACCTTCCAACGAAGATACATCCTCACCGGGCAGCACCAACACGCGTACTTCCTCACCTCTGTCAAGCAAGGCACGGACAAGCACGTTCCCGAGATGCCCTGCTCCACCAGTTACCAAAATCATTTTTATCCTCCAATACCTTCCAGGAGCAGCGAAAGCCCGTCCGACGTCAATGCGGACCAGTCTGCTTTTTCTTGGTCAAAAGCGGCTTCCAGTAAATAACCCATCGCGACCGCGACGAGCAACCGAGCCAGGATTTCACTCTCAACATCTTTCCGAATGGATCCGTCTTGCTGACCGGTTTCGATAATTCGCATGAAAAAGCCTATGAAGTAACGATATGGCTCTACTGCCGTTTTCCAAATCGCCGGATCAGCCATGGCTTGCCGCCAGAAATCGACCAGCATCGGAAAACCCCTTGGGACGGCCATAAAAGCCATATTGAACTGATAGGGCATTTTTATCAGCACGTCTTTTGCGTTGCTGACCCCTGAAATGGGTTCACCTAAAACGGATTGCATCACCTGGCTGGACCAATTCTCCATCAGAGTCAGAAATAGCACTTGTTTTGTCTCAAAATAGTGGTAGAAGCAACCTTTGCTCACACCGGCATGTTTACAGATATCGTTCACAGATGTCGCTTCAAAGCCTTCCCCCAAGAAGAGTTGCACTGCAGACTGCAAGATTTTTTCACGTGATTTTTGTTTGTTCTGCATGATTCTCCTGTTGTAATTAAACCGACCGGTCGGTTTAATTCTTACCTATTATGTTGGCTTTGTCAAGTCGGGCAAATTACTCTGAAACGCTGTGCGGTTATGCATTATCTGCAATATCAAATTATGGAATGTGGTATAATAACGGCAACTCATTGTAAAAAGGTAACTATGAAAGTCGCAATTGGATCTGACCACGCAGGCCTGGCATTAAAAGAAGCACTCAAGGCTTACCTTGACAGTCGCATGATCCCTTATGAGGATTTTGGCACCCACACCCAGGAAAGCTGCGACTATCCGCGCATCGCGGAGATAGTCTGTAAAGCCATCCTCTCAACGGAGTTTGACCGGGGTATTCTGATCTGCGGCACTGGGATTGGCATGTCCATGGCGGCCAACAAGATCCCCAATATCCGCGCTGCTGCCTGCAGTGAACCCTATTCAGCTATCCTCTCAAAGCGGCATAATAACAGCAACGTCCTTTGCATGGGGGGGCGAGTGGTGGCGAGCGGTTTGGCAACCTTGATCACCGAAGGCTGGCTTAATGCCTCATATGAAGGCGAACGCCACCAACGCCGTGTGGACATGCTGACCCGTATTGAGCAGCGTTATGCTATCCCGGTTGTGCCTCATCCTGTCAAGGGAGATGACACAAATCCAATTAATGCTGGTGATAAACCAGTCAGCGAAAGTTAAGGAAAATCTAGTTTGAGAGAAAACTTGTCAACTGTACAAGTTTATTGTTTGCTACCTCGAGCTGAATTATTCAATTTTCTAAAGGTGAAAGGACTACTATGAAATACAAAGTGTTTGGAGATAAATTACCTGCAGTCAGCTTACAGTTCGAAGCCAACGAAGCCATCTACACCCAAGCAGGTGGCATGACCTGGATGACCGATAATTTCAGGATGGATACTAACGTTCGCGGTGGTTTGATGAAAGGGCTCGGACGCATGCTCTCCGGTGAGTCCCTCTTCATGGCTACCTACACTGCTCTCGCAAGCGGGGCTGAGATGACCCTTGCCTCCTCCTTTCCCGGCGCCATCATCGCCTTGGAGTTGGACGGCACGAAGGAATATATTGCCCAAAAATCTGCTTTTTTGTGCGCCACTCCCGGCGTTGAGCTTTCCACTTACGTTACCAAGCTCAAAACAGGCTTTTTTGGCGGTGAAGGCTTTATTATGCAGCGCCTTAGTGGTCGCGGCATCGTTTTCCTTGAGCTTGATGGTACTGTGGTCGAGAAAGATCTCGCTCCAGGTGAAAAACTCAAGGTCGACACCGGTAATATCGCACTATTCGAATCACGTGTTTTCTACGACGTTGAAACAGTCAAAGGCTTTACAAATGTTCTCTTTGGTGGTGAGGGCTTGTTCCTCAGTTCTGTTCAGGGTCCCGGAAAAGTCTGGCTGCAATCCGTCAATGCTGCTAACTTTGCCGCAAAGATCCTGCCGTATATCCCCCACAGCAAGGGTTAGAATCGGATTACTGGAAACCGCTGGTGTGAAGTGCTCCAGCGGTTTTTTTATTTGAGGGGCATGCGCATGTAGAGCTCGCCCAGTTCGAAACCCCGGTCGGCGTAGTAGGTACGCGTGCCGACCGCTGAAATGACCGCCAAACCTTCAAAGTTTCGATCCCGGGCAATCCGTTCAGCCTCTTGCAGCAGTTGGGTGCCCAAACCGATGTGCTGCGCGGCACCAGCCTGTTCCGAGCCAACTTCAAGCGATTGCCCGTAAACATGCACTTCCCGGATGATTGCAGCCTTATTCAAGTCAGGAATCACGGGAACAGGCTCCTCCAGCGGCAGGGAAAGCCGTAGAAAGCCAACAATTTTATCGTCAGGCGTGTTAAATGACAAAAAATGTTCTTCCGCCTGACCTGCCAGGTACACTTGATCGCTCAGCACCAGCGACTCGGCGTCGACCTTGCCATACCGAATCTCCCGGCAGCGGATACACTGGCAGTGCTGCCCACGCTGCTGCAGAAGCACGGCAACATCTTGCCTGAGGCTGGTGTTTCGGTTGCCCTCCACCACCAGGGGAGAAGGAATATCCCGAATAACACGGTTGATGCGGCAGAAGCGGGGAACTTCCAGCTTGACATCGGCGATCAACGAGATTAAATCTCCTTCAGAATATGGATGGTACTCACCCGCAAGCCAATACCGATATAGTTCAGCAGATTCGAGCAATTGGCAGGGATAAATCTTAAGCTCGTCCGGCTGCAATCCACCCTCACGCCATAAGCGTTTGAAATCTTTGCGATCGCTTTCCGGGGTGGCTCCGAGCAAATTAGGCATCCAATGCACCACCACTTTATAGCCGGCTGCTCGCACCATCGCGACCGCGTCTTCAGCGTCTGCGGCTGTGTGCCCGCGGCGGTTAAGCAGCAAGACTTTATCATCCATGCTCTGCACACCAATTTGGATCTTGGTGACACCCTGCCGACGCAACTCCAGCAAGCTTTCGCGGCTGATCAGGTCAGGGCGGGTTTCAATTACCAGCCCGACGTTGCGGTGGACGCCATTGACGTTGCGTGCCTGCACCTCAGCCAAGGGAACTGCACCCTGGTCGTCCAGCGGATTTTCCTCGTTGAGCGCCTCATAGCAACGGCGGATGAACCACTCGCGGTAGTCGGAAGGATAGGCTGACCAGGACCCCCCCAGGATGAGCAATTCGATTTTCTCGGTTGGGTGACCCACTTCGTGCAAGGCTTTGAGCCTTGAGCTGACCTGCAGATAAGGGTCAAAATGGTTTTCAACACCGCGGCGTGCTCCAGGTTCATCAGAAAGGTAGGATTGTGGCAGCCCTGCCTCGCTTGGGCAGAAAATGCATTCTCCCGGGCAGGGATGGGGCTTGGTGAGGATGGTGATGGTTGTCACCCCGGACATCGTTCGGATCGGCTTCATCCGGATCTTCGCCAGCAGAACAGGATCCTCTTCCCACTCGCCTGTCTCCACCTTCTCCCGGTAAGCAGCCACCAGCGTATGCTTGGCAAGGAACCCCCTTCCCTCTGGAAGTGGATTTGCCCGTAGTGCTTGGCGCACATCCGCCCCCCCACGCACGGCTTCAAGCACTTTGATTGCGAGATCAAGTTCCTGGGGAGAATACTGGCGTTTCTGTTGCCAGCGTTCACGTTCAGTAAGGGTTGTCATGGATTTCAATTCTACCTCAGGGAAGTCATGTCGGATTTATGCCGATTAATAGTTTAGATTTTTTCAGGTATGAACCTTCAAGTTTTTTGGGTAACGAGCCCCCTTTTTTTCAGTAAAACACCAGGAAACTCGGCTTTTTCCTCCGAAAGATATTGAATATTCTAAATATTTTGCTATACTATTTATGATCCAACAAAATTGTAAAAATATATACTTTTCTACTGTTCAATCGATCAATGTGTCCTGTTAAGTTTGTTAGGCGATGCTAACGTAAGCGGAATCAAGGGTATCTTGCATCCTGAATAAATGCTGTTTACCCGAGTCCACCTGTCCATATCTATCTTTCACAAACAATAAAGGAGATGACAATGCCTGCCAAAAAGGTTTTCATGGTCTTCATGATCCTGATTCTTTGCTTGCTCCCGATCAAAGAATCTATTGCCTCACCGATTAATGAAGATCAACTCGATCCACCAAGACCTCCAGCCGCTGAAACAAGCACCGGAGTCGCACCGACCCCAGAAATAAATCGTCCGGGAATAAGCTCCTTATCAGGAAGTAACGTCACCTTTTATCCTGCTGCCGGGGGGAGCACATGCTACGCACCTGGTACTGCTCAGACCTTCTGTTTCCAATCAGAATCTTTTACTTCAGATTATGAATACGTGTACAACAATTGGATCAAATTTCCTTCTGATTGGATTGTTTCGAATGTTTATGTACAGGGCACCCCTGCTTGCGACACCGGATCCTATGGAACCTTTTCCTGGACTTTTCAGACATCGCCTTATGAAGTCAACATTGCTCATCCACGGTATCAGAGCACCACAGACCATTGTGTGGCTACCTACTGTGTGGATGTGACTCCATCTGGTGTCGTTAATGAAGCACCTGTGTCATGGTTCTTTGATGGGGATGGATATGGAGGCGCGCCCCATAACCCATGTAGTAGCGATGGTTACACACCTGCAGGACAGAATACTTGTGATGAGATGGTTGCTCCCGTCGCGGCTGTGCCAGTCTGTTCACTGGAACCCCAGGTCATTTTGACCCCGGAGCAGATTGTTACATCAGGCTGCCATGGAGAAAACCAGTTTCACATTCTGGAAATTACTAATTTAACCGGGGCTGAAGCTACCTTCGATATCACCTACGACAAAAACTTCGCGGGTGACTTTTATGGACTAAATCAGATCACCCTGGCCGATGGTGTGACCACCAACTTCGACGTCTTCCTTGACCCCCATATTTGCGCGGATGACGGAGATTACATTGCCACTGTAAACGTGTCTAATGGTACCTATTCGGACCAATCAATAATTTATTACGAAGTGTATTCAGAATTGAATGAATGGCAGCAAATCCTCAGCAACCCTATCGCACTGATGGACAACGTACTGGCTGGATATGACGGAAAAGTCTGGAGTATCGCAGGCTATGGACCAACAGCCGATGTCACCAATTACGATCCCGCCACTGATACCTGGACCCCAATACCCGTTTCAGGCCCGCCTTGGACAGGATCCCGGTATCCTCGCTCTGGCTGCCAGATGAACAATGAGGTCTTTATTTATGGTGATACAGTAGGCGCATACACCGGTCTTTGGAGCTATAACATGGACACAAACACCTGGACTCAGGAGACCCCAGGTGGCACTCCTCCTCCCTACACAGGCATCTGGTCTCCCTCGTGGGTCGCGGATGCCGAAACCGGGCTGTGCTACATGACTGGTGGGGCGACGGTACCAGGAGGTGGCGAACTTGCAACGACGTATGTCTACGATGTACTTGCGAATTCCTGGCTGCCTCCACTGCCAACTTTCACCTCAGTTCGCGACTTTCACGCAGCCTTCCACTTCACCCGACCCTCAGATTCTCACAGACTGCTTTGTGTAGCAGGTGGAGTCGATGTCACCGGCGTTGAAAAGACATCAACCCAATGTTACGATTTTTCAGCTGGAGCGTGGAACGCTGAAAACGCAGACCTTGGCGCTCTCCCTGGAAGCTTATGGGGGATGGGCTATACCCAACGCGTGGCACCGTCTGGGGAGCAGCTTTGGATCGTGGCAGGAGCATTCAATTCGATACCAACAACCCTAACATGGTTTTACGATGTCAATACCGGAGTGTGGAGTGAAGGTGGTGCACTCGCAACCGCTGCTCCATATCGGACCGCGGCTGTGGCTCTGGGCGATAAAGTCTATAGTGTGGGCGGTTCAGTTGGTAGCTTTAACCCCTCAGGAAACGCAAATGTAAGCGTTGATACCATCTGCCCTGCTTGTGTTCATCCTGGAATGGTCAAGCAAGCTACAGAAATCGCCTTCCCTGGTCAAAATATCCATTACACTATTTCCGTCGGCAATCCTTCGATTACTGATACGGCAATGATCACCGACTACCTTCCTGATGGTGTTGATTACGTGCCTGGCAGTTTGTCCGTTACACCAGATATGGGCGAGTATGGCTATTCCTCGACCGACAGGATGATCTGGTGGCAATATTCTCCGACGGGGAAGACGACAGGATGGACCCCCGCAGAAAAATCGGGAACTTCCACGTCAACTGAAATCACTTCCAACAGCGGAGCCTCTGCTGCAATAACGCAATCGGAATCGCAAGATTACACAATCAACACAGTCTTGTGGGACCAACCGGTCAGTTCAGTCAATACAAACGCTTATGTGGACCAGGAGTTTTCTGACTATCCGGATTTTTCATCCTTCCTGGCAGATGATTTTGTCGCGGAGAGCCCTTGGGTAATAGATTCAATTTTTGTACCGGGATATGGCTGGAATGGGTTCACCACGCTTTTTAATGCTACTGCTTTGACCTTCATGATTTACGAAGACAATGCTGGAGTGCCTGCCGGTGATCCTTCGGGCGCAGGAGCGCTGCCAATTTGGGCGCTTTCACTTCCTCCAACAGATCCACAGATCACCATAACAAATGGCTACAGTGGAGTACCGTCAAATACTCAGTTGGTCCTCGATGAGCCATTACTACTTCCAGCAGGTCACTATTGGCTTATTTTCTATCCTACCCTGGAATTTACTAGCGGAGGACAATACGGCAGACAGGCAGCTGACACAGTCAACATAGACACAGCCCAGTTTATCAACCCGGGTGGTGGTTATGGTTACGGCACCGAGTGGCAGCCGTGGACGGTTATTGGTCCAACAGAATTGGATTTGGCTTTTCGAATCGAAGGAACTGAAACTGCCAATATAAAAATACAATTCGACGCAACTGTCACCGCACCATTCCAACAGTTCATCACGAACTTTGCCAATCTGCATTATGGTGATTACCTCCTACCAAGATCCGATTACACCTACACCGGATATGGAGCCTATTTGCCCTTAACTATCAAGTAACAATTACTAGTTTCCTACCAACAGGGACTGCCTAAACGGACAGTCCCTGTTTTGGGATTGCCTAAGTTGCTGATAAAATCAACACATGCAACCTGAAATGATCGAGAAACTTTTGCGTTTGAACCAGGATTTCTACGCCACCTACGCGCAGTCATTCGCTGCGACGCGCCACAGCGTCCAGCCCGGCGTGCAGAGGTTATTGCCATCGATCTTGAAAGCCAAACTGGTGCTGGACCTTGGCTGCGGCAATGGTAACCTGGCGGAACTGCTCAAAAGCAGAGGCTTTAGTGGGATGTACATTGGCGTTGATGAAAACGCTTACTTCCTGGAGCAGGCGGAAGCTTCCGCCCAAGATGCAAGTTCCGGAAGTTATGCCTTCATCCAGGGCTCGCTGGCTGAGGCGAACTGGATGGAGTTGGTCAACCAGGCAGATGCCATTTGTTCCTTCGGCACGCTCCACCACCTGCCTGGTGCTGATCTGCACCGGCATTTCTTTTCTACAATCAGCAGCAAGCTCAGTCCCAACGGACGCCTTTTCCTCTCCTGCTGGCAAGTGCTGGGAAATCCCCGCCTCGAAAAACACCTTGTTCCTTGGAACCTGACAGAACCAGGGGCAGAAGAAGTTGAGAATTCTGATCTCTTAATGGATTGGCGGGCGGACCCGGGCAAGCCAGCCAAGCTGCGCTACGTCCACCATTTCTCTCCGCTTGAGTTAAGGGAATTGGGTGAATCTCAGGGATTGGTCCTTCAGGATGAATTCTTTTCAGACGGCAAGGAAGGCAACCTGGGTCTCTACCAGGTTTGGCAAAAACCTTAGCCTAAGGCCACGTCCAACAGCATCATCACCGCAAACCCAACCATCACTGAGATCGTCGGTACATCGGAGTGATCGCCTGCCGAGCGTTTCGCTTCAGGGATCAATTCCTCCGCCACCACGTAGATCATTGCGCCTGCGGCAAATGCGAGGGCGTACGGCAGCAAACCGCGGATGGACAAAACCGCCCATGCGCCAATCACTGCCGCAATGGGCTCTACCAGCCCGGAGAATTGCCCCAACATAAAAGCCTTTCTGCGGCTGAGGTTCTCACCCCGCAACGGCAATGAAACCGCCATCCCCTCTGGAAAGTTTTGGATGCCGATGCCCAATGCCAAAGCGATCGCCGAGCTGAGTGTTGATCCCTCAATGCCGGCACCAGCAGCTCCAAACGCCACCCCAACCGCGAGCCCTTCCGGAATGTTGTGGAGTGTGATGGCGGTAACCAGCAAAACACTTCTCTGCCAGGAACTTTTGACGCCCTCCGGGTTATTCTCGCCAGGGTGCAGATGCGGCAGAAGCTTATCCACCAGCAAGAGAAATCCGCCCCCTGCCAGGAAACCAATCACAGCTGGTAGCCAAGCTGGCACACCCAGGCTCCCAGACATGTCAATCGCAGGTGCAAGCAAGGAAAAGTAACTCGCGGCAATCATCACGCCCGCCGCAAAGCCCATCATTGCGTCAAGCCACTTGCGGTTGAGTTCCTTACCAAGAAACACTCCTGCCGCGCCGAACGCTGTCATGGCATACGTAAAGGCGGTGCCTATAAGCGCTTGGATGATTGGGTTGAATTGGGCAAATTTTTCGAGGATCATGGTTTCTCTCTGATGATAAGATTAGTTCGAAGGCAATTGTATACCATGAGCAATTTATTGGATAGTAAACCCGAATTTTTGCATATTGACTTGCTGAAAACGCTGGGAACTTGCCTGGAACTCCGCTTGAAAGACCCCACTTTAAGCGCCACCAACGCCTTGCGTTTGTTCAACGGATTCTATGAAGGCGTTCCCGGTCTGACCGTGGACCGGTTTGGTAGCACGCTGGTCATCTCTGATCACGAACGCCAGGCGGAAACACGTACTAATCTACACGAAGTAGCTACACAATTTTTAATGCAAACCCTGCCTGATAGCCAGTGCGTGTTGCTCAAACAGCGTCGTTCCCAAGTGCCCGAGGAACGGAATGGTAAGCTGATTCTGGGTGGAAAAGTAAGCGATTCCATTCATGAAAATGGGGTGACTTACGCCCTGAATCTCCGGCTCAACCAGGACTGCAGCTTCTACCCCGACACGCGCAACTTGCGCCTTTGGCTTAGCCAGAATCTGGAAAACGCGCGTGTGCTGAATTGCTTTGCCTATACCGGCGCACTCGGCATTGCCGCCCTGGCTGGCGGCGCAAGGGAAGTCGTCCAGACGGATCTCAACCCCAACTTCCTGGCAGTGGCGAAACGCTCGCTCGCTTTAAACCAGTTCCAGGGTGAGATGAAAATCTTCAGCCAGGATTTCTACCCGATGGTGGCAGGCTTCAAAAATCAGTCCGAGTTGTTTGACTGCGTGATTCTGGACGCTCCCTTGTTTTCCCAGACCCGGCGCGGCAAAGTGGACTTGCTGCAAAACTGGCACACCTTGGTGAACAAGGTGCGACCGCTGGTTGGGCATGAGGGTTATTTGGTCGCAATTAATAACGCACTCTTTCTGTCTGGTAATGCCTTGATGGAAAGTGTCGGTAAATTAACCTCGGATGGTTTTTTGGAAGTGATCCAGACGGTATCGGTTCCGGAGGATGTCACCGGCTACGCCCAAAGTATCATTGGAAAAGCCCCAGCAGACCCCGCTCCGTTCAATCACCCCACTAAGATCATAATTATGCGCGCCTACCGTAAGGACGGCAGGCGCGCGTAGTTCAAATCAACCAGATCTTCTTTAAACCTGGAACTGTAAGAACTTTTCACCTTTAGTGTTGCAAATCGGGCAACGTTCGGGGCGTTCGTTCAGTTCGATATAGCCGCAGATGGGGCAGAGATAAAAGTCGGAAACTTCGAGGTCTTTGCCTTCGCGAACAGCCTCGAGTGCCTTTTGGTAAAGCGCGGCATGCACTTCTTCGGCAGCCACGGCGTAGCCAAACATCACTCTTGCCTTGTGGTTCTCCGACGCAGCTTCCTGGAGCATGGGAGGATACATTTCGGTGAATTCGTAGGTCTCACCGTCGATGGCATCCTGCAAATTATCCAGGGTGGTCTGAACCTTATCGAGCGCTTTCAGGTGACCTGCAGCATGGATTAGTTCTGCCTGGGCGGTTGCCTCGAAGAGCTTGGCGATATTGGGCAAACCATCAGCAGCAGCCTTTTTGGCATAGGCGGTATATTTCTGGAACGCCTGGCTCTCGCCGGCAAAGGCAGTTTTCAGATCATCAATTGTGTTGCTCATTAGAAAGTCCTCCGTGTTTTGTTGTATCAATGATTTTATCGCATTACCCGATTTTGAACTATCCTTTGGAATTGAATTTGGTCGGAAAAACCACTTGAGCCTGGCAGCTCCTGATTAGTTTGCCAATAAAATATCTGCTGCTGTTTGAAAAGCGAATTTTTGACATCAAGTTATCTCAATAACGACGCAATTTCCGATAAAAAATACTGCAATAGTGGTATAGTATCGTTGATTTTCTCAAATATCACTTTAAAATCTGTTTCTCTTTTTTTGTATATCTGTTCCCTGACCCTTCTTTGCCGAGTACTACTCTGGAAGTGATACCCGACCTGGATCACCGGAAAACTTGCCGGACGATGTCTTGTCGCCTGGCAGGTCACTATACATTGACTCACTCAGGAAAGGAAAATCCGAATGAAAAACAATCTACTCAAAAGTCTCCAGGTAATTTTGTTGATACTTGTGTTGGTTTTCACAGGCGGAGTAACAGTCAGGTCCTCTGCCCAGACCGACCCGGGAGTAGACCTGAGTTTACAGTCTGTCCAGGGATATGTGCAGGTTGCGTCAATGGCAACCCCTCGCAGTTACCACACAGCTTCGCTGTTATTGGATGGCAGAGTGTTGGTTGTGGGTGGGGCGACAACAGGCAATCTGGTTACTAATAGCGTCGAATACTACTATATTGGGACTGGAGAATGGAAAACAGCAGCCCCACTGCCAGAAGCCCGCATGGGTCATTCTGCTACCTTGCTTCCCGATGGGCGGCTACTCATCGTGGGCGGTATCAATTCAGCGATGGCAGCATCGCAATCAGCCCTCACATTTAATCCGGTCTCCCAAACCTGGCAGCCCATCGCAAACATGATCAACGCGCGATATGCCCACACAGCGACACTCCTGGCAGATGGCAGAGTGCTGGTTATTGGGGGAAGTGATCTTTCAGGACCACTTGCCTCGGTTGAGATTTACAGCCCCGCAGCCAATACCTGGACGGAAGTTGCGCCACTTCCTCATGCCCTCGAGTCGCACACCGCTACGTTCCTGAAAGATGGCCGTGTCCTGGTAGCGGGAGGTGCAACCAACAACCTGGCTGCGGTTTATAACCCTACAGACGATAGCTGGACTGTTGTTGATGGCTTCATACCACGCCAATTACACACAGCCAATGCGCTGCATGATGGAAGGGTTTTCATCGCGGGTGGGCGGTATAACGGCAATGATGTGTTGACAACACAATACTTCGATCCAATAACAAACACCTTCTCAGCAGGTCTTAATATTGAGCCCCGCAGCGGGCACACTGCCACCCTGCTTCCTGACGGGGAAACAAGGTTGATTGGCGGGCTGGTCTATGGCGTTTCAGAGAACAGCAAGTCCGGGAACCTTCCGGCTACCAGTGGTGAAGTTTCCACTGTTTTTAACGACACGATTTTTTATCATGCGACAGTCTTGCTCCCAACAGGGGAAGTCCTGGTCATTGGCGGGCAGGACGAATCTGGCATACCCAAAGCTGAAGTGTTCCGCTATAGCTATGCGACTCCAAGTTGGACATCTCTCAGTGTTGGGACTTTCGCACGTCAACGACATGGCGCTGTTCAGCTTCTGGACGGGCGCGTGTTTCTTACGGGTGGTTACAACGGCTCTGACACTAACACCACAATTCTCTTTAATCCCGCAGACAACAGCCGTGTCTATGCGGCATCCATGGCTGCTAATCGCATTGATCATACCGCCTCCTTGCTGCCGGATGGCAAAGTGCTCGTTGCAGGTGGTCAGAATTACGATGGTGCCGCCTGGCATTGGCTAAAAGAGGCTGAGCTATACAACCCACAAACTAACACCTGGCAAACACTACCCGATATGGCTAATGCCAAGTTCCACCCCACTGCCACACTGCTGCCAGATGGACGCGTGCTGGTTGTGGGAGGGCAATCTGCCAATGGCTCTGCTGAGATCTGGAACCCCCAAACAGGGTCCTGGACCGTTGCCGCTAACCCTTCATACGCTCATGAAATGCATACTGCCACGCTGCTCAAGGATGGGCGCGTGTTGGTGGCAGGCGGTGAGACTGATAAGGCAGAAGTTTACGATCCGCTCGCTAATAGTTGGATGAACACAGCCAATACGTTAAGTCTAAATCGTGTCTGGCATACCGCCACGCTCTTACCCAATGGCTCGGTGCTTTTAGTGGGTGGATCTCATCTCAATGCTCCAAACAATGCTGACATATACAACCCCGTAACCAATAGTTTCACCCAGACCAGCCAGTCTATTGCCAACCGCACACAGCATGCCGCAGTCTTGTTAAACAATGGAAAGGTGCTGATCGCAGGTGGTAATGGGGATTTTGGCACCTATTTGCCCCTCAAGAGCGCGCTCTTGTTCGATTGGCGGACTTCGCAATTTGAGGAAATAAATGATATGGCGGGTTCTCGCCGAAAGTTGAGTTTGACAACGCTGGTTGATGGGCGGGCGATGGCTTATGGGGGTGAAGGAAGTGGCTCTTCGAATGCTGAGTTTTTCGATCCCGGTTTTGGTTACGAAACCAGTTGGAGACCTTCATTTGACCCTGCAGGGATCAGCTTATTACAGGATGCGGCAACATTTACGGGCAGCCAACTGCGCGGGGTGGGGTACGCGGAGGGGAATGGTGGGACTGCGTCTTCCAGCGCGAACAATTACCCGCTGGTCAGCCTTAGGCGGCTCGATAATGACGAGTTGATCTGGCTTTCCACGCGCCAGTTCAGCACGAATTCGTTCACGGTATCCACGAATTGGTGGGGCCAGCCAGGTCCAGCCGTGATGACCGTGTTCGTGAACGGCATCCCCAGCCTATCCCAAACCGTCACCATCGGGGAGGCGGAACGGATTTATCTGCCTTTGTGCACGCGTTAATTCGCGAACTGGTGAAAATACCCGACTTTTTTTCAGGGTCGGGTATTTTCCGGGTAGACACTGCCCTTGGAAGTCTCATAACTGAAATATTAATTACCTAAACTACCTGGTGACTTCCTCTAAATTGAAATCAGTAAACCTGTTGACATTTAATTTTGATTATGCTAAAATCTGTGAACTTCGGTCCTTAAGAGGCTGAGAATCAAACCTGCGGGTGTAGTTCAATTGGTAGAACGTCTCCTTGCCAAGGAGAAGGTCGTGAGTTCGAGCCTCATCGCCCGCTTACTTCAAGGCTGATACCGCAAGCGATATCAGCTTTGTTTTTACGGCGACGTGGCCAAGTGGCAAGGCAAGAGTCTGCAAAACTCTCATCATGGGTTCAAATCCCATCGTCGCCTCTTTTTATTTAAGTATTCAAGCAATTTAATAAACCAAGATTGTGGAAGGGTAGCCCCCTTTGTTTACCCACCGTAGGCACGGCATGCCGTGCCCCTACTTCATGGGTTTACCCGAAAACGCGCACTTCGCAAATCCCATCGTCGCCTCTCTCAATTTAAATTTCCAGGCAATTATTGAAATCAATGTTGTGCAGAGGTAGCCCCCTTATCAAGACAATGATGGTTTTCATGTTGTTAAGGGTGATTGTTTACACCTTCTATTGATCAAACAGATCATCTTGGTTCGTAGAGGTAACCCCGTTTTTGCCATCGTGACGGGTCACCACGGGGGGTGACCCCTCCATTGAGAGGTATCCATCGTAGGGGCAGACCCCCGTGTCTGCCCTAAGGCTGTAGACTATCACCTCGGATAATGTGTAAACAATCATACCTGTCTACACCCCTGTGGTTATCCGCAACAGGCACGGCATGCCGTGCCCCTACCGGGGATTGTTGCATGGGTTTAGCTGTAAACGCGCACTAGGCAAATCCCATCGTCGCCTTTTCTATTTAAATTTCCAGGCAATTATTGAAATCAATGTTGTGCAGGGGTAGCCCCCTGTGGCTACCCAACCCGGGCACGGCGTGCCGTGCCCCTACTCTCGATGAACTTAGCAGGATAAATATGTAACAGATAGAGGCGACGTACAAGTCGCCTCTGAAACTGAAAAAATGTTTGCTAAATCCCCCCAGCGTGCTCCCCTCACACATCAAAAAACTCTAACTCAAGCGATGCGTCAATACCGCCAGAACAATGAACATTCCCCACAGGCGGTGAATCAATGCCATTTTCTTGCGGCGTTCCTTGTCTTTTTGCTTAGTCAGCCCAAGACCCAAAATAGCCTGGATTCCCAGGGCCATTCCTGCAACCAAACCCGCAACAGGCACCTTGCCATAGTTTGTAAACTGCAAAACAAAATGCACCGCAATTGCTCCTACAGCCAGGAATCCGGCATAACGATGGTTCTTGTTGATAAATTGAAATACCTTTTTGAACCAGGGAGGCAATGCTTTTCCGCGTTTACGTAATTGCTCTACCACCAGCTGCAAGATTGGGCGTGAAACCAAGAAAATGATACTGATCAAACCAATTAATCCAAAAACTTCACCTAGCTCTTCCATAACTCCTCCGTGTATCAAATAATTATATTAGAAACCTGAGCAGATCAGCCAGGTTATCACAAACTATATTCGGTTGGGTAATTGAAGTTTCCAAATCCTCAGGCTTTGTCTCGCCGCTGAGAACCAACACTGTTCCAACCCCTGCGGTCTGACCGAGAGCAATGTCTGTGTAGAGCCGGTCGCCAACCATCACAATCTGTTCCGCTTTGAGTCCCCACTCCTGAGCCAGGGCCTCCACGATCCCCGGGTTAGGTTTCCCGATAACCACATCGGCTTTCCTCCCCGTGGAAGCCTCCACCAGGTTCATCATCGCGCCGATATCCGGCACGGGTCCTTCAGGCGATGGGCAATTCACATCCGGATGGGTGGCGATGTAGGGCAATCCCTGGCGGACAAGAAGACAGAAGTCGCTCAATCTCTTGTAGGTCAGGCTGGTATCGTAACCGATCACAACAATATCTGGATTCTCATCAGTCAGTTCAATACCCGCCATGCAGAAGCTTTCTTCCAGGCTCGCCGTTCCCAGCAAAAAGACCTTACTTCCCGGGTAGTGTCTGTTCAAATAGGCAATCGTGGCATCACCAGCGGTAAAGACACGGGCATCCTGCTCCCTGACTCCCAAACCGACCAACTTACGAACGTAATCCTGCTTGCTGCGGGAAGTGTTATTTGTCAGAAAAGAGAAAGGCAAATCGAGCTGATTGAAATGATCGAGCAGCTCCAGGGCACCCGGCAAGAGAGTATCACCAAGAAAAAAAGTGCCATCCATGTCCAGCAAAAAAGCTTTGGCATCTTTCAATATTTGTTGGTTAAGGTTTGATGTTGACATTCATTCTGTCCCTACTAAAATCAGATCACACGAAAGGATTTACCATGAATACAATTTGTTATTCTGTTCCAAATATTAGCTGCAACCACTGCGTGATGCACGTCCAGAAGGCACTCCAACCTTTGGAAGGCGTTACAAAGGTTGATGTAGACCTCGCTACCAAGTCCGTCACTGTGGAGTTCGACTCCCCGGCAACTGAATTGCAATTGAGAGCTACCTTAGCCGAAATCGGCTATCCTGCGGCCTGATCAAAGTCTGAGCTTTCTGATAGCCTCAGTAGCCAGTTCATCAGCCCGTTCATTGTAACGGTTTCCCGCGTGCCCCTTCACCCAGGTCCAGTTTACCTTGTGTTTTGCCATCTCGCGGTCAAGCTCCTGCCACAGGTCCGCGTTCAATAAAACGCCATCTTTTCGCTTCCAGCCGCGGGCTTTCCAACCCGGCAGCCAGGATGTGGCAGCATTAACCAGGTAACTTGAATCTGTGAACAGATGGACCACTGAACTCTTTTTGAGAGCTTTTAATCCCTCAAGCGCGGCAGTGACCTCCATCCGGTTGTTGGTTGTCTGAGTTTCAGCTCCGCTTAATTCTTTGCTATGCCCGGGCGTGATCAAGATCGCTGCCCAGCCACCTGGTCCGGGATTTCCCCAGCAGGCACCATCGGAGTAAATTTTTACCTCAGGGTTGGCGCTCAAGGTTTTCTCGCAGGATACTCAGACAGGGTTTGCTTGAGGACATCGATGATGCTCGAGAAGTATTCTGGTTCGAGACCGTAAACGCGCATGTAGGCATCTTGTAAAACGTAACGGTTAATACCCCAGGCTGCTGCTTCAGGTGCGAGCGTCAGGTGGACGCCATCCTTCAGGGCTGACGCCCAGGCAGGATGAAAAGCAGCATAATCAGCCGCAACCTGGGCAGGATGCCCGGTGGCAGGCCAAAGACCATGAAGATCAACCAATCTGAGCTGTTGGGTTGGCTGTAGCAGCCATCTGACGAAGAACCAGGCAGCCAGAGCCGAGTCAGTATCGGCGGAGTTTATTGCCACGCTGATCGATTCCAGAGCTATGGAACCTTTGCCATCGGTTGTCGGGTAGGGAATCGTTTCCCAGTTGGTTTCTGTTCTCTTTTCTACGAGGAATTCCACCTGTTGATTGAGCTCGCTCAGGGTACCTTCATACGCCAGGGCGTATTTATCCACGAAATATTGGTAAGGAGTGGGTTCCAGGCCAACCCAGGAGGTGTCATCCACGAAGGATTGCTTCAAAGTTCGAAAAGAAGAGTCCAACGGGGTGTCCTGCAGCTTTAAAACCTGGTTTTCGAGAGAGTAGGTCCCGCCATAGGCTGCATACCAGCTTTGTGCGGATAGTACGGATTTTGAAAGCAGCAGACCCCCGGTGCCATTATTTACCCAGAGATCATCATTAATGTTGGCGCTTAACCCAGCCTGCATCTGGCTTGCAAAATCGTCCCACGCGAGTGGGATGCCTTCCAAACCAAGTTCCGTAGCCCAACCGGTTCGGTAGTATATCAAACCTGCATCATAAGCCACCGGCAGAGAGAAAAGCGGCAAGGAATCGTTTGGTTTAGGCGCGAAAGCCTCAAAAGGAGAACCGGAACGATACGAGGTCAAGGCTCCCCAAGTCGGGTCGTTGATGTAATTGTTTAAATCCAGGTATGAAACCTGGTTTTGTGGATCGAGCAAATTGTAAGTCCTGCCAATCAGGACGTTGGCGTCCAAATCTCCCTGTTTTAAAGCCTCAGCCAATGAATCATCACTCTCAAACGATTCACCAACTGCCTGGATTCCCCAGGTGTTGGTCAGGTTGAAGTCATCTAAAAGTTGATTGACACGGTTTTGATCCATGATCCAGGGATAGGCTACCTTGACTTCCTTGCCCCGCAGGGATTGTAAATCCACTATGAGTGTGGGTTTGCTGGTCGGCACAGGGGTCGTCGTTGGAGGCAGTGGAGTGGGTGTGCGCGTCGGAGCGAGCGTCGGAGTGGGGGTAATTGGCTGACACGCGCTGACCACGATCAGCAGGCACAGCAAGAGCAAAGTGAGGGGTCTGATTTTTCTCATGTTGTTTCCATAAAAAACGGGAATGGATGGGAGTCGAACCCACGACGGCTCTTTCCGACCCGACACTGATTTTGAAGACCAGGAAGCCCACCGGGACTTTACCATTCCCGCTAAAAGGATAATTCAAAACCAGCAGCCTTGCAACCCTCCCACGGTACACAGAACGAGACTCATTGCCAGAAACTTGCGCAGAAATCGACCTGAAATACCAACTAATGCTAAGAAATCATTAACAAGCTGTTATACCTTCGATAATGCTATGGCGAAACTTACAGCCTTTAGTATAATAAATAGTATATGCATCAACTATATTTTCTAACTTTTTGAGGAAACATGACAGACTACAACAACCGAACCCCCGAATGGGTCAAGAACGCCGTCTTTTATCAAATTTTCCCCGACCGGTTCGCCTGGAGCTCACACGTAACAAAGCCAGGTCTTTTTGAGAAATGGGATAGCCTCCCGACTATCCACGGATTTAAAGGTGGAGACTTGATGGGGGTATATGAGAAGCTGGATTACCTGGAAGACCTCGGCATCAACGCGATTTACTTCAACCCGATCTTCCAATCGGCATCCAATCACCGCTATCACACGCACGATTATTACCTGGTTGATCCGTTGCTCGGCGGCAATGAAGCTTTTAAGATCTTGCTTGATGAAGCTCATAGGCGAGGAATTCGCATCGTTTTGGATGGTGTTTTCAACCATGCCAGCAGAGGTTTCTTCCCCTTCAGCCACATCCTCGAAAGCGGTCAGGATTCACCCTACATCGAGTGGTTCAAGGTTCATGGCTTTCCGTTGAATGCCTACCAGGGCAAACCCAATTATGACTGCTGGTGGAACCTGCCCGCCCTGCCGAAGTTGGACACTGAAAATCCCATTGTCCGCCGTTACATCATGGACGTTGCCCGTTATTGGGTCGACCAGGGGATTGATGGTTGGCGACTGGATGTGCCGTTCGAGATTACGACACCAGGTTTTTGGGAAGAGTTCCGCGACGTGGTCAAGACTGCGAACCCCGAAGCCTACATCGTCGGGGAAGTTCCCACAGAAGCCCAGGTTTGGCTCAATTCGGGCGAGAAGTTCGATGCGGTCATGAACTATCAGCTTTCGCACGCTGCAGTGAGCTTTTTTGGCGGCGAGAACATTGACCACAAACTCGCTGAAGGCATGATGGGGCTCGACAATCCAAAACCGCTTGACGCCCAGGCATTTGCCCGCCGCACAAGTGAATTGCTCGAGATTTATCCAAAAGAGTTTGCCTACGCGCAGCTCAACCTCCTCGACAGCCACGATATGCCCCGCTTCCTCAGCCTGATGAACGGCGATGTCGATAAACTCCGGCTTGCGTACACCTTCGTCCTAACTTACCCCGGCGCGCCAAGCATTTATTATGGTGACGAAATTGGGCTTGATGGTGGCAGGGATCCCCTCTGCCGCAAGGCTTTTACCTGGCGCGAAGAGGATTGGAATGTGGAACTGCGGGACGCCATCAAAGAGACTATCACCGTCCGCCATGCCATCCCCGCCTTACGAACAGGCTCCTACGAGCCCATCTATGCACAGAATGGTGTTCTGGCTTACTTACGCCGGGACGAACTGGACACGGTGCTGGTTGTCTTGAATAATACTAACGCGGCAGTCAAACTCAACCTGGAAACAGGCGATGCCTATGAAAACGGCGTTGAACTTCAGGACCAACTCAGTGATGAACACATCACTGTGGAACAACAACAAATCGTTGATCTCGCGGTCCCTGCCATGGGCGCGCTGATCCTCGCCTAACCCATTACTCTCCGATAACTGACCCCGACCGGGGTCAGTTTACTTTAACATTCAGGTCAGAAAAGGAAAAATTTCCGGCAGCTTTTGGATTACAGCCGGCAGAAATTTTAATGCCAGGGTGCCGCTCAGTGCACCAACAAGCCAACCCACCAAAATATCCGAGAAGTAATGCAGTCGCAGAGCCAACCTTGAAAAACCCACCAGGATTGCCCAAGCAAACACTAGTAAGAACCAAAGCGGATTACCAAACTGCAACGCTAGAAAAGCAATGGTCATCGCCCTGGCGGCATGCCCCGAAGGGAAGGAGTGTGGATCTGTTACACGATAGATACTGCCCCATTTGCCTTCAGGGCGTGGGCGGCGCAGCAGGAACTTGATCCCAAGCACTCCCACAGCCAGGATTGCCAGTGCAAGCCCCCAAAGTACAGCCGTCGTGCGGACGGTTCCTCTTGTAAAAAACCAAACCAGCGTCAGCCCAATCAACCAATACCAGGAATCACAGCTGTGCCCAACCAGGGCGAGCAGTGTGTGACCCAGGCCGGATTCCTTTTTGAGAACCAGGCGAGCCGATATTTCTTCATCCACTTTCTGGATTTGGTCGAGTAATTTCATGCTTCTCTGCTTAGCGGGTCAAAAAAGGAATAGCGGCAATCACCACAAACGCAACCAACACCATCACCGCTGCTAAAGCGACTTGCTGCTTAGTACGGCTATCAGTCAACCGTACGCCAATTTCCTGCCTGCGGAACTCCAACAACGGACCAGCCATGAAGGCGAAAAAGAATCCAGCCAGCAAGCCGCCCAAATGCCCCCAATTGTCCGTGTTGCTTCCTGGTGAAATGCCAAAAAAGAGATTGAGCACCAGGACAAAAGCCAGGTTCATCAGGATTCCCTGGCTCTGCTTGCCAAATACTTTTCGGTTTTGCCATATGAAGACGCCCTCAGCCGCAAGCAGCGAAAAAATCGCCGTAGAAGCTCCGAGTGAGTTGAAGCTGCTGAGGACGAAGGAGAGCACGTTGCCGCCAAAAGCGCCAATCAAATAAAGCAATAGGAAGCGACCTCTGCCGTAGAATGGCTCAATCTGCCGTCCGAGAATACTGAGCGCGTACATGTTGAACATCAGGTGAATCAAGCTGGAATGCAGCAGTGCTGGTGTAAATAACCGCCACACTTCTCCGGCGAGGATCAACGTGTTTATTTTGCCAAATAGTGCGAAGAGCAGATCGAAACCGTAGAGGCGCTCTAAAACCTGTTGGACGATATAAAATACAACGGTGAGAGCCAGGAGCACGTAAGTGACCACCGGAAATCCTGCCAATTGCCAGGGTCGCTTTGATGTTTTCGGTTTATCCTGGGAGGTTTCGGGGCGTGTTGGATCTGGCTGGTAATGAGGTTCAGGTCCAGCCTCGGGTTGGTTTTGTTCACTCATAAATCAACCCTGCGAGGAGTGGTGCGCATGTGCTCGGCACGAATGATTGCCTGGATATCCTCGATTGTTTTGTCGAGGTGATGTTCAGAGTTGACAACAAGATAGTCAAACTGATCGATCATGGCAAACTCTTGCGCCGCAGTTTGAAAACGAATTTCCAGCTCTTCCGGGCTTTCACTTCTTCGCTCCAACAACCGGTTCACCCATTCCTCGCGCGAACTCGCAGTCAGGAAGATCAGGATCGCATCCGGGCAAATATTGCGGATGGTCATAGCGCCCTGCACATCCAAGCGCATAATGACATCCTTGCCTGAAGCAAATGCTTCGCGCACCTGCGATTTTGGAATCCCCTTGTAGTCAGAATAGACTCTTGCGTGTTCAAGCAGCTCATCTGCTTCTATCATGGCTTCAAATGTCTCACGTGAGACAAAAAAGTAGTCCCTACCATCGACTTCATCCAGCCTGGGTGGACGTGAATTCATCGTGATCACAAAATGAGTGTCAGGATTCGTTTTTCGCAATAAACCAACCACTGCGTCTTTGCCGATCCCTGAAGGACCAGAAATGACGATCAGGAGTGGGTTGGTTGGAGGAGTACCAAATTGCATAGCTGGTTGAGCCGTCCCTTCTTGCTGGTAGTTCTCCCCATTATAAATTAGAAAATCGTTTCTCATGCAATCAGTTAACCTTTCAGATACACACGCCGGAACCGCTATTCCAACAGGCCCAACAGTTGGTCAAAACTCCCAACAAAGCGGATCGCCTTGAGGAACTTGTTCAAATCGGAGTAAATCGAGCGCAATTGCTGTACGGCTGGTCCAACCGGGTCAGCTCCGGAAGCGCCACCACCAGGAGTGTCATTGTAAGAACCATAAAAGGCAAAATATGCCTGGTTGATCTTTCGCAGGCGGTAGCCATTGTCCCAGAAGAAACTTCTCCGGGCTTCCATGTAATTTTCCGCTTGGTCCACCCGTCCCTCAGCCAGTAATGCATCCACCCTCAGCCTGGTTTCATGCATTTCAGCACGGAAGTCAAAGGGGTCGAGTTTTTCCGCGCCTTCAGCCAATACGGTGGTGTAGGTTGGCATGCGGAGATAATAACGCGGAGTCTGCTCAGGGTAGTAGGCAATGATCAAGCTCAACCCGATTTCTTTGCCTGCCAGGGAGGCGGTAGTCTCGTTGATTGTGCGCATTTGATCGTTGAGATAGTAGCGCATTCCCAGGGGGAAGAATGTCAGGTAATTGTGGATCCACTCATGGGCAATCGTCTCAGTCAGCCAATTGAGGTTGGTAGTGCGCATGACCATCGTCGGATAAGCCCCAATCCCACCAACAGGTTCAACCAGGGCAGAGAGATCGTAGTCCCGATAAATTCCAGTCTCAATTTCATCTTTTTCAACCGCGTCGAGCCCTGCATCAAGGCTGATGCTGAGCTTGTTTCGAATTTCTGTTCGTGGGGAAATGATCAGATTGAGAGGAAGGTCCGACACCTGGTAGAGCACAGGTGGCAGGATCTGCCCCCCCACTCCAAACCCAGCCTTCGCCAGGGTCACTTCTGCCTGGTTCTGCAGCACGGCTTCAGCCATTTTTCCAAGCCGTAATTGGCTGGCTTTCGCCTGATCCAGGTCGGATTTGGCTGATTGAACCAACAAGTCGCGCTTGGGAGAGGGGTCATTTTGAGCTGTGAGCAGGTCTTGCTCGAGCGAGATCACCTTTTCCGTTCCCGCCAGCCAGGTCAGGACGACCTCAGCCTGGTGATCCTCATCCAAAAATCGCTCAACCTTGAGCGAAGCACTGACAACTTTGTTGAAAAGCGCGCTGATCTCCCACTCGACAAAGTCAAACTCGACGCCTCGCGTGTAGCTGCGCAATCCATCCAGGGGATTGACCGATTCAACCGAGGAACCCACCACCAGCAGCGCAATCGCCACGAAGATTACCAGGACGCGTAATCGATTTGCCAGATTATTGAGTAAATTGTCATCCGTCACGATTTGATTCTAACACCTCAGACTTCCCAGCTTGTAAGGTGGGCAACCCATCCACAACCTGATGAACCTTAGATAATCTGTATCGCAAAACCCCCGGATTGGGTAAAATGCTAAGTAGATTGTTGTTCATTGAAGGCAGCAGTCAGAATTGTGAGTTAGATAATGAATCGTTCAACAAAAATCGTGCTGATTATTCTAGCAATTTTAGTTTTGTGCGTGGTGTGTTTGTGTTTTGTGATTCTTGGTGGGGCTGTGATCTTCTCGCGCAACATTATATCCACAGGGATGCCCATGTTGGAAACCCCGTTCAGCTTTTCAGAAGCCACACCCACCCCATTCGTTGACCCAGGCTCTCAGGTTCTGGATCCAACCGAATTCGAGAAGGCTTCACAGACGCTTGATGAGCTCAAGTTGAGCACCGTTCCGATCAATGACCCAATTGATCTGGCAGCCAGATTGGGTGGCAAGCCAAACGTGCCTGATGTACTAATCGACACGGATGCTCCCTACTCGGTGGGGGCGCAAAAGTCATTTTGGGCAACCAACACAGATAACAATGATAATTTCAAAGTCAACGCAACCCTGCGCTATGTAGGCGATAACATTTACTTCTGGATTGAGAATGGCGTGCAGTTTGACCAAACTGAATTGAAGAATCTGGCGGACACCTTCGACAAGGAAATTATACCTACCAATCGCGAGTTTTTTGGCGAGGAGTGGAACCCGGGAGTAGATGGTGATCCAAGATTCTACGTGCTTTACGCAGGCAATTTGGGAGTGAACCTGGCAGGTTACTATTCCTCAGCAGACGAGCTCCACCCGGACGCGCATCCCTATTCGAACGCTCACGAGATGTTCCTCATCAGCTCGGATAACGTAGATTTGGGCGACGATTATATCTATGGCACTATGGCTCACGAATTCCAGCACATGATCCACTGGTACCAGGATAGGAACGAAGAAACCTGGGTCAATGAAGGTTTTTCGATGCTTGCTGAACACGTGAACGAATACGACGCAGGCGGTTTCGATTGGTCTTACATGAACAATCCAGACATGCAGCTCAACGACTGGGGCGGAGACATCGGGGATAACGGTCCTCACTACGGCGCGAGCTATCTCTTCATGGTCTATTTCCTTGACCGCTTCGGCGAGGACGCCACCAAAGCATTGGTGCGGCACGATGAAAACGGGTTTGTTGGAATTGAAGAGGTTTTGAAAGAACTGGCACTCACCAACCCCAGCACTGGCAAGCCTTACACTGGCGCCGAGTTTTTTGCTGATTGGGCTGTGGCTAACCTGCTGCAAGATTCGGGCGTTGGGATGGGACGTTATGACTACCGCAGTTACAACCCCGTATCAGTGGACATGGAAAAAACCGTGTTGGATTGCCCCGCCCAGGTGGGAGGCAATGTCTACCAGTTTGGCGTGGATTACATCGAACTTTCCTGCGATAATCTGCAAAGCATCCAGATAAATGCTTCCGAAGCGGTTAATCTGCTCCCCTTCACTGCCCCAAGCTCAGGTGAATACTTCGTCTGGTCGAATGTAGGCGACGAATCAAATGCTTACCTGGAGCAGACCTTTGATCTCAGTGATGTCGTTGGTGCACCTAACTTGACCTTCAAAACCTGGTATGACCTCGAAGAAGACTACGATTACATCTACATCAGTGCCAGCACCGATGGCACCAACTGGACAATCCTGGATTCCGAGAACTGCACCACCGCCAATCCTTCTGGCAACAGTTATGGTTGCGGCTGGAACGGCGCGACAAATGGCTGGATCTCCGAAAAAGTCAACCTTTCTGACTATGTTGGCAGCCAGGTAACCCTCCGTTTCGATTATGTGACTGACGCGGCGGTCAATGGTAAGGGCATGGCAATTGATGACATTGCGATTGACGCCATCGGTTATGCAACCGACCTCGAAACAGACCTGGGAGGGTGGACCGCTGAAGGTTTTGTGCGAGTGCAAAACAAGCTGCCCCAAACCATGAATGTCAGTATTGTGTCTTTTACCAATAGTGGCGCGACTGTGGAAAATCGCAGTTTCCAGGGCGAGATCGTTATCCCAGCATCAGAAATTAGTGCCGCAGCCGCAGAGCAAATTGTGTTGGTGATTTCGGGAACAACCCCCTTCACCAGGGAAAAAGCAAGTTACACCATTAGTTTTAAGTGAGCGAAAAATTAACACAAAAACAGAGGCTGAAAATTTCAGCCTCTGTTTC
The DNA here is from genome assembly GCA_964409045.1 of uncultured Anaerolineaceae bacterium. Lineage (GTDB taxonomy): Bacteria > Chloroflexota > Anaerolineae > Anaerolineales > Anaerolineaceae > Mesolinea. Next base: position 11,955 of record CAYPBU010000009.1, on the reverse strand, counting down.
TTTATGTACTTATAAACTAAATGTTTCCGATTGCGTCTACCAGCTCATCGTAGACGGTAAAGTAAGGCAAGATACCGATCAGGTCCATTGACTCACGCACATTTTGGCATAAGCCGACCAAAGTCAGATTGCCCCTGCCGCGCTTCTTCAGATCTTTTTGGACGCGGATAATCGACCACCAGCCGGCGCTCGAAACAAAATCAATATCGATCATGTCGATGATGATGGCTTTGTTTTTGTCAATCAACTCAGTCAGAACCCGTTCAATATCGGGAGCAACAGCGCTATCGATCCGACCAAGCCCTTTCACCACACAAGCGCGCTTATATTCAGTTACTTTAAAGTCCATAATCACCTCGTTTTCGCTAATCAATTTACCCGACCATTATAACATCTTCCAGCTTTACCCTGGCTTGTTGTAGCAATTGTGTCATGTATAATAGGTGCCTATGCGTTACCACATCTGGACTGAAGGCTGTCAAATGAATGTTGCGGACTCAAGCCGCCTCTCAAGGGCGCTTGATTCGCTGGGTCTGAGTGCCACAACAGACGTCAATCAGGCTGACTTGATCATCCTGAACACGTGTGTTGTCCGGCAAAGCGCCGAAGATCGCGCGCTTGGTCGCCTCAACTCACTTAGACCACTAAAAATTGCTAATCCCAACCTATTAATAGGATTAATGGGCTGCCTGATTGGCATCCACGGCAACAATGCCATGGAAAAACGCTTTCCCTGGGTGGATATCTTTGCCGCCCCATCTGACCCCGAACCCTTTTTGCGCGCTCTCGAAGAACGGCTCGAACAGGATGGTTCCGAAGCGTGGCGCAAACAGGTGGACGAAGTGCTGGATGATGAATTCGGTCTGAGGCTGGAAGAAGCCCACGCTGTTTCGGAAAATTTGCCGATCGTGCTCGGCTGTTCGCATGCTTGCACCTACTGCGTCATCCCGAGTAAGCGTGGCAAGGAACGCAGCCGTGACCCAAAAAAAATCCTTCAGGAAGCCAAAAGCCTGGTTGCAGGCGGCGCGAGAGAATTGGTCCTCTTGGGGCAAATCGTCGACCGTTTTGGTCTTGAGCTTGAGGGTAACTACCACCTTCCTCAACTGCTGGCGGACCTCTCAGAGATCCCTGAGTTGCACCGATTGCGCTTTCTAACCTCCCATCCTAACTGGATGTCTGATGAGCTGATTGACGCGGTTGCCGCATTACCCAAGGTGATGCCCCACATTGAAGTTCCGCTGCAAGCAGGCGATGATGAAGTTCTACAGCTTATGCACCGTGGCTATACGAATAGCCAGTATCAAGAGCTTGTCGCCCGGATCCGCGATCGTGTACCAGGAGTTTCGATCGGTGCCGACATCATCGTTGGCTTCCCGGGCGAAAGTGAAGCGGCTTTCATAAACACATACGACACCTTGGCTGATCTGAAGCTGGATGTAGCACACCTGGCCCGCTACTCACCCCGACCCGGAACGTATTCAGCCCGCCTTTTGCCCGATGACGTTCCAGCCGAAGAGAAAATGCGCCGTTTCAGAGCCCTTGAAGACCTGCAAAAACAAGTTGTGGGAACTATCAACGCGGATTATCTCGGAAAATCAATTCCAGTCCTTTTCGAAGGCAAATCAAAGAATCGCTGGCGCGGCAGGACACCCACCAACCGGCTTGTGTTCGTGGAAACCGATCAGGATCTCTTGGGGCAGGAACTGTATGTACACATAACCTGGACTGGACCGTGGTCCCTGCTTGGTGAATTGGTCGTTTAAGCAATCCTTAGAAAGCTTTATCTTCAAATTGGCATAAATCGAGAATCGGGCAAATAGCACACTTTGGCTTGCGTGCCTGGCAAACCTCCCGACCAAGATCGATCAAGTTCAAGTGCAAGCTGCCAAATTCTGCCGGATCGGCGATCTGTTCCATGTAGGCGTGTGTTTTTGTGATGTCCAACTCTTTGGGGCGTAAGCCGATGCGCCCGGTGACACGGTAGATGTGCGTGTCCACTGGAAAGGCGGGCATTCCCAGAGCAAAGACCATCACGATTGCAGCCGTTTTAGGACCAACCCCACGCAAATTAACCAGCCAGCGCCGAGCTTCTTCAGGGTCTTTTTCCTTCAGCCAATCCAGGTCGATCTCGCCGCGTTCCGCGGTAATATCCCGCAGGGCAGCCTGAATGTTGGGACCTTTTTGGTTTGCCAATCCTGCAATGCGAATTACGTACTGCAGTTCAGCAGAGTCGGCATCGCGCACTGCCTCCCAGCTTGAGTAGCGCTCTCTTAACTCCTGGAACGCTTTGTCGCGGTTGATGTCGTTTGTGTTCTGAGAAAGGATCGTGCAAACCAGTTCATCGACTGCTGGCAATTCAACATGCCAGGTAGGCGTTCCAAATCTATGGCGCAAACGTTCCTGCACCTGCGCCAATCTTTCCCGGTGTTCGTGGACTTGATCCATCACCAGGTCTTCGTGATTTCAAGCGGTCTCGTGAGGCGTATTTCCCCAACCTCAAGCCCACGCCAATTTCTCAGGATGGGATTGTTAAAGTTGCGAAAGGCTTCGCTCGCCATCTCCAATTCAAAGTCCAGTGCGTTGAGAATGGCAACAATCAAGGTGTATGTCGCCCTGCGATTTGGATCGCCATCGCTGATCTTGATTGCCACACCAATTCCAGGTGAATCTTTACCGCACGCTCCAGGCATCAGGCTGATCATCTGGTAACCTTCAGCGCCGCCTTTGACAGCAGCTTTCCCTTGCATCACGCTCATCAAGACGCTATCAAGTGCTCCTGGTCCTGCTACCATTTCCGGGTAAGCCATCATGGCGTGGGTGATCTTTTTGCAGGCGGTTGCGCGCGAATCTTCCAATGCAGAACCGTCAGCCAGGCGTGCCATCGCCAGGGCAAAGCTGTGGAGCGGCATGGCAAAGACCGGTGCGCTGCAACCATCAATCCCGATTGGCATCTCTTCTGGCTTGGTGTCGCACATTTCAGCCACGGTCTTTAGAATCCGCTGTTGCAAAGGATTTTCCATCGATAAATAATCACCTTTGGAGTAATCATGCAGAAGAGCTTGCGCGAGCATGCCGCTGTGTTTTCCTGAACAGTTATGGCGGTAAGGAGTTGGCTCCTCGCCGCGTTCACGCATGGCAAGGACAGTAGCTTTGTCCGAGGGCCAATGCACCCCGCATTGCAGATCAGATTCCTGCAAGCCGACTTTTGCATGGATCGAGCGCAAAACGCGGACGTGCTCATCGGTTCCGTGATGAGAGGCACAGAGTATGGCAAGCTCTTCTTCGGTTAATCCAAAGTGTTCCGGACCGCCATCTTCCACGAACGGAATTACCTGGAGCGGTTTCATGGAGCTGCGTGGAAAAGTTAGCAAGTTTGGATCACCAAGCGAGGCAAGCAAATTTCCTGCTGAATCCACCACAGCCATCGCGCCAAAGTGGACGCATTCAACAATGCCGCTCCTGGTTAGTTCAACTATCGTTTCAAAACCTGCCTGAGTCTCTGCCATTTACGCTCCCCCTTAACCCTGGTTCAATTCAAAATAGGTTGTCAAACCCCATCTGAGGCGATTAAAGAAAAGCTCGCCTTCCGCGGGGGAATATTCGATGCGTTTTAGAATGCGTGGGATCAGCTCAAGATATGTGTCCAGATCAGCATTCTTTTCCTTCAGAGTGGCAATAGAATTCTGGATGAAAGTCATCAGCTTTCCCATTGTCCTGACCTGATCCTGGGTGACCAAGCCTGCCCGCGAAGAGACAATTTGGTAACCTTTGTACGCCCGCGATGCCAACAGTTTCATGTCTGCCGCCCAGGCAGCAGGATTGGAATAAGCCAGAAATGGCGGTTGGTCCACCATGACGCTGTCTCCCACGAAGATTACTTTTTCCTGTGGTAATATCGCCCAAATTCCCGCGACATTAGAGCCATGATGGTGCTCCAGCAGGACTTCCGACTCGCCAAAGAACAGGTTCATATTTTGGTCGAAACTGATTTCAGGAGAAAACGGTCGGGAAGATGAACCGATGGACTCGTGACCATCGCCTCCCCCAAGCAGTTCCTCCTGCAATTTAACCGCCTGTTGGCGGGGTTTCGCGGGCAAGAGATAATCGGACTGAGAAACAATGATGCAATCACACCCTTTTGCACTTAATGTGCGATCGTACTGCGTATCCAGCAGCACCAAGAAAATGGAGTCTGATTTGGCAGTGCGGCTGCCCCAGGTTTTTGGTTCATCCGTACGATGTGGGGAATCGAAAAGAATATTGCCGTCTTTGGTTTGAAGGATGCCAGTATAAAGACCAAGCGCGTTTTGCTGGATCGAGACATTTGGGGTTAATTCCTGCATAGCTACTCCTTTTGTTACTTCCGCCCATTATAGCCAAAGTCAGGGTTAATCGCCAATAATCGTGCTCTAAGGGTCACACCTGGGGATGTCTGATGAGCCAGGGCTCTCAGCGTTCAGTGCGAAACCAAAATAAGGCGATGGGTCAAGCGTATTGGCGATGTCGAGTTCGTTCAGATAATGACCTGTGCCATCATCGCGGACGATAGAAAAATGCAGATGCACTCCCACCGGTCGGGCTGGATTTCCAGAGTAATCGCCCTGGAACCCAAGCAAATCGCCCTGATACACCGCCTTTTCGCGCGTTCCTGCTGGAAAAGCACTATCAATGAAACTATTGCCTTCGGCATCTGCCAGGTGAGTCATGTAGAGCCAAATCTGGCGGCTTGGGTCGAGCGGATCGTTGGGAACTCGAATAATCAGGCTGGACAGCCAACCCACCTCGCGGGTCACGAAGCCATCATAAGGCGCATAAACCGGGGTGATGCCTGCTTCGGTTCCCCCAAAAATGTCAATCCCTTGATGCCTTGTAAAAAGCTTGAAAGAATCACCCCAAATGTAGCCGATGAAACCTTTGCTCGGCATCAAGAAGGGTGCATCAACGCATTGGGTTAGCGCTTCAACTTCGTAATCAGGGTACTTTTCTGGATTTCGAAGATAATTGATCACCATTCCGGTGCGTCCACCAAGGTAAGTCCGCCCCAACAGGTAAACGCTGGTCAGTCCAAGCATGCCTGCTGCAAGGGCAATCACCAGCCAGACCTTCCCTGGGATTTTTCGAACTTTCCTGAATACATTTTTGTCCATGACGGCTGATTATAATGTCGTTTTAGTTTTGGCTTTGGCAAACCTTGAATCGGGCATTGAAACCAGAATCCAATGTTCTTACAATACTATTTGGAACAAATTAACCGAGCAAAGCGTCTTGATTAATGTGTAAACGTACTTAACTAAAATAAAGGAGTAAAAATGAATAAGAAACGCTTTTTTGTAATCGTCATGCTGCTGACATTCCTATTCCCTGCGGTGGTAGGCGTCAGTAAAGCTCAAGCAGCATATCCCAGCTTTACTATTAGTGAGGTCAAGAAAGACGAGTCCGTCACCATTCTGACCCAGGATATGGTCAAGAACCTTGATTGGAAGGTTCTGATGGGTGAATACAACACCCGCGGTGAAAAGGGCATCGAAGTCGCCACGTTTAACTCTGGCGCTGGCGGTTCCATGTCAGCCACATTCAACATTCCCGACGCACTCAAAGGTCGGGCGATTATTTCGATCCGCATTGAAAGTTTGACCGGTGGTTATTACTATTACAACTGGTTCTGGAACGACAAAGAGAATGGCACCTGGCCAGCCCCTGCGCCGACTACGACACCTGCCCCAACCACCACTCCGGCCCCAACCAGCACACCTGCTCCGGCTGTGAAGTATCCAACCTTCAACATCACCGCAGTAGAGAAGGACAAAACGGTCTCAGTGGAAGGCAAGAACTTCCCCGCCGACACTGAGTTTACGGTCCTCATGGGCAAAATGTGGACCATGGGCATCAAAGGCACAGAAGCCGGCGTGTTCAACAGCGGCGCTGGTGGCAGTATGACCGCCACATTCACCATCCCGGAAGCACTGGCAGGCTACAGCAGGATTTCCATCCGCCTACAGGCAAAAACAGGTGGTTGGTACGCCTACAACTGGTTCTGGAACAACTCCACCCAGCAGTAGTCTTTCGCGCTCAACTAACTTCAGGACCGGCAAAACCGGTCCTGATTTTTTTCATCTGGACCAGACTATGTGGTATCATTTTGCGCGACTATGAACAACAAAATTACCATCATTGAAGGACCTACTCCTGTTTTTGAGCGACTCTCTGGTGACCCTGAACACAGAGAAGACCTCAGTTGGGCTGTGGGCATTTTGGAAGGTCCGTTCCTTTACGATACTTTCCTGACCACGTTGCGCACATTCGACAGCAACAAGTTATTGGACCGCTGCAAGTCCACCTGGGAAGCCAGGCAGACCATGTTTCTTGAGTATAAAGATGAGATCGGACTGCGCAAAGAAGACCCTATCATCGCCGCGAGAGCGCTCACAGTTGAAGAAGGCGATATGCTGCTCTTGTGGGTGAGGCGTGAGCTCGACACAGAGCATGCCGATGATTTTCTTGATTTTGACGATCTTGAGGATTGAGCTAAACCGAACCAGCGTTAAAGCAAAAACCACCCGAAAAGGTGGTTTTTTTATGCCCCAGGAGGGAATCGAACCCCCAGTCTAGGCGTTAGGAGTGCCTCGCTCTATCCATTGAGCCACTGGGGCGCGCAGAGATTATATCACTGCTAAGGCAGATAGTCCCAGGGACTAACCGGCATCCCGCCATAACGAATTTCAAAATGCAAGTGAGCGCCGGTTGAATTACCGGTGGAGCCCGCGGTACCAATCACGCTACCCTGGAAGACATTATCACCGCAGTTAACCTGGACGTTTTCCAAATGCTCGTACCATGTTGTGAAACCATTGCCATGGTCGATCATAACAAAATTACCATAGCCACCGTTAAGCCAGCCAGCATACACGACGGTGCCACTATCAGCGGCAAATAATGCTGAGCCAATTCCTGCACCGATGTCGATGCCGTTATGCCCCGGACCAAAATGGTTGCCCGAGATCATGTGGACTGCGGAAGGCCAGATGAAGAAGCCATTGCCCATCAGACCCACACCTGCGAGCGAACATGCGCCAGGTCCGGAAAATCCGCTGATAAGATTGCCGCTCCCATCAGTTGTGACTGCGGCAAAAGTGATATTGACCAACTCCCGGTTTCCTCCCGGTACCATAACTACAGTACCTGGGTTGACCTCGGGGTTGGAAAGGTCGAGGTCATTACCAATAAAGAGCAGGATATCCTGGATATCTGCGCCGTAACGCGAAGCGACAGAACTCAGGCTGTCGCGACTTCGCCACGTGTGAAGAATGCCGTTGGTCGGTGGAATCGTGAGGGTCTGCCCGGGCATGAGGTTGTCGGACTTATCCTGCAGGATGTCGTAGTTGGCGTATAGCACGGATTCAACACTCAATCCAAACTTGTCTGCAATCCCCCAAACCGAGTCTCCACTTTGTACAGTGTACGTGATTGGAGCCGTGCGTAATTCATTCGAAATCTCAGTGTTGGGGTCCGAAGCACGGACCAAACCACTGACTTCTTCAGTGGGCGAGAATGCCGGCAATGGCACCTCCAGCACGGCTGGGTCGTCTGCAGGTAAAGTGCCAACTTCCACGCCTTTCTGGTAATTTGCCATCGACTTTGCGATTTGTGGCTGCCAAATCAAGAATGAAATCAGTCCTGCGCAAACTGCTGCCGCCAGAATCCAACCGATAGCCCCCGCCAAGCGCCCCTTTGAAGACGGCGCTTCTGTATTATCTTTTCGTATCATGCCTTACTCTCAAATCATGCGGCAGACCTTACATGTCCGCCAGGTTCTCCAGGAACTCCGCGTTTGTCTTGGTTTTTTCCATTTTTTGCAGGATTGCCTCAGTGGCAACCGAGGTATCCATACCAGCTCCCTGGGGAGGGTTGGAAACCATCTGCAGGTACATTCTACGCATCAACCAGACTCTTTGCAAGGTTTCGGGGCTCATCAATAGGTCTTCACGCCGTGTGGATGATTTCTCGATATCGATGGCGGGGAAGATCCGGCGCTCCTGTAAACGGCGGGAAAGTATCATTTCCATGTTGCCAGTGCCCTTGAACTCTTCGTAAACCACGTCGTCCAACCGTGAACCGGTGTCCACCAGGGCGGTGGCGACGATGGTCAGGCTGCCGCCATCCTCAAGATTTCGTGCGGCGCCAAAGAATCGTTTGGGAGGATAGAGCGCGGAAGGGTCCATACCGCCTGAGAGCGTGCGTCCGGAGGGATTGACCACCATGTTGTAGGCTCGAGCCAAACGGGTAAGGGAATCCATCAGGATGACCACGTCCAACCCATTTTCTACCAGTCTTTTCGCGCGATCCAGTGAGATTTCCGCCATTCTAACGTGGGAACTTACTGGCTCATCAAAGGTGCTGGCGATAACCTCAGCTTCCACTGACCGGTCCATATCAGTCACTTCTTCAGGCCGCTCACCAATCAGCGACATAATCTGGCGCACTTCTGGATTGGTGACGCTGATGGCATTTGCGATGTCCTTCAGGATCGTGGTTTTACCAGCTTTTGGCGGCGAGACGATCATAGCTCGCTGCCCCCCACCGATTGGAGCTACCAGATTCATCATACGAGTCGCCAGGTTAAGTGGGTCATATTCCAGGTTTAGCAATTTGTTGGGGAAAATTGGGGTGAGATTCTCAAACTTTGGGCGCTTGCGAGCTTCGTCTGGAGTCAAACCGTTGATGGATTCCACTTTTAGCAAGCCGTGGTGACGTTCATTCTCGCGGGGCGGTCGGACATGCCCAATCACCAGATCACCTGATCGCAACTCGTAACGGCGCAACTGAGCTTGGGAGACATACACATCTTCTGAGCCTATTCGATAGTTTGCGCGCAGAAAACCGATCCCTTCATTCATAATCTCAAGCACGCCACCGCGCATCTCGAGTCCTTCAGCTTCACCCAGAGATTGAGCGATCTTGATGATCAACCCCTCACGTTTTAGTCTGTTTAAATTTGGAATGTTTAGATCTTTAGCAATTTTTGAAAGTTGTTTGACGGTTTTCTTTTCGAGTTCAAATATGTCCATGTCTCACTCACCACGATTTTCCGATGGATCCACCCTCACACAGAGCCCGCACTACATATCAGGGACTGACAATTCTTAGAGACTAAAGCAGCAAAATATCCGTTTAATTATCAAAGATTTTCGTAGAGGGATGGCGGGGTTGTTTATTAGAATTTTTGGTTATAGAAAGATTATAACAGTTTTGCTCGATTGTGCAAGTTTAAAACTAGCATGAATACGTATTCCAGATGCCTCCCCACCGCCTATTGCAATATCATCCCAAGCTCGCATGCTATAATTTGAACACTAACTGAAAGTGAGTCAAATCGCTATGGCGCGGAGTACAGCTGCAAGTAAAACTAAAAAAACGTCTGGAACCAAAAAGAAACCCAGCACAACTACCAGGACTCCAAGCCGTGCCAAAAAAAGCACCTCGCAGACCACCCGTTCCAAAACTACTGTAAAAACCAAAGCCCCGGCTCCACGCAGCAAGGTGATGCAACCAGCGCCACAACCGCTTTCGGCTGAAAGTAAAGTGGATATCGCTGGTATTGTCATGATCGTAATTGGTTTGCTAACCCTCCTGAGCCTGTTGACCTCTTATTCTGGTGGTCTGACACAAGCCTGGGCAACCCTATTGGTCCAGTGGATTGGCTGGGGGGCGTACGCTTTACCGCTCGTATTACTTTTGATCGGTGCCTGGTTTCTGCTTTCCAAGATGGATCGATTCCCTGGCGTTTCGTCAGAAAGAGTCTTAGGGGTCATCCTGATTTTCTTCAACCTGCTGACCTGGTTCCAAATGTTGGATGTTAGTTTTGGCGGAATATCAAACCCTCCTGGCGGTGGAATGCTCGGTGGGGCTATTTACCGCGCCCTGGAAAACGGACTTGGCAGGGCAGGCAGCATTATCGTCTTGATTGCTTGGCTGCTTGTGGCGTTGGTGTTATTGATTGACCTTTCCATGTCCGACCTGGTGAGTTGGCTTGCAGAAAAATACAAGCACAGTCATTCGAGGTTTGCGGATTTCATTCGGAAAAAAGCCGAAGAACACCGCCAAAAAGCAACCAGAAATCAGGAAACTTCTGACTTCGAAGAAGATGATAACAAAGTCCCTCAGACCATCCCCTTTGAAACCAGCGCCAAGCCAACTGTGTCAAACGCCATTGAAGTTGATGCTCCTGCACCGGTAAAAGCATGGATACTGCCTGAACCAGAGGAGATCCTCAACCCAGTCCAAAAAGCCCCGGTTGATGAGGAATCGGACGAGGACAAAGCACGTGTGATCGAAGAAACTCTGCGATCATTCAACGCGCCAGGCAAGATCGTAGAAATCCGACGTGGTCCGACGATCACGATGTTTGGTGTGGAACCGGAATTTAACGAGAACCGCACAGGTCGGACACGCGTTAGGGTTAGCAACATCACCCGCCTGGGGGATGATCTGGCAATGGCGCTCAAAGCATCACGCATTCGCATCCAGGCACCTGTTCCCGGCAAGGGTTATGTTGGGATTGAGGTGCCCAACCTGAAAACCAGCATGGTATCCATGCTCGAACTCGTCACGAGCCTCCCTTTTCAAAACCACAAATCCCCTCTCAAATTCGTCCTGGGCAAGGACGTCACCGGCATTCCAACTACCTCGGATCTCACTGCCATGCCCCACCTTTTGATTGCCGGCACAACTGGTTCGGGTAAATCGGTTTGTGTGAACGCAATCCTGACAGGCTATCTGCTCAATCTCAACCCGGATCAACTCAGGCTGCTCCTGGTGGACCCCAAGAGAGTGGAGTTTTCGGTGTACAACGGGATCCCTCACTTGCTGACAGATGTCATCATGGACCCCGAAAAGGTGGTTGGTGCCTTGCAGTGGATGTTGCGCGAGATGGACCTGCGCTACCGCATCTTTGAGAATTTTGGTGTCCGAAATCTCGAGGAATACAACAAGAAAACCAAAGCTGAAGGCGGTAAGACCCTGCCATATATTGTTGTGGTGATAGATGAATTAGCCGACATGATGCTGCTCGCGCCGGATGAGACTGAACGCTGCTTGACCAGGCTTGCCCAGTTAGCCCGTGCCACTGGTATTCACTTGATCATCGCCACGCAACGCCCTTCCGCAGACGTCATCACCGGTTTGATCAAGGCGAACTTCCCGGCGAGAATCGCATTCGCGGTCGCCTCCAACGTGGATAGCCGCGTCATCCTGGACCAGCCTGGCGCGGAACGCCTGCTGGGGCGTGGTGATATGCTCTTCCAGGCACCAGATTCTCCCGCACCGGTTAGGCTGCAAGGCGCATATGTTTCTGAAGAAGAAGTGGCGCGATTAGCGCGATTCTGGCAGGCGCAATCTGTTGCTAATGGTGCCCCTGAACGCCCCGATAAGGCGCTCTATACCAGCGCAAGCAGTTTGCCGCTGACCCAGGAGCCACTTTGGAAAGAGCTCCAAAAGGATCCCGATGAAGATCCACTGACCGAGGAAGCCCTTCGGGTCATCCGAAAGGAAGGGCGGGCATCCGTTTCGATGCTCCAGCGAAAACTCCGTATAGGTTACACACGCTCGTCACGCCTGGTTGAAAAACTGGAAGAACAAGGTATTATTAGCGCAGCACATCCTCAAACGGGAACGCGAGAGGTCCTTGATTGGGGCGATTACCCCCCACTCAAGGAAGAATAGACCGTAAAAGTCCGATTTCGCCGCAAGTTCAAAGGTTTCTTTGAATGATTATGGTAATTTGGGTTGCGGGATTTTGATTCTGGGTCTATAATCACTTCCAAATCTTAATTCGGAGTTCATTCAATGTCAGACAACGACGCCAATAGTATGCAGGAGCAAAATCAGGAGAGCAATCAGGAAAGCGAAAAAGAACAAACCATGGAAAGTTTGATGGGAGAATATCTCAATTCCGAGGAC
>CAYPBU010000008.1:0-48266 GCA_964409045.1 uncultured Anaerolineaceae bacterium | reverse complement strand
GGCTGCTGGTCCCGTTGTCTACAATACGTGGTTTCATCCCCGCATCCCAACTCAGCCTCAGCCGCAGATTAAGCATGTCCGGCGAAACCCCCGAAGCCAAATACAAGAGCTTTGTCGGTGATGCTGTTACAGCTTGTGTAATCGAAGTCGATCGTGAGCGTCATCGCTTGATCCTCAGCGAGCGTGCTGCCAGCACCGAAACGCGCGACCAAATCCGCGATAAGGTCCTGGAAGACCTCGCCGAAGGCGAAGTCCGCAAGGGTCGCGTCACCAGCCTGGCTGATTTCGGCGCCTTCGTCAACATCGGCGGAGCAGATGGCTTGGTGCACATGTCCGAGATTTCTTGGGACCGTGTGGTCAACCCCAACGAAGTCCTGAAAGTCGGCGAAGAAGTAAAAGTTAAGATCATCAGCATTGACCGCGAACGACGCCGAATTGGGCTGTCCATTCGCCAACTGCTCGGAGATCCATGGTCAGAACAGGTCAAGAACCTGAAGGTTGGTCAATTGGTTGAAGGCGAAATCACTCGTCTGACCAGTTTCGGCGCTTTTGCACGCCTGAACGTGCCCGGTGATCTCGAAGGTCTGATCCATATTTCAGAGCTGAGTGACCGCCGCGTGGATCATCCCAAGGAAGTCATCAAGGTCGGGGATGTTGTGACACTGCGTATTCTGAAAATCGAAGACGAAGATCATCGCATCGGTTTGAGCATGCGCCGCGTGGACTCACCCGCCTACGCCGACTCGGACTGGAAATCCCTCGCTGCCGATTTCGACTTGAACCCCAGCACTGAAGGCGAGACCATCGCCACCATGCTCGGCGAAGCAACTCCCGAAGCAATTGAAGAAGTTGTGGAAGAAGTTGTGGCGGAACCTGTTGAAGCAGCTGTGGAAGAAGTTGTCGCGGAACCCGTCGTAGCAGCTGTCGAAGAAGTTGTCGCGGAACCCGTTGATGACGTCAAGGAAGCTGTGGAAGAAGCCGTGGAAGCGGTTGAAACCAAAGCCGACGAGGAAGTCAAAGAAGACTAATCAATCAACACAAAGAAGCGCCGGCAAAAAACCGGCGCTTTTTGATACCTATGACCTTCATACTTGATGCCCACCAGGATCTTGCCTACAACATGACCGTTCTCGGTCGTGATTATCGTCTGCCAAATGCACAAACCCGTTTGCGCGACCGCGAAAACGGCAATGAAGCCTACGGGGGTGGATCGCTACTTGGCTTGCCTGAGTACAATGCAGGCAACGTGGGGTTGGTTTTTGGAACACTCTTCTCCGTCCCTGAGCGCCGGCGCAGCCCTAACTTTGAGGGCGAAGAGTACTACAGCACGCCCGTCGAAGCGCATCGTATCTATTGGAAGCAATTGGACTACTACCATAAACTTGCAGAGACCCAATCCGACGCTTTTCGGCTTGTGCTGACCAGGCAGGAACTCCAAAACCACCTCGATCTTTGGCAGTCAGAGACAGACACATTAAAGCCACTTGGCATCGTCCCGTTGATGGAAGGCGCTGAAGGCATCATCGATTTGGATGAACTTCCAGCCTGGTGGGAACGCGGGCTGCGTATCATCGGCTTAGCCTGGGCGGGAAACCGCTTTTGCGGTGGCACCCGGGAACCCGGCGGGCTCACCGCCGAAGGCAAGGACCTAATTCGCGCCATGGCGGAGGTCGGATTTGTGCTCGATCTCTCCCACATGGATGAGCCAGCAGCACTTGAATGTCTTGACTTGTATCCCGGTCGGATCATCGCCAGCCATGCCAATGCTGCAAAATTGGTGAAAGGGTACAACTCGAACCGCCTTCTGAGCGACGAAGTGATAACCAAGTTGCTCGCCCGCGACGGAGTGATTGGTGTCTCACCCATCAATGCGTTCCTCAACGCGCAATGGAAGAAAGATGGTGGAAAACCTGCCACCTCGCTGAGGTTGGTAGCAGAACAGATTGACACGATCTGCCAGATGGCAGGCGATGTCGGTCATGTTGGCATCGGCACCGATTTTGATGGCGGGCTTGGGGTTGAAGTAGTGCCCGCGGAGATCGACACCATCGCGGATCTGCCCCGGCTGTTCCCCTTCCTCGAAGAATTGGGGTATGATTCCGGTCAGATCGAAAAGATCGCATCGGGGAACTTCCTCGAAATGATAAAAAATACACTGCCTGATTAGGGCAAAGGAACCGTTTTGAGCCAACCAGATGTTCTGCTTGACCCCAACAATCCAAAGAAAGCCGTAAAAACGGGAACTTTTCCAAAATTCCAGGTTAGGGCTGGGCTGACTGGCATTGTTGTGGGTTTTCTCACACTGCTTACCGGCTTACGACCAGACCTGTTTGGCTTGGACCGGGGACAATACATTGGTTTCGTCCAGATCATCGTCATCTTACTTGGCATAGGACTGATCACCCTTTCGGCAACCGGCGTGCTGATTGCCTTTTGGAATGGCGGTCCTAAATCGCTTAGAGCAGATTTTGGCACACGCATCATTGCCACAGGTTATGTCATCTGTGCCTTTACCGCGTTGGCGGACGCTTTCGGCTTTGGCACGAACCCCCTACCCTACGTTCTTATGGGCACATTACAATCCCGTGGTGTAATGATTGGCATTGTTGTTATTTGTGTTGGATTGCTACTGCTGATTAGACCCAAAAAATACCTCTCCAAAGAACAAAGCGTACGGAAACACGGTAGATCCTGATCCCCATGCCTATCGATCTCAACCAAAAACTTCATCAGGCGCAACTCAAAAATGGGTTGCGGGTGATGCTTAAGGAAATCCACACCGCTCCGGTGACAAGTACATGGATTTGGTATGGGATTGGGTCAAGGAATGAACTCCTTGGCAAGACAGGTCTCAGCCACTGGGTGGAACACATGCAGTTTAAGGGCACCCGGAAGTTCACGGGCGAAGATATGGACAACATGGTTTCGCGTGTTGGAGGTTATTCCAACGCCTTCACCAGCTCCGACTGGACAACATATTTTGAAACGATGCCATCTGCCCACCTGCGTGGAACGCTTGAGCTTGAAGCCGACCGCATGGAAAACAGCCTTTTTAATCCGGAGGATGTGGAAACAGAGCGTACCGTGATCATCTCGGAACGCGAAGGCTCAGAAAACTATCCCGAGTTCCGCCTCGATGAAGCCGTACAGCAACGCTGCTTCCAGGCTCACCCCTATCGCAATGAGGTTCTGGGCTCCAAAGAAGACCTGCTCGGTATCACCCGAGATGATCTCTTTCTGCATTATCGCAATTTCTATCAACCGTCGAATGCGATACTGTGCATCGCTGGTGATATCTCCCCAGAAGTCGTTTTGGAAGACGTAGAAAGCTTCTTTGGCGCCATACCCTCACATCCTGTTAAGGCAATAGTGCCTGCCCCTGAAACCTCACTCAATCCAGGAGATCGGATCGAAATGGAAGGACCGGGCGAGGCACACTACCTCGAAATTGCCTGGCGCTGCCCTGCTGCCAGTGACCCGGACTTCTTCGCCTACAGTATCATCGAAAGCCTGCTGACAGGACCTTCGTCCCTGAATATGTTTGGCAGTGGAGGCATCAACAATCGCACTTCCCGGCTTTATCAGGCCCTGGTTGAGGAGGATATTGCCGCCTCCGTCTTCGGTGATCTCTCGGCAAATATCGACCCGGGTGTGTTCAAGGTCTTTGCGACCATCCGCCCGGATGGTGACACCCAGGCGGCATTAGACATCATCGACGAGCAAGTGCAGCGAATTACCTCGAGTGCGTTAAGCACCAGGGAGATAGAACGCGCCATCAAGCAAGCCAGCGCGCTCTTCGCATATAGCAGTGACAACATCACCAACCAGGGTTTTTGGATGGGTTATGCCAGCTCATTCGCGGATTACCAATGGGTCGCTGAGTACCTCACCCGCTTGAGTTCGGTCACGCCCAGCCAGGTTTTGAAGGCTGCCCGCACTTATTTGCGCGAAGATCAGCGTGTCGTTGGAATCTACCGCGCAAAAGATAACCAGGAGGGCATGTGAGCACCTCGATGCCCGACTCTACTACCATTCTGCGCGATCGATTTAACAACGGCACAACCCTGCTCGCCTACCCCAATCCGACCAGCCCGGCAGTCTACTTCACCGGGTACATGCAGCCTGGGGTAATCGCTGACCCTGAAGGAATGCAGGGCCTGGCGTCTTTTACGACCGATATGCTGATGACAGGCACGAAGCGTTTGAACTTCCAGCGTTTGCACGACAAGATCGAAAGCATCGGCGCATCGCTCTCGCTCGGCACAGGGCATCTCTCGACCACCTTTTTTGGTCAGTGCCTCAGGGAAGACCTTGAGACCATCTGGAGCCTTTTGGTGGAGGTTGTGCAAGAACCGGCTTTCGCTGAAAAACAATACAAGCGCGTTCGCAATCAAATTCTGACTGGTATCGCGATCCAAAACCAGGATACCGCTGAAATGGCATCGCAGGCATTTAACCATGCGCTTTTCGGCTCTCACCCCTATGCCCACCCCGAAATCGGCTACGCGCAGACAGTCTCCGGCATCCGACTAGATCAACTGGAATCGTTTCACCCAACCCATTACGGTCCAAATGGACTGGTTTTAGCTGTATCCGGTGGCATTGAGCCCGAGTTGGCAAGAGATATTTTCTCAAGAACCATCGGCGACTGGCAAAATCACGGGCAACTCCCCCCCGAATCGCTCCCTCCTTTCACACCACCCGAGCGTTCCATTCGGAGCCATGTGACACTTGAAGGTAAAAATCAGAGTGACCTGATCCTTGGCGTGCCCGCACCAAAGACCATCAGCCGAGACTACCAGGTCTGTTCCATTGGCAATTCCATTCTCGGAAGATACGGAATGATGGGGCGGATCGGTAAAGCTGTGCGCGAAAAAGCCGGGTTGGCTTACGAAGTTTCCAGTCACCTGGGAGCTGGCATCGGACCAACAGCCTGGTCGATCGTGGCTGGGGTCAACCCAGAAAACCTTGATAAAGCAATCTCGCTGCTCCTGCAGGAACTCGAGCGCTTCCGCAGTGAACCTGTGACCCAGCAGGAACTGCAGGACGTAAAAACACAAGCTTTGGGCAGACTACCCATCTCCCTTGAGACCAATGCGGGGATTGCCTCAATTCTGGTCAGCATCGAACGCTACGGCTACAGCCTGGATCACTTGCATCAACTGCCTGCGATCATCGAGAGTGTCACTGCCAGTGAAGTGCTGGATGCCGCTCAGCGCTATTGGGATTTGGACAAGTTGGTCATCACCTCTGCAGGAAAGGCACTCACATGATCAAATCCGGCATTGACCTTTTGCGAACTTCCCGCCTGGCGCACGTTAACCCAGCCATCAGAGAGCGTTTTATCCGCCGGGTCTATACTGTTGCGGAGATTGCCCAGGCACGGGATGATAACGAAACATTATCAGGCATTTTTGCCGCCAAAGAGGCTGTCTCCAAGGCTCTTGGCACTGGCATCGGCAAAGTTGCCTGGCAGGATATCGAAATTCTGCACGCCCCCAGCGGCGAGCCTTCTGTCATCCTGCATGGTACCGCGCTTGAAGTCGCGCAAGCCAAAGGGCTGGTTGAATGGGCGGTTTCCATCACGCACGAAGGCGGAATGGCTGCAGCAGTTGCTGTGGCCCAAAGTGCGTGAGCCAGAAAAAACTGCTTTGCGTGAGCGATGTGGAGGTGCCTGCCATTTACAGCCCCCGCATAAAGGAAAGGTTTTCCGGTTTCGACGCGGTCATCAGTTGCGGTGACTTACCTTGGTCCTATCTTGAATTCGTGGTTGGCATGCTCAACCTGCCGCTTTATTATGTTCAAGGCAATCATGTTTTTGACGTTGAGGACAGTGAGGGCGAAGTACGCCATCATCCGCAAGGCGCTGTCAACTTGCACCGGCGTGTTGTTTATGATCCCGGGTTGGATCTGATCCTGGTTGGGATGGAAGGCAGCCTGCGCTACAATCGGCGCGCCTACCAGTACACCCAAGGGCAGATGTGGCGTATGGTGTTAGGCTTGGTTCCCCAATTACTGCTGAACAAAATACGCTATGGGCGTTACCTGGATGTTTTTGTCACGCATGCAGCCCCGAAAGGGATACATGATGATGACGATCTTGCTCACCAGGGAGTAGCAGCTTTCCGCTGGCTGATTGAACACTTCAGCCCCAGGCTGCACCTGCACGGGCACATTCACCTTTACAATCCGCTGAAGGCGCGCGAAACCATGCTGGGTGCCACCCGCGTGGTCAATTGCTACGGTCACCGCGAGATTAATTTGGATCCGGCTTATTCAAGCGACACCGCGTAGAGCGGCACCAACATCTCATCCGGGTGCAGCCCGCCATGCCGCCCCAGCATCACGTTTGCCCTATTCACCCACCAGAGATACGCGTTTCCATGTGGAATTGCCACAAGGTCGCCGATGCGGTTTTCAAGGTCATCGTGGGCAGCCCCAATTCCTAAAAGCCCCGAGTCCAAAACTTGTTGGCGTGTGATCAAATCGAACTGACCAGGCCAGGCATGCTCAAAATACTGCACCACCGATTCCACTTGCCCAGGCTTCACATATAGGAAAGGCAATCTACCCTCACAGGTTGGCTGCATCACCAACATTTTAGTCATGTCAGGATGCGCGCGCAGGTCATAAGCAGGCTGAAAAGGAGTCTCCAGCGATCCATGATCTGCGGTCAGCAGGAACAGCGTATCTTCGCGAGCCCATGGTTCAAGTTTGTCCAGAAGTATCCGTTCAAACGCCTCGCTGAAACTCTTGAACTGCTCGGTCACGCGTTCGTTGTAGGTGCCGTAATGATGCATCAGGCTATCCACCAAGCTCCAGTAAGCATACACAAACTTGCGATTATTGGGGCGAGAATTGAGCAGATCGCGTAAATTCGCCAGAAGGTCGCTCTCACCAGCGTAGCCATGCAGTTGGGTGCCGACGTGGTGCATCCTTGAGAGACCCGAATTGGCAATGCTTGCGGGCACGAATGCGTGCGACTCAATTCCCCGGGGGGTAAACTGCTCGCCAAGTGGCGTCATTCCAAGGAAACTCACCGGATCAAAGCCTGCCCTCGCCAGCCCACCCACATCACCAACAAAAGTAGTTGGTTGGTGCAGGATCGTGTTGATGACCATGCCGAGCGATTTCACCCACATTTCGTAACCAATAATGCCGTGTTGTTTTGGGGTGCTGCCGGTCCAGATGGTGGTGAGTGCGGTGGCAGTCGTGCTGGGAGAGATGCTGGTGAGTGGAATTAGTTTCCCTTTTTCCAGGTTCCTCTGCCAAAAGTCCGCCTGACCCTGCCCCATCAGCCGAACCAACTGATTGTAACCAAGCGCGTCTACCAAAAGAAGCACGACCCGCTTGTATTTCAGCGCGAGCTGATTCAGGATTGCGTCTGCAAAAACCGGCGCTGGCAAGTCCGGTCCGCCAAGCCAACGGCTGATACTCGGGGTCAGGTTAGCCAGACCATATCCTTCATAATCAGGCAGCAGGATATCCGGTAAACCTTCAAGACCAGGCAAATTGTTGTGATCTTTTAAAAGATTGAGATGTGAATCAAAAATTGGCATCTTCCCTTCACTCCTTCAGACTCAGGCATGCCTTTACAGCCAGCCAAAACAGATTCTCACGGATCTCGGTTCTATTATTCCATCCGCGGTGGTCCCAGCCATCAGCCTGAACCAGATCCCCCCCATAGAAAATCGCTCCAAATTCCACTCCGTGGAACTCCGCCACCGCTGCCAGGGCTGAGGCTTCCATCTCCACGCCATCACAACCAGCCTGCTTGAAGTACGCCACACGCCCCCTGGTTTCGCGATAAAAGGCGTCCGTGGTCCAGGTCTTGGTCAGCAGGTATTCCAGCCCTTCTGCTTTCACCGCGTTCTCAATGCGGTTCACAACTCTTGGGTTAATGGCAATCTCGAAAGCAGGCGGTAGATAATGGTAAGAGGTACCCTCATCCCGAACTGCCGCAGTTGGGATCAACAAATGCCCGACTGCCAACTCCGGGTTTAGCACGCCTGTTCCACCGCAAGCAATGAACTTCCTGCCGCCCATAGTGATGGCTTTCTCCATGAAACCGACTGCCAGCGGCGCGCCGACCAACGCCTGGAAGAATCCCAGGCGTTCACCTTCATAAGTCATTTCATAATATGGCACTTCCCCCACTTCTGACTTACCGACATACACGGTTTTGGCAGAGTACTGTTGTGCGACCTTTTCAACCACTTCCTTAAAAAAACACATCACCACTAACTCAGGGAAGTCCGGGGGCTCCTCGGTCATGAAGGGTCGGATAATTGCATCTCTGTCGGGGTCAAAATCTATGATTGGAAACGGTCTGTCGTCATTCATCTTTTGTCCACTTGATATCTTCATTGGCGAAGCGTTTTTGCATGATCTCGATAGCCTGAGGGTTGTTGTCCACCAGGATAAAGTGACGGCCCAGGTTGACGCAAGCCGCGCCAGTGGTTCCACTGCCAGCAAAGAAATCCAAAACTACCTCACCCGGGTTCGAAGACGCGCGGATGATCCGCTCGAGCACACCCAGGGGCTTTTGGGTTGGATAACCGGTTTTTTCCCTGCTGTTGGTGCCCACAATCGTGTGCCACCAGGTGTCCGTGGGGAGTTTACCCTTCTTTGCCTTCTCCTCCCCCACCAAACCCGGAGCCATATAGGGGATGCGGTCGATATCCTGGCGATTGAAGGTGTAATTTTGAGCGTCTTTTGCGTAATAAAAAATGTTGTCATGCTTGGCAGGCCAGCGATCCTTAGCCCGTCCGCCAAAATCGTAAGCCCAGATGATCTCGTTCAAGAAATTTTCACGCCCGAAGATCTCATCCAGGAGGATTTTACAGTAATGTGCTTCGCGAAAGTCAATATGAAAATATATGCTTCCAGAGGGTTTGAGCACACGATGAGCCTCCAGCAGCCTGGGTTCGAGAAATGCCCGGTAATCCTTGAAACTGTCGCGATAGTCACGGGTGGCAATCACTTCAGTGGTGTAGCTCTGATCCCCGAAACCAATCCGATCGCCCTCATCCGAACGGGTTGTCTTGAGCTGCCTGCGAGATTGCATTTTGCCGGTATTAAACGGCGGATCAATGTAGATCAGATCGATTGTCTCGTTAGGCAGCTTTTGCAGGAATGGCAGGTTATCGCCGAAGTGGATTTGATTTTGCATTCGCAAATTGTAGCATGCCTGAATCAAAAAAGCTGTCCGGGTGGACAGCTTTTTTGAGATCTGAAGTGATTAGGGTAACTGGGATGTGCAGTGAGGGCAACGAGTTGCTTCGAGCGGGATCTCAGTCTTGCAGAAGGGGCAAGCTTTGGTGGTTGGCGCTGCAGCAGGAGCTTCAGCAGGTTTGCGGGCTTTGTTGATGGCTCGGACGAGCAGGAAGATGACGAAGGCAATGATCAGGAAGTTGACAATAGTGTTGATGAAATTACCATAAGCAAATAACACTGCGCCTGCTTCCTTCGCGGCAGCCAATGTGGTGCCGGCAGGTATGGTAACGGTCGATTTGTTCAGCTGGATGAAAAGGTCCGAGAAATTGACATTCCCCAGAAGTCTTCCAATAACTGGCATGATCAAATCTTCAACCAAAGACTTAACAATGGCGCCGAAAACGCCGCCAATGACAACGCCAATAGCCAAATCGAGCGCGTTGCCTTTAGTGATAAACTCTTTAAATTCCGAAACAAATTTCTTCATATTAACCTCACTTTCTACAAGTAATTATATCCGATACGAACCTCCCGATGAAAGGCAAGCTGAGCTTGTAAAGCTATGGCTTTTTCTTTACTTTTAAGGGTCTTTGAATGTTGTATAATAAACTTAGTAAGTTCCGAATGGACCTGTTGTGAAAGGATAAAAAATGGACGATAACCTTGAGAATGCAGCCCAGGAGTTCGAACGCAAGCTGGATGACGCTGCTGAAAATGCTTGGAAACCAGTGGAAGAGTCTGCCGAGCAGGCGCAAGCCCACGTCGAAGAAGTTCACGAAGCCGCCCAGGAGCAGGTTGCCGAAGCAGCTGAAACCGTTGAGAGCGACTGGAGCAGTGTGAAGGATGAATTTCACAAGGCTTCAGCCGAAACCTGGAGCGCACCAGAAACCCCTCAAACCCCTGTTCCCCCTCAACCAGAAGCTGACCGCTGGGGAGCCCCTGTAACCGCAGCCGCCGACGATCCCGGTCGCTGGAACGACAATCTCTACACGCCCGGTGCCGAGGAACCAACACCCGCGGCAGCCCCAAAAGCTGAAGAAGCTCCAAAAGTGGTTGATTACGTCGCCACCCCTCCAGCCCAACCTGTCAAGAAAGATAAATTCCCTGTTTGGGCAATCATCTTGATTGTCTTGCTTGTGCTGTGTATCTGCATAGCCCTGCCGATTATCATCCTGGGTGGTAGCTTTTTTGCCATTTTCAGGAACCTCAGCAGCTTTTTGCCCACGTTATTCATCTAAATTCAAACCAATCATCAACAGACCGCTATCACGCGGTCTGTTGTGGTTAAGGTTTCTACTGTACACGATCGAATCCAGTTGCTCGCCCGCCCACAAAGCGTTGCACTCCGGACTTCTTGCCTTGTGGATAACCCTCAACTGACCTAAACATCTTCTTGCTCCATTGGAGTGGCAAGCCACAAATCTATATTTCTATAGCATGGGCTGTCGGGTCATTCCGTGTTAAAATATAAGATTACGAAAGCGGGTAGAAAGTGGAAGACATTGACAAAGATTTTCCAGTTATGATCGTCGGACTGGGCAACCCAGGGCTGGCGTATCGCCATACCCGCCACAATTTTGGTTTCCTCGCGGTCGATGCGCTGGCAGACGCCTTGAACATCCCCGTTAAACGAGTGAAATTCAAAGCCATGATTGGTGAAGGTAAGTTTGGCGAGAGCAAAGTCGTGCTCGTAAAACCGATGACATTCATGAACGAGTCCGGCAGGGCAGTTGCGCCGTTATTGCGGTTTTTTAAGATGCCGCTATCCAACTTGCTGGTCATCCACGACGACCTCGACCTGCCCCTCGGCACTCTGCGCCTGCGCCCCAGCGGAGGAACCTCCGGGCAGCGCGGAATGGCATCCATCATCACTCAGCTCGGAACACAAGAATTCCCTCGAATGCGGCTGGGAATCGGTCGACCGCCAGGACAGATGGATCCAGTTGATTATGTGCTCAAAGATTTTCTCCCTGCCGAAAGCGAGCTCTTGAAGATTGTGCTGCATACTGTTGTCGAAGCCAGCCAGACCTTCATCAATGAAGGTCTTACAAAAACCATGAACAAATACAATGGGGAAGTCGGCTGATCATCCACTCCTTGCACCTTTAGCCAGCCTTCCTGCCTATCAGGATTTACTGATCAGGCTGCAGGAAGGCGACTACACCGGCGGCAGCCTTCGCGGTTTGGGACTGCCGCGCGCGGTTCGCCTGGCGCTATTGGCTGCCCTGCATCATGACCTGGAAAAGCCAATTTTGCTGCTCACAAATCGGGCAGATAGGGCTTTGTCGCTTTTTGATGAACTCAGTTTTTGGCTTCCTGAAGGCGTCAACCTTTACTTCGCGGAACCTAACCCCTCCTTTTACGAAGATTTGCCCTGGTCCGAAGGCACCTGCCACGACCGTCTGCGTGTCTTGACTGAGTTCAGTCACTACTGGCTGCCAGGAGGCGGAGCCCCCCAATCGCACAGCGTTGTGATCGCCCCAATCCGGGCGGCCATGACCCGCACCATCCCACGCCGGGATTTCCTGAAAAATACCTTGCGAATCCGCCTGGCAGAACAACGCGACCTGGTAGAAACCAGCGCCAACCTGGTGCGGCTGGGGTATGAGTATAGCAATATCGTCGTGCGACCGGGTCAGTTTTCCCGCCGTGGCGGCATTCTTGACGCCTGGTCCCATTCCAGCCCCTGGCCTGTTCGCATCGAATTTTTCGGTCCGGAAATCGACACCCTGCGATTGTTTGACCCTGCTACTCAACGCACGACTGAAAAGCTGGATCAAGCTGTGCTTTTCCCGGCATCCGAAGCCCTGGTTCTCAACTCAACTGACGAGGGAGAGCTGCCCTACCAGCCGACAGAACTGCAAATTCCCGACCTTTACCGTTTTCCTTCCAGCCTGGTCGATTTCCTGCCCAAGGAAGCCCTGGTTCTGCTGGACGGACAGGAATTCATTGAAGCGGCAGCCAACGACATCGAAGAGGAGTCCACGGAACGCAGGGCAAACCAGGTTGCCAATCACACGCTCGCCGAGAACGCCCCGATTCCTTACCTGACCTGGTCTGAATTAGCCGACAGCCTCAGTCAGCATCAAATGCTTGAGCTTGGTCACACCAACGCCGAGGGTGGCTCGTCACTCTCTGCCGATTTCGGTCCTGGTCCGCGTTTTGCTGGTCGGCTCAAGGAATATCAGTATCATATCGAGACCCTCGACCAGGAAGCCATTCCCTGGACGGTTGTTTCGCGCCAGGCTGCCAGGTTGAAGCAGCTTTGGACTGAAACATATCCGGATGACAGCGCTGAGGAACCCCAGCATCATTTCATCGAGGGGTCCATTTCGGGCGGTTGGGTCCTAAAGCAGGGCAAAATCCAGCAGCACCTTCTCTCCGACAGCGAAATCTTCGGCTGGAGCCGACCTCAGCCCCGCCGGCGCCCCATGTTCAACACGGAAGTCCCCGAAACGGTCTACGCCGACCTCAAACCGGGAGACTGGGTGGTGCACGTGGACCACGGTATTGGCAGGTTCGTTGGGCTGCACACTCCCAATATCGATGGCGTCCAACGTGAATACCTCTCAATTGCTTATAAGGACAACGATGTCCTCTACGTTCCGATTCACCAGGCAGACCGCGTTACCCGCTATATCGGACCTGAAGGAGGTCCTCCCGGTTTGACCCGCCTTGGCGGAGCCGATTGGGATCTGACCAAAAGCCGTGTGCGCCATGCTGTCGTGGAGGTTGCCCAAGATCTGCTGGAACTGTATGCCAAGCGCCAGACTGCTGAGGGCTACGCCTTTGAACCAGACAATGACTGGCAAAAAGAGCTGGAAGCCTCGTTTCCATACATCGAAACCCCGGATCAATTGCTGGCTATCCAACAAGTCAAAGCCGACATGGAATCAAAGCGCCCAATGGACCGGTTGCTGTGCGGCGATGTGGGCTACGGTAAGACTGAGGTTGCATTGCGAGCCGCGTTCAAAGCAGTCACGAACGGTAAACAAGTGGCGGTGTTGGTGCCCACGACTGTGTTGGCGCAACAGCACTATGAAACTTTCCGCCAGCGCCTTTCCGTCTTCCCGGTTACTGTCGAGATGCTTTCGCGCTTTCGCTCCAACAAAGCCCAGGATGAGATTATTCGCCTGACCGCGGCAAAACAGGTGGACATCCTGATTGGCACCCATCGCCTGCTCTCGGCGGATGTCCAGTTCAAGGATCTTGGCTTGGTCGTGATCGACGAAGAGCAACGCTTTGGTGTGACCCACAAAGAGCACCTGAAAAAATTACGCTCCGAGGTGGATGTGCTCACCCTCACAGCCACCCCGATCCCCCGTACCCTCTACATGGCACTCAGCGGCGTTCGGGATATTTCGAACATCAACTCGCCCCCCGAGGAACGGCTTCCGATTATTACACATGTTGGACCTTACGATCAGAAATTGGTGCGTGAGGCGATCGTGCGGGAATTGGACCGTGGTGGGCAGGTATTTTTTGTCCATAACCGGATCAACTCCATTCCGGCTGTTTACAATCACCTTTCCACGCTTGTGCCTGAAGCCCGCATCGGCATTGGTCACGGCAGGCTGCCAGAAGAGCAGTTGGCTGAGGTGATGCAGCAGTTCACAGCCGGGCAAGTTGACGTGCTTTTGTGCACCTCCATCATCGAATCCGGGCTCGACATCCCCAACGCCAACACCCTGATCATTGATCGGGCAGACACCTTTGGGCTTGCGCAGCTTTATCAACTGCGCGGACGAGTCGGGCGTGGCGCTCAGCGGGCGTTTGCTTACCTCTTCCGCGACAAACGGCGCTCGCCCACCCCTGAAGGGGAAGAACGCCTGGAAGTCTTGGCAGACAACTCCCAGCTCGGTGCGGGCTATGCCATCGCCATGCGCGACCTGGAAATGCGCGGCGCCGGCGACCTGTTGGGCACGCGCCAATCCGGCTATATTGCCGCGGTCGGTTTCCACCTCTACACCAAGCTTCTCAGCCAGGCAGTCAAGGCTATGCGCAGCGATTCAGGGCTGCCTGTTGAGACCACCGTCGAGGCACCAAGCTTAAACATCAACGTGGAACTGCCGCTCTCCAGCGAGATCCCAGCCAGCTACATCCCCGACCAGGAACTGCGCCTCAAGCTCTACCGCCGGATCGCCTCTCTTCGAAGTGAGACTGAGATCGCGCAAACCGAGATCGAGTTTGCCGATCGCTTCGGTCCCATTCCCCAGGGAGTGCTGGATCTGCTCTACCAGATGAAGGTCAAGTTGCGTGGAGAAGCTGCAGGGATTGAATCCGTTAGTGTCAACAACAACCAGGTCTTGCTTTCTTACCCGGCCCTGCCTAATGGGATTAAGGACCGCGGCTTGCCTGAGATCGAGCCCACTGTCCGGACTGGCAAAAATGGTTATTGGGTAAATATCGCCGATTTGAGCAAGGATGAATGGAAAGCCCGCCTGTTGGCGACTCTGCAGAAGATTCTGCAGCAAGGGATGCAGCCGGTATAGATTGACAGCCGGTTCGAGGTTTTTCAAGCCTGTGATACATTTAAGCCCTGATGAATAAGCAACGAAAAGCGCTGATTTTGCTGAGTATCGCACTGGTGTTGAGTGGGCTTGGCTTGTTGGCTGCCCATCTCTGGCATCCCTACCAGCTGGTGGTCGACGGGCAGGTCTTGCAAGTCCGGACCATGGCCTTCAGCCTGCGTGGCTTGTTACGCCAGCTCAATTACCAGCTGCAACCAACCGACCAAACCTCTATTGATCCCGATACCTTTACCATGGCTCTGCCCAACCGCCTGAGCCTTCGACGGGCGCGCGTGGTAGAGATCACGAACAACGACCAGAAAATTGAGCTCCAAAGCGCTGAACTTTTGCCAGCCAACTTGCTGCAGCAAGCCGGAATCCGCCTCTTTCCGGAAGATTTGTTGATGCGAGAGGGTCAGATCATCTCGCCAAATGAGGCGTTACCCACTGGTGCCGAAGCCAGCCTGCGATTCCTCCCCGCAAAGCAGATCACGCTGGAAATTGACGGAAACAGCCGCGTGCTTTTCACGCAAAAAAACACCCTGGCAGAAGCGCTGCTCGAAGCTGGCATGCAGTTAAAACCTGAAGACCGTCTTTCTGCTGCGCCCGACACCCCACTCCAAGCTCAAAACATTTTCACGCTCGCCATGGCAAAAAACCTGTCAATTACCATGGGAGATCATGTTATTAGCGGGCTTTCTGCTGCTCCTACAGTTGGTGAGGCGCTGGCAGAGCTCGGTCTTGCCCCCCAAAACCTTGACCGCTGCATCCCGTCTGAGGATCAACCCTTACCGGAAAACGGACAGATCACCGTGATTCAAGGCGTGGAGAGCATCTCATTGGTCAAGGATGAGACTACCTTTGGCTACTCATATCAGCTCGATCCCGAAGCCGAACTGGACACTACCTCCGTGGTCACTCCAGGGCAACTTGGGTTGGTCATTTCACGCCAGCGCAACCGGATTGAAAATGGGGTGATCGTTGATACCAGAGAGGAAGGTCCCTGGAAGGCTTCTGACCCTTCAGATGCGGTTTTGGGATGGGGAACCAAGGTGGTGGTCAAAACTGAAGTGGTGGACGGGCAGACGCTTGAGTACTGGCGGAAGGTGAGCGTTTTTGCCACCTCCTACCATCCCTCCGAGTTCAGTTATGGCGCGCTAACGCGCTCCGGCCTACCATTAACCAAAGGCATTGTTGCGGTGGCATCCTCATGGTACAACGGTTTGGAGATGCAGCCGGTTTATGTGCCTGGCTATGGGCATGGGATCATCGCGGATTCGGGTGGCGGTTTTTCCGATCGTTATTGGATTGATTTGGGGTATGATGATGAAAACTATGTCTCCTGGCACGACTGGACGGTAATTTACTTCCTGACACCTGTGCCAGCTTATGTTGCCGCGATACTGCCATGAGCCTCGATTTTCTGAACATCCAACCCCTGCTGAAACGCTTCCACATCCAACCGAAGAAATCCCTTGGGCAAAATTTCCTGGTGGAACCGGCCGGTTTGATGAAAGTGATTAACGCTGCGGAACTTTCTGGCAGTGAAGAAGTGCTTGAAATTGGCGCAGGGCTGGGCAGCCTGACTTATTTGCTGGCTCAGACTTCCAAGCGGGTTGTGGCAATCGAAATCGACCGGCACATGTTCGAGCCGCTCGCCGAAGCGCTAACGCCTTTCAAGAATGTTCAAGTGGTGCCTGGTGACATCCTCGAGTTGGACCCGGCGGATTTAGTGACCCAGGAAAAATACGTGGTGGTGGCAAACATCCCCTACTACATCACTTCCGCCATCATCCGCCATTTGCTCGAAGCCAATCTCAAACCCTCACGCGTCATCCTGACCATCCAAAAAGAAGTCGCGCAGCGCATTGTGGCGCGCGACGGCAAGATGAGCTTGCTTTCGCTTTCGGTTTTTGTTTTCGGTGAGCCGGAAATTGCAGGCACGATCCCGGCGGGCAGTTTTTTCCCCGCCCCGGATGTCGACTCAGCAGTATTGCGTATTCGACTGCATCCTGAGCCGCTCATCCCCCCTTCGCAATTAGATCAATTTTTCAAGCTGGCACACGCAGGTTTTGGACAAAAGCGGAAAACGTTGAGGAACTCGCTCTCAGCTGGCTTGAGCCTGACAGCCACTGAGGTTGAAGCCTGGTTGCTCGAAGCAGATATCAATCCAACCCGTCGTGCAGAAACACTTAGCGTGTCCGAATGGGCAAGGCTGATAAATCAATTCGATTGAGACTAACTGGCTGACGCTACTGCTTGCCGGCTTTTTTCGACTTCCCATGAGATTTGATCATCAGGAGGGTGCCGATTACGCCAGCCACACCTGCCAGGACTACGACTGGACGTTCCAACATCCAAAGCAATCCACGCAAGCCGCTCCTGCCGGCTGAAACCAGCGCAGTCGCGGGCAGATCAACTTCAGCTTGCCAGTCAAAAGTAACCAGGCGCGGTAAATATCCTTGTTGAACACAACCTTCAAGGCTGAAAACATAAATCGGCTTACCGCTGCGCCTTGCGAGGCGCAGATCAGTGGCGAACTCTTCCCATGTCAGATACGGTACATTCTCCAAACCACCCGTCTGCACGCCCCCACCGGTGTTGCCAATCCCGATCGCCTGTGCTTTTTGGGCGTAACTCCACAAGATTGACTGTCCGTGTGGTCTGAAGAAGCTCGAATACAGCATCAACACTTCCCTGTCTACTGCAACATCCACCAAACCCGCAACACGCTGCAAAACCGTTGAGCCAGACTCCCGATCATCCATGATTAACGGAAAGTGATAGCTTTCAACCAGGTAACCGTCGGCGTGAATCTGAGCAACAAGTGCTTCGTAATTCTTTTTGGCAAGCCGGTAGCCTTTAGTGTCTCGCAGCCGTTTGAAGGCTTTTTGGACGATGGCTCCCCTATCATCGGTGAGACCTTTCATTTCATTGATGTCCGCTTCGATATCCAAACCCACGGCAGCCCACTCGAGCTGGTTTTCAGCACTCCAAGTCCGGAACTCCTGGTAGCGTTCAGTTGCCTCCAGATAATTCCCGAGGTTGAACCAGTATCCCTGCTCCTCGGGCAGCAACAGCCAGGCTGTTACTGGAATACCCATGCGGTTGAGTTTTCGCACCACGTTGGCACGCTCCGGGGAAAAGTCCAGGATGCCCAGCGAGAGGCCGGCATTGAGCGTCTTCAAGTCGTCGAAAACAAAGCGGTCTTCAAAAAGCTTCTTTAGTTCCTGGGCACGCAACTCACAAAAGAAAGTTATTTCTGTTTTCATAAGCTGATCAATTTTCTCGCCTAAAAGTATCTTGGAATTCCTGGTTACTTCTTGTCATGAATAGTCAGGATCGGTTTCTTAGTTGGGATACCAACCGCGCGGGGAAAAACATCAGGGGTTGAGCGCACTTTGTTAATGATCACCAGATTGCCTTCGCCTTCGATCCCGTCGAAGTTCAAGTGCAGCAGGTCATGCAATTCTCCGCCGCAAAGACCAATGATTCTGCCAGCATCCTGGATTTCCTCTGGACCGCGTGTGCCCTTTTGCATCAGGCATCTTCCGCCCACCTTGGTCAAAGGCAGGAGGTACTCCGCCAGCGTGGCGGCTGGGGCTACTGCCCGAGCGATAGCGATATCATAGGCCTCACGGTGTTCGGGCATCCGACCAACTTCTTCTGCACGTTTCGAAAGCACAGCAACGCCCGTCAGACCCAGTTTTTCAACAATGTGGCGGCTGAAGGCTGCCTTTTTATCAACAGATTCCACCAATGTCAATCGCAGGTCGGGAATGACGAACTTGATGGGTAATCCGGGAAAACCCGCTCCACTACCCACGTCGATCAGGCTCTCAGGCCACTCCTCAAAGCCCATGAAACAAGTCAGGGAGTCAAAGAAGTGCTTTTCCTGGATTCCTTTGGCATCTTTGATAGCAGTCAGATTGATTTTTTCGTTCCATACGGACAGTTCATCCTGCAAAACCTGGAATTGGAATTGCTGATTCTCCGATAGAATGACGCCAAGATGTTTTTCTACTAATTCAATCCAATTTTTCATTTCTTGATTATACCCAAGCCCAATCTCTTTGTATGCGGACGCTGTTTAGTTTACTATTGTGAAAGACCAAACACACTAAAGATGCCTGCCCCGAGATAAGCAAAAACAAGCATCTTGGCGACTTTTCCCAAGAGGCAAAAGAAGAGAAATTTCCAGACCGGCATGTGTGAAGCACCCGCAATAAAACCTGCCATATCAAACAACGGATTGGGAATGAGCGCCAGCAGAAAGATCGTCCACGACTGATTACGCTTCATCCAGGCTGCTAAATTTTTGACCTTCTCAGATTTTTCTAGCATCGGCTGCCCACTGAACCCCACCAGGTATCCCGAAAGTTCGCCTAATGCGGCTCCCGCTCCAGAAGCTATTGCCACCCAAAACGGGTTGAAGACGACTGCCATTGCCGATGTGATCATGATCCCAGGCAGAGGAACCAGGATGGTTGCGTTTGAAAGCAGCGAAATCAGGAAGATACCAGGATAGCCATAGACTTCAAGATGTTGGATTTTGTCGCGGTTCAGGATGAGAAGAACCGTACCTGCCAGCAGCGCTATGAGCAGCAGGAAACGCAAAATCCATTGAGTTTTAGTAAACCTGGGGGCTTCTTCCACGTTCAACTTGGCAGAAGCGCTTTAAGACGCGCGATAACCATATCCGAAGCTACCGTATTCTGACCACCCTCGGGGATAATCACATCCGCAAACCGCTTTGTAGGTTCCACAAACTCGATAAAGCTTGGACGCACCGTCTTCATGTATTGATCAATAACAGATTCAACCGTACGCCCACGTTCAGTTACATCCCGTTGCAGACGGCGGATGAAACAGATATCCTGATCGGTATCCACAAAGAGCTTCATCGAGCACAGGTTGCGCAGTCTTGGCTCAACAAAAATGAGAATCCCCTCAACTAAAATGATCGGCTTCGGCAAGACGTGAACGGTAGCCTCCGAACGGGTATGTTGCTTGAAGTCATACACCGGCAGGTCGACCGCTTCCCCACGCTTGAGTGCCTGGATGTGCTTGATCAGCAGTTCTGTTTCAAGCGAATCGGGATGGTCATAGTTGACCAACAAGCGGTCCGCAAAAGGCTTACTGCTCTGGTTACGATAATAAGAATCATGCGGTAGGAAAGCGATTTTATCCTCGCCGATTGCGTCAAGGATGCTTTTAGCCAAGGTGGTTTTTCCGGAGCCGGAACCACCTGCAACACCAATTATCAATGGGGTAGAAGATGTGGGCATGCGCAAATTATACCTTTCTTTCGGGTATAATGACCCACGGAGGCCGACATGAGCGCGAATATCATTGATGGAAAACTAATTGGGCAAGAAATCCGAGACGAAGTCAAAGCGGCAGTTGAGGACCGCCTGAAAAAAGGTCTTCCTGCGCCAGGCTTGGCAACCGTTTTGGTGGGTGAAAATCCGGCTTCACAGGTCTATGTGCGCAACAAACAAAAAGCCTGCGCCGAAGTTGGGATCAACTCTTTTGGTCACAATCTACCCGAAAACTCAACCCAAGACGAGGTTGAAGCATTAGTTCGCGAACTCAACGCCGACCCAGCAGTCAACGGTATCCTCGTGCAATTGCCCCTTCCCCGCCACCTGGATGAAGAAAAAGTACTTTCCGCCATCGATCTAAACAAGGACGTGGATGGCTTCCACCCGATCAACATCGGACGCCTGGCGCAAAAAGGTCGAGAGCCTGTCTTTGTGCCCTGCACGCCTGCCGGCTGCATGGTGCTCCTGGAACGCGCTGGGGCTAAGCTTAGCGGCGCGAATGCCGTGGTGCTTGGGCGCTCCAACATCGTTGGCATGCCGGTAGCCTTGCTGCTTGTCAAAGCCAACGCCACCGTCACCATCTGCCACTCCCGCACACGCGACTTGCCATCCGTTGTCAGGGAAGCGGACGTGCTGGTAGCCGCCATTGGTCAGCCAGAATTCGTCAAAAAAGAATGGGTCAAGCCTGGAGCGATCGTGATCGACGTTGGCATCAACCAAAAAGAGGACGCCACTGCCAAACGCGGCTACCGCCTCGTTGGGGATGTGGCGTTTGATGAAGTCTCTGAAGTTGCTGGAGCGATTACACCGGTGCCCGGTGGGGTTGGACCTATGACCATCGCCTTGCTGCTCAAAAACACACTCCACGCAGCCGAATTGGCTGATCTTTCGTAATCCTGGAGGAACTTATGCCGACCCTACTCGTCAAAAACGCTGACCTGATTGTCACCATGGACGGGCAAGACCGTGAGTTAAAAGATGCCGCGATTTTTTGCCGCGATGGTTTTATCGAACAAATCGGCAGCCAGGCAGATTTGCCGCAAAGCGCGGATGAAGTGTTGGACTTGCGCCACCACGTCATTTTACCTGGTTTGGTCAACACCCACCATCATTTTTACCAGACCCTGACGAGGGCACTGCCTGCAGCGCAAGACGCCAATCTCTTCAATTGGCTGACCACGCTCTACCCCATCTGGGCGCGCATGAACCCGGAAGACATTTTTACCAGCACGCAAACCGCCCTCGCGGAACTGGCACTTTCCGGCTGCACCACCGCTTCTGACCATCTTTACCTGTTCCCCAACGGCAGCAAGTTGGACGATGAGATCGCGGCTGCCGCCGAAATCGGCGTGCGCCTGCACGCTTCACGCGGCTCGATGAGCCTCGGCCAGTCGCAAGGCGGACTGCCCCCGGATTCCGTCGTGGACACAGAGGAAAACATCCTCAAGGACAGCGAGCGCCTGATTCAACGCTACCATGACCCCAAACCCGGGTCGCGACTGCAAATTGTGCTTGCTCCCTGTTCGCCCTTCAGCGTCACAGGTGAACTAATGCGTCAGTCTGCGGTAATGGCGCGCAAATACGGCGTCCACCTCCACACCCATCTCGCCGAAACCGAAGATGAAGACGACTTCTGCCTGGCAAAATTCGGGCACAAACCGGTTGCTTACATGCAGACCGTGGACTGGATTGGAGATGACGTCTGGTTTGCCCATTCAGTCTGGGTGAATGAGGACGAAATGGACCTTTACGCCCACCATGGCTGCGGCGTGGCGCACTGCCCATCTTCCAATATGCGCCTGGCATCTGGCATCGCGCCGGTGATGAACATGCTGGCGCGTGGAGTAAAACTGGGGCTCGGCGTGGATGGCTCTGCCAGTAACGATGGTTCCCACATGCTGAACGAAGTCCGCCAGGCTTTGCTGCTTGCAAGGCTCAACAGCGGCATCAAAGGTGCATCACGCTCCGCACCAGATGCTCCACCCCTCATGACCGCCCGCCAGGCTCTCTCGATTGCCACCCGTGGCGGCGCTTCAGTGCTTGGACGCAAAGATATAGGTTCGCTCGAAGTCGGAAAATGCGCGGATTTCTTCGCTATGGACCTGAACCAGTTGGATTATGCCGGCGCTATCGCCGACCCTCTTGCCACCATTCTGTTCTGCCAACCGGTAAAAGCGAATTGGACGGTCATCGGCGGCGAGGTTATCGTGCGGGAAGGTCAGCTGACCAAGCTGGACGTTCACAAGCAAGTTGAGAAACACAACCAGGCGACCAAACGCCTGTTGCAGATTTAACACCTAAACACACCAGGATTCCCAAGGAGAATTTTTTTATGCAAAGCAAAGGTTTGGCAGTAGTTGCAGTAGGCGGCAACGCATTAATCAAAGATAAAAACCATCAGACCGTTCCAGATCAGTATCAGGCTGCAGCGGAAACGATGAAACACATCGCCAGCATGATCATTGAAGGCTGGGATGTTGTGGTAACGCACGGTAACGGTCCACAGGTTGGTTTCATCCTGCGCCGCTCCGAAATCGCGTCCCACGAACTGCATGAAGTCCCCCTGGACTATTGCGGCGCTGACACCCAGGGTGCCATTGGCTACATGTTCCAGCAAGCCCTGCATAATGAATTCCGCCTGCGCGGGATTGACAAACAGGCTGTCACGGTTGTCACCCAGACCATCGTTGACCGCAACGATCCTGCATTCCAGAACCCAACCAAACCTATCGGTTCCTTCATGGACGAAGCTGCTGCCAAAGAAAAAATGGCAAAAGAAGGTTGGACCATGGTGGAAGATGCCGGCCGTGGTTGGCGGCGTGTGGTGCCCTCACCTATCCCGCAAACCATTGTGGAAGCCGATGCGATCCGCAGTTTGATCGATCATGATTTTGTGGTCGTCGCTGTTGGCGGTGGCGGCATCCCTGTGATGCAACTGGAAAATGGCGATCTCACCGGCGTCGAAGCCGTGATCGACAAAGATTTTGGCTCTGCCATCCTTGCCAGCATGATCAATGCCGACCTCTTCCTGATCAGCACCGCGGTGGAAAAAGTGGCTATCAACTTTAATAAGCCCGACCAAAAATGGCTGGATGAAATTACCGTCGCGGAAGCCCGGAAGTACCTGGCGGAAGGTCAGTTTGCCAAGGGTTCCATGCTGCCAAAGATCGAAGCTATCCTGAAGTTCATGGACAAGGGCGGCAAAAAAGCTCTGATCACTGATCCTGAACACATCAAGGACGCGCTTGATGGCAAAACAGGCACCTGGATCCTGCCTTAGGCGGATTGCGGGTAGAATAAACACTTACTGGAGAATATGGGATAGGCGGGTGGGTTGAGTTCACACGATAAAAGACTCACCCCTTATCTTTTTGCGACTTAAAGGGAATCATCATGCCGCTTAGCTACTTTCAATGTTCCGAATGTGGGCAATGTTTTGAGCCTGACCAGGTGACATACAACTGTCTGGTCTGTGGCGGCAACCTGGATACCCATTTCAGCTTTGAAGATTATCCTGGTGAGATCGATCGGTCTGCGCTGTTGCGGAGCAATGAACAGTCAATCTGGCGTTACGGACCGCTGCTTGCCGCCCCCGATCCGGGCTTCCAAAATACCCCCCTCCACCAGGTTGGCTGCACCCCGGTCTACCAACCCGAATCCTTGCGTAAAAGCCTCGGACTGCGCGAACTGTGGATTAAAGACGAAAGCCGCAATCCAAGCGCGTCGTTCAAGGATCGCGCAAGCGCACTGGTGATTGCCCGCGCGGTTGAAGCGGACATCCGAACCATCATTGCTGCGTCTACCGGCAATGCCGGTGCAGCCATGGCATGCATGGCTGCCAGTGCGGGTAAGCAAGCGGTCATCATTGCACCCCGCAGTGCCCCGCCAGCCAAGGTAGCTCAACTGCTGACCTTTGGCGCACGGGTAGTGCTGGTGGATGGCACATACGACCAGGCGTTCGATTTGAGCATCGAGGCGTCCCGTGACCTCGGCTGGTATAACCGCAACACTGGTTACAATCCCTACACGGTCGAAGGTAAAAAGACTGCCGGACTGGAAATTTGGGAGCAGGTGCTGCAAAATCGCGAGAATAACAGCCAAAACCTGACAATTTTCATCCCGGTCGGTGACGGTAACATCCTAAGCGGCGTGGCGAAGGGCTTTGTTGACCTTCTTGCACTGGGCTGGATCGGAAGATTGCCCAAGCTGGTTGGTGTACAGGCTGAAGGCTCAGCTGCTATTTACAACGCCTTTTCAGCTGGCAAAGATGTTGTCGAACCGGTCAGCGCAAAAACCGTCGCGGACAGTATCAGCGTGGATTTACCCCGCGATGGGCTGCGAGCACTCAACCGTGTCAGGCAGAGCGGCGGATACTACCTTACGGTGTCAGACCAGGAGATTCTTGATTCAATCCCCACTCTGGGCAAAGCCGGACTCTTCGTGGAGCCTGCCGCAGCAGCAGCCTTTGCCGGGTTGCAGGCAGCCATCAGGCTGGGTCTGCACCACCCCGACGAACCTGCGCTGGTGCTCTGCACGGGCAGCGGGTTGAAGGATGTGAGTGCTGCCATGCGGGCGGTGAGTCCTGCCCCGATCATTGAACCGACGCTAAAAGAACTTAAAGAGGCGCTTCATGTCTGAACCTGTCTTTACCATTATTGCCCCAATCTATAATGAACTCGAAAATCTGCCCCTGCTTTACGCCAGGGTCAGCGAAGTCATGAATCAAAGTGGCGAAGAATGGGAGCTGATCCTCGTGGATGATGGTAGTTCGGACGGTTCCACGGAAATCATGCGGAAGCTTGCATTGCAAGATGAACGCGTGCGTCCAGTCATCTTTGCCCGCAATTTTGGGCACCAAATCGCCGTGACTGCGGGAATGGATTACAGCCGTGGGCAGGCTGTCGTCATCATCGACGCAGACTTGCAAGATCCACCGGAAGTGATCCTCGAACTGATCAAAAAATGGCGCGAAGGGTACCAGGTGGTTTACGCGGTGCGCACTGAGCGCGAAGGCGAAAGCTGGTTCAAATTAACTACCGCTTCCCTTTTCTACAAGCTCATCTACAAGATCACCGACGTAAAAATGCCGCTCAACACCGGCGATTTTCGCCTGATTGACCGCCAGGCACTGAACATCATCAACAAATTGCGCGAGCGCAACCGCATTCTCCGCGGGATGGGTGCCTGGGTGGGATTCAAGCAAATTGGCGTGGAATACAAACGTGCCGCGCGCCACGCCGGGCAGACCCACTACCCCCTTAAGAAGATGCTGCGTTTGGCGATGAATGCTGTCACTGGCTTCTCAACTTTTCCGCTTCAAATGCTGACCACCGGCGGTATAGCCCTGATTGGGCTCAGCCTGTTGCTGCTGCTGATCTATCTCGGGCTTGCGATTTTCAATGGCTTCGATCTCACCTATGTGCTTGCAACCTGGCTGACCATGATCTTCCTGGCTGGCGTTTTGCTGACTGGCATGGGCGTGCTCGGTGAGTACATCGGGCGTATCTACGACGAAGCCAAAGGTCGTCCACTCTACATTGTTGCCGAGGGTCCCGATAAAACCCTCGACCCCACCCGACTGGATCGGGATATAGAAAAAAATTAACAGATCAAAGGAACCCAAAAATGACACGAATTGATTTGACCGTAATGAATGACCGCCTCGAACGCACCTTGCAACGCGTGCGTGAACGCAAGATCATCATCCCCACCCTGGCGCAACAGCGCGACCCCTCACTGGTGCCAGCTGACATTCAAAACCGGCTGAAAGAAATCGGCCTTTGGGATCTGCACCCTCTAAATCTTTTCCGCATCACCTGGCATAACGAACCCAAGGCGTTTGGCGGTCTTTTTGGGGACCTCAACTTTATCGAGTTTCCTTCCAGCTTCACTGGCACCAAGGCAAGAATCATTGCTTTAGTGGGTAAGTGGTTCCCATGCGGAGTCCACAAGGTCGGCGCGGCTTTCGGCTGCCTTGTTCCACGCCTCGTGACAGGTCAGTTTGACCCAACCACCCAGAAAGCTGTTTGGCCATCCACTGGCAACTACTGCCGCGGCGGTGCGTATGATTCGTACTTGCTGGCTTGCAAATCCGTTGCTATCCTCCCTGAGGGCATGAGCAAGGAACGGTTTGATTGGTTGCGCAACGTGGCGGATGAGGTCATTGCCACACCCGGAACTGAATCGAATGTGAAAGAAATTTTCGACAAATGCTGGGAACTCCGTCGCAGTGGTGAAGACCTGATGATCTTCAATCAATTCGATGAATTTGGTAATTATCTCTGGCATTATCTCATTACCGGCGACGCCTTGGAGGATTTGACCCGCAAACTTATGGGGGAAAAAGGACAACTGGCGGGTTTCGCATCTGCAACTGGTTCAGCTGGCACAATTGCTGCTGGTGACTACCTAAAACAGAAGTTCCCTGGCATGAAAATCATCGCCAGCGAGGCCCTGCAGTGCCCCACTTTGCTCAACAATGGCTTCGGCGCTCACCGAATCGAAGGCATTGGCGACAAACACGTTCCCTGGATACACAATTCAAAGAACACCGATTTCGTCACAGCCATTGATGATAATGCAGTTGTCAATCTTGCGCGTTTGTTCAATGAGCCTGAAGGGAAACAACATTTGATCGACTCTGGGTTTGAGGAAGACTTCGTCAACCAGCTTGAATTGCTTGGCTTCTCAAGCATTTCAAACCTGCTCTCGGCCATAAAATTCGCCAAGTACACCGAATTGAACGAAAATGACATCGTTCTTACCGTCCTGACCGACTCGATGGAACTCTATCAGAGCCGTCTTGACGAGATGCACGAAGAACTCAGCGAGTACAGCAAGGCAAACGCCATTGCCGATGAAGCGCGCTACCTGCAGGGCGTGACCACCGATTACATGGAAGAACTTGGTTATCGTGAGCGCCAACGCATTCACAACCTGAAGTATTACACCTGGGTCGAACAACAGGGTCGCACTTATGGCGAAATCATGGACCAATGGTACGATCCGGACTACTGGCTTGAAATCCAGACGCAACAACCGGAGATCGATGCCCTGATCCAAGAATTTAACCACAAGGCAAAAGTTGAGCTCTAAAGGAGCTATTTGAGCGCGTTTGAAGCAATTGACGATACCAGCCTGGTGCTGGTGGCGATTATCCCAAACCAGAGGGATCTCGACATTGCCCGCCTCCTGGGCTGGTATCGCATTCCGCTGAAGAACGCCCCGAAGGTGATCGCGGTCGATTACCTGGCGCTTTACCAAACCAGCAGTTTCGGTTCAAATGACCGCTGGCAGATCAAATGGCTGGCGCCAATCATCGGGCACGAACTGACCACCCGGCAACAATTGTTTCGTGATCAACCGGACCATCCCAGGGCGAATGAAGAATACTTTAAACTCCAATTGGGCGGATTGATCGAACTGCCACAGCCCATTCACGCCGGGAGCTGGAAACGCGTGACGTTCTTTTACACGACCATGCGGCACGTCCGGGATGCCAAAGAACTCGGTGACCTGCCCGTGCACGACCAGGAGCGCCCTGTCCTCTGGGCTGCACTGCGCGAGAGAGCCGCACGCGGCGAAGACTACCAGGCCGCTCCCCTTCCGGAGATACCTTTAGACCCGGCTTTGTTGGCACTGCTAAGCGGCATCGCCACGGCAAAAAAGTGAGGTTTTCATGAGAACACTTATCAAAAATGGAACGGTAATCACAGCCGAAACGACTCGCAAAGCCGATGTGTTGGTGGAGGATGAAGTCATCCGAAGGATTGACGAAAACATCGAAGATCCTGAAGCTACGCGCATCGATGCCACGGGTCTCTTCGTGCTTCCAGGTGGAGTGGATCCCCATGTGCACCTTGAATTGCCGATGTTTGGCACCATTTCTGCTGATGACCACTACACCGGCGGAAAAGCTGCTGCTTTTGGTGGCACCACCACCATGATTGATTTTGTTTCCCAGGAACCTGTCAGCCTGGCTGAAAATATCGCCAGGCATCGCGCCATGGCAGACCCAAAAACCAGCATCGATTACAGCTTCCACATGAACATCTCCCGCTTTGACGAGCAAGTGGCGGAAGAACTGCCTGACCTGCCCCACCTTGGCGTCACCAGCATGAAAGTTTTTACTGCTTACAACGGTCGGTTGCGGCTGGATGATGGCAATATCTTTAAAGTGATGCGAATCGGTGGCAAGAATAATCTGCTCACAATGGTTCATGCCGAAAATGGCGATGTAATCGACATTCTGGTAGCTGAAGCTCTCGCTGCCGGCAAAACTGCGCCCATCCATCACGCCCTCACCCGCCCTGCATGGGGAGAGGTAGAAGCCAGCCTGCGTGCTGCAGCCCTGGCTGCGATGGCGGATTCGCCACTCTACCTGGTTCACATGAACGTCTCGGGGGAAGTAGATCAGTTGGCTTACGCCCGCAGACACGGCATCCCCGCCATGGGAGAAACCTGCCCGCAATATCTGTTTTTCAGCGAAGAAGACCTCAAACGTCCCGATGGAGCCAAGTGGATCTGCTCGCCGCCTATGCGCAAGGCTACAGATCAGCAAGGGCTCTGGCAAGGTCTTGAGAACGGCACGATCCAGGTGCTTGCAACCGACCACTGCCCGTTCTTCTTCAACGGCAGGCAGCCCATCATTTATGAAGGTCGCGAAGTTGCCATTCCAGGCAAGGAATTGGGGGAAGGAAACTTCACGCTCATTCCAAACGGTTTGCCTGGGCTTGCTGATCGACTGCCGGTTTTCTGGACGCAGGCTGTCAACACCGGGCGCATCAGCCCGAACCGCTTCGTGGAACTAACCGCCACAAATCCCGCACGCATCTTTGGGCTCTACCCGAAAAAAGGTACGCTTGCGGAAGGGTCGGATGCTGATATTGTGCTTTGGGATCCTGAAAAAGAGTTGGAATACGGGCTGGCTTGGGCGCATCATCGCACAGATTACAATCTTTATGAAGGCTGGAAGCTTCGCGGCTACCCCGTTAAGGTTTTCCTGCGTGGAAAGCTGATTGTCGACGGTCAAAACTGGCTTGGCAAAGCTGGCGAAGGACGATTCATTCATCGCCAGGCTGGCGAAATTCTTTGACGTTTCGAAGTGAATTAATCTTATGATCCTGATCGGCATTTTTGGCTTATTATGGCTCCCTGCCATCGCTCTGACCATCAGCCAGGCGATCAAGCCTAACTTTGCACGCTCCTGGATCATCGCGATTGCCGGCGCTTTGTTAGCCTGGCTTGGAACGTTTATCCTGCGTCTTTACTTGCCTCTGGAAGTAGAACTAATCCGTTGGCTGCCAGAATCGCTCTACCATACCGCCATTGCATTCCGTATTGATTACATCAACTGGCCTTACATGGTTGCCATCCTGGCGTTGTGTGTTGCGGTGATCCTGACTGATTCCAGCCGTGCATCCACCAACACCAACCCCACCAATTGGGCTGCCGCACTCGCGCTGACCGGGCTGAACCTCGTCTCTGTGATGGCAAGAGACCCCCTCACCATGGCGATTGCCTGGGCCATAACTGACCTGGTGGAACTAATCTACATCCTCAATATCTTACGCAGCCCTGGTTCAAACGGAAAATTGACAACCGCTTATGGCGTCAGGCTGATCAGCACTTTTGTCCTCGTGGCTGCAACTGCTGTAGGCTGGCAGGTGACTGCCGGGCTGGACTTCACCCAAATTCCACCAACTGCAAGTCTCCTCTTTCTGATTGCTGCTGGATTGCGCCTGGGAGTGCTTCCACTGAACCTCCCCATGCAGGACATCCCGGAACTTCGCGGTGGCACCAGTTTGCTTATACGATTTGCACCTGTTGTTTCAGCCCTGGTGTTGATCGCGCATTTACCCTCCGAAATCCTGGTGTTAAACCAAAACCTGGTGTCAGTCATCAGCATACTGACCATTTTGGCAGCCCTCTACGCGTCCGCGATGTGGCTTACTCGTGCCAACGCCAACGAAGGTCGACCCTATTGGATCGTGGCATTTTCAGCGTTTGCCCTGCAGTCTGCTCTAAATGGTGAGCCTGAACATAGCCGGGTTTGGGGTCTGGCTCTGCTTCTGACCGGGGGTGTGCTTTTCCTGTTTGATCCTCCCATCCGCAGAGTTCGCTTTATACCGTTGCTGGGATTAATTGGAGTTTTAGGCATTCCTTATACGTTGGCTGCTTCCGGTTGGAGCGCGCTGCTGGGAAATGGAGTGAGCCTGGCTGGCATTGTGATGATCCTATGTCATGCCATGCTGGTTGGCGGATTTCTCCGCTACATCCTCGAAGCCAACAGTACCGTTACGGGCTTGGAGAAATACGCCCGCATCACCTACCCCCTTGGTCTGATCCTCATTATCCAGACTATGCTTGTACTCAACCTGGTCGGTTGGCCTAACGTGCTGACAATTGGAGTTTGGTGGGGTAGTGTTGCCAGTATTGCGCTGGTCTTGGTGGGGGGCTTACTAATTAATAAAATCGGTCTACAACTTACCAGCGACGGTTTCAGTTCAAAACTTCCGTTTTATCGCTTGGGGCATCAAGTTTTGAACGCCTTCCGGGTCGTTTTTAGCCTTGATTGGCTCTACGTGATCGCACGCTGGCTCTTTGCTCGTCTCAGTGATATTGCGGGCTTTTTCCGCCAAATCCTTGAGGGTGAAGCAGGAGTGCTTTGGTCCATTTTTTTCCTATTGGTCATGGCGATCCTGATCTACACCCAGGTAGGTCAGCCTTGAACGAGACCCTGAGCACCGTCTCAGTTGTCGTACTGTTGCTGGCAGCTGCCATTAACCTGGTCAGGCGACAGTGGACTATCAATATTGTTGCGTTAGGAATTCAGTACATCTGCATTTTCTACCTCATGCTGGAAGTTCGCTCCCCATCGCTTGCTGCAATAAAATTGGTAGTGGGACTGATGGTAAGCATCATGCTCTATATGACCCTGGTTTCTTCAGGTCTGATCGAGTCACTCCTCATCCGCCGCCGTCCTTCCTCTGGTGAGGTCTTCCGGGGAACAATTGCCTTGCTGTTGGTGCTGATCAGTTTTTTGTCCGCATCCGGCTTACAACAATCCGCTTTTCCTCAGAGTAGCCAACTTCTGCTGACAGCCAGCCTGGGATTGATCCTGTTTGGTTTGTTCCAGATGGGCACCATCAATGAACCCCTCTACCTGGTCATCGGCTTATTGACTTTCCTCTCAGGTTTTGAACTTCTTTATGCCAGCCTGGAATTCTCCCGGGTACTAGAAGCCCTTTTCACCGCTGTCAATCTCAGCCTGGCTCTGGTGGGCAGCTACTTCATCGTCAAAGACGTTGAGGGCAGGTCGTTATGAATCTTATGACCACCCCGACCATTTGGATTTTTGCTCCAATCCTGCTCAGCCTCGTGTTGATCGGGGTCCACCGCTCGCATAAGCTTTCGGTTTGGATAGCATGCGTGGGCAGTTTGATTTTAAGTGTTGCCGCTTTTATTTTCCCCCAAAACCTTGATTTCACCATCTTGGGTCGGAATTATCTCTTCGATGATACCTTCGTGATTTTCAATCGAGCCTTGATCCTCACTGGCAGCCAACTCAAAACCATTTCGGTGATGTACCTGTTTAGCTTTTTGTGGAATATAGCTGGGCTGCGTTTTTCGGTCAGCCGGTGGTTTCCGACGATATCTATGACGATTACAGCAATGTGGGTTAGCACACTCGCGGTTGAACCATTCCTGTACGCAGCTGTGATAGTTGAATTGATTGTGCTGATCAGTATTCTTCTTCTGACACCACGCGGCGAAAAGACTGATCGCGGCGTGATGCGTTACATTGTCTCACAAACGATCGCGATGCCCTTTATTCTGCTGAGTGGTTGGATGGTGGCAGGCATTGAGACGGCACCCAGTGCCAGCACTCTGATCCTGCGCGGTACAGTCATGATCCTGATTGGCTTTTCACTCTGGATGGCGATATTCCCGCTTCATACCTGGTTGCCAATGCTCGCCGAGAAAGTTCACCCCTGGGTGTTTAGCTTTGTTTTCCTGATGCA
The DNA here is from genome assembly GCA_964409045.1 of uncultured Anaerolineaceae bacterium. GTDB lineage: Bacteria > Chloroflexota > Anaerolineae > Anaerolineales > Anaerolineaceae > Mesolinea. Next base: position 16,193 of record CAYPBU010000008.1, on the reverse strand, counting down.
ACAGAGCATCCTGAGCATTTTCTTGCTAAAAGTTTTGGACCAATTTGCCTGGCTGAGAAACTTATCCGGGATCTTCCCTGCGATCCAGTGGGCTGGAGTTCTCACGCTTTTTGCCGGCGGAGTGCTGGTTTCCCTGCAAACCAAAGTCAACCGCATTTTGGCTTATCTCGTTCTGATCGAGACAGGATATTCCGTTTTTGCAATCGGCTTGATTGGTCAGGGAGGGGGTGAAGCGCTGGCACTCGGCATTTTGCCACGTGCGCTTGCCTACTGGCAGTGGGCATATACACTCAGTTCCATTCAGCAGATTGCGCCAGAAGTAGATGGTAGTTTTTCGTCGCTGCGCGGTTTGTTCGCCAGGCTGCCATTCCACAGCATGTCGTTGATTATCAGTTTGCTTGCGTTGCTCGGTCTGCCTACCTTTGGGCTCTTCCCCTCCAAACACTTGCTCTGGAACAGTGGCGCGGGTCTCACGTACCATTACACTCCCCTGCTCGGCTTGGGTGTGGCGGGAATGGCATTGTTCATCCTGCGTCTGATGCATAATCTGCTCACCACGGATCCTGAGTCTTCGGTGTCTGATGTGCCAATTGTTGCAAAAGAATCTTTGTGGCAGATTATTGTTCTTTGCTTCGTTACTCTTGTATCGTTGCTCATGGGGTTGTTTCCCCATGTGTTCTTGAATCCATTTTTGGGGCTGTTAGAACCTTTCATCCACCTCCTGCCGCCCAATTAGAATGGAGTAACAATGTATAATCACATCAGTTTCCACTGAAAGGTGAATTATGGACGACTATTCTGGATTTGAACAACTTGAGAAGCGTGTCGAGTGGCTCGACAACGAACGGCGCAATGATAAAACCAACCTGGCTTCTCTTCAAAACCGCTTGACCCAGCTTGAGGGCGAGAACCTGAACCTGCGCAAACAGATCAAAGAACTTGAACTGCTTATCTCCAAGAACACGAACCAAATCGCAACTCTCGACAGATACGACAATCGGATTGATCGGTTGAATATTGACCTGACCAAGCAGATTCGCGATGTCAATGAACGCGCTGAACTCAACCTGAATGAAGCTCTGAAACGCACAAAACTCGAGATTGAGGCAACCCGAAAATCAGTGACGGAGATCTTCCCCTTCACAGAAGAGTTGGAACCAATCCGGACCGAAATGCGCACTTATAAAGGGGAAGATGCGCGGCTTGCACGCTTGATCGAAGAGCTAAAAGTGAAAATCCAGGAAGTCGGTCGCTTCGACGAAGACTACCGCCGTTCGCTGCACTTGTTGGAGGAAAACCGCCGCCAGGAAGCCAAACGCCTGACAGATCTGCAGGGAGAAGTGGCATCAGTTCGCAAGCGCCTGGAAGAAACCCGCAGCCGCTTTGACAGTTTCAGCGATAGTTTCCGCACCCTGGATACCCGCATCGCTGAATTGCAGACATTTGAAAAAGACCGAAAGCAAGCCCAATCTGTCTTCATCGAAAAAGTTAACAATGCCCTGGTCGACAAGGATAAAATCTTTGCTGCCTGGGAGAAACGCTTTGTTGAGATCGATAAAGTGAACCTCAACCTGAACAAACAGGTAGAGGGTCTGGAAGCTGCGCGCCAGGCTGTGGGCAAAGCCGTCAGCAATGTGGACGAAGTGACGCAACGGTTTGAACGCAGAATTAACGAAATCAGCGAATTCCAGAGATTGAATGATGAGCGTTTCCGCCAGGAATGGACGAGCTTCAAGTCCGACGACGTCAAACGCTGGACGAACTACATGCTTTCCCAGGAAGAGCAGAGCCGTGAAAACGTCCAGCAGTTCAAAGACCTGACTGCTCAACTGCAGGAACTTGACGACCTCTCCTCTTCCCTGCGCGAGCAGCTCGATGTCCTCTCCAAGAGCACCATGCGCCATGTGCGTTCGATCCTGATGGCTTACCAGGATTCCATCCAGGACATTACACCTGGTTTTGAAAAGAAGACTGGCTAAACATGCACATTGTCGGTACTGCCGGTCATGTTGATCATGGGAAATCGACCCTGATCTCTGCATTGACCGGCACCAATCCAGACCGCTTGAAAGAAGAAATCGAACGCGAGATGACCATCGATCTTGGTTTTGCGTCCATGGCGCTGCCCGGAGGCGAAACCATCGGCATCATCGATGTGCCAGGGCATCGCGACTTTGTGGGAAACATGCTCTCTGGTATCGGCGGGATTGATGCAGTTCTGTTGGTCATTGCGGCTAATGAAGGCGTCAGTGCTCAAACCCGTGAACATCTCGCAATTCTGGACTTACTGGAAATTTCACGTGGCCTGATCGTTCTGACCAAGTGCGACCTGGTACAGGACCGCGAATGGCTCGAATTAGTGGAGCTTGAAGCCCAGGAGTTGGTGGAAGGCACCAGCCTGGAAAATGCCCCTGTTGTGCGCGTTTCAGGCCAAACTGGCGAGGGTCTGGACGAACTAAAGCGCGAACTCGCTGAAATATTAGCCGAAATTCCCGCAAAGCGCGATCTCAACCGCCCGCGCCTGCCTGTGGACCGTGTCTTCACGCTTTCGGGTTTTGGCACTGTCGTGACTGGCACCTTGCTGGATGGCAGTTTCTCGCTGGGGGATGAGGTTGTCTGCTTACCCGCTGGAAAGACAGGTCGCATCCGTGGTTTGCAGAACCATAATCGGAAACTTCAAAAAGTCACTCCTGGCTACCGCACCGCCATCAACTTGAACAATCTCTCAACAGAAGATATTAATCGCGGGAATGTAATCGCCCTGCCTGGCACGATTACTCCGACCACCAGGTTGGATGCCTCAATCCGGCTGATCCGCGATGCTATTGTAGAGGTCAGGCACAACATGATCCTGAAGGTGTTCACCGGAGCGAGCGAAACCCAGGCACGCGTACGCCTGCTGGGAGTAGAAGCCCTGGCACCAGGAGAAGAAGGTTTTGTGCAGCTCGAACTCGATGAACCGCTGGTGGCTGTCCGCGGCGATCATTATGTGCTGCGTCTTCCTTCCCCTGCCGCCACCATCGGTGGGGGTGTCATCCTCGATACCCAACCTGCTCGTCGTTACCGCCGGTTCGACGAAGTAACGCTCACCCGCCTGGAACAGCTGAGGGTGGGAAAACGAGCGGATCTGGTCATGCAGGCTCTCGACCGAATGACCGTCACCACGCTCTCCGCCCTCACCATCCACACTTCCCTGCCCATCGCGGAGCTCGACAACCAGCTAACCGAGCTGGTTGAATCCGGTGAGATCATCTACCTCACCAGGCACTCCAATCCTGCAAAAACGATCTTAATATCCAAGCAAAACTGGCAGTCTGTGACCAAACAAATCTCTGAAACCCTTACGGAATTCCACCATGGAAACTCCCTCAAAGCAGGTATCAGCCGTGAGCAGCTCAGATCCGGTTTGAAATTAACCCAGGAGCAATTCGACCTTGTGTTGGGCAAGCTAAGCCAGCAAGGAGAGCTGAAAGAACGCGGCACGTTGGTCTGGGCAGCCAGTCACACCATCCAGCTCACCCCCCAGCAGGCAGCCCAGGCTGAATCTTTCCTCTTGAAATTCAAAGAAACACCCTTTTCACCCCCAGATGTTACCGAAGCGGAAGCCGTACTTGGGATTGATCTGATGGAGGGCTTGATTGGGATGGAAAGGCTCGTGCGCGTTTCAGACGCTGTGCTTTTTCTTCCGGAAACAATTGAGATCATGAAATCCTGGGTTCGGGATGTAATTCAAGCCAGTGGAAGTGTGTCGCTGGCACAATTCAGAGACCATTTTCAAACAAGTCGCAAATACGCGGCTGCTTTTCTGGAATATCTTGATTCGATTGGGTATACTCTAAGGAAAGGGGACGTCCGCGTCCTGAGAACAATAAACACATAAAAAAGGAGAAGATATGGGTTTTAAAGTTTTAATCACAGACGGTTTGGAGAAGGAAGGCAAAGATATCATCAATGCCGCAGGTGAAGCGGTTGACAAGAAGGGTATCGAGGCTGATGAATTACTGCAAATCATCGGGGAATATGACGGTCTGATTGTTCGTGGACGAACCAAGGTCACCAGGGAAGTTTTTGATGCCGCAAAGAAACTTAAGGCGGTTGGTCGCGCAGGCGTAGGTGTGGATAACATCGATCTGCAGGCTGCTAAAGATCACGGCGTAACGGTTGTGAATGCCCCCGTTGCCACCACTATTGCGGTCGCTGAACTCGGATTTGGCATGATGCTGGCACTCGTGCGCGACATTCCTCACACCGATTCTGAAATGAAGCATGATAAGTGGACCAAAAAAGACTACATGGGACATGAACTAAATGGTAAAACCCTGGGCGTTGTTGGCTACGGCAACATTGGCAGCACCATCGGCAAATACGCGCAGGCACTGGGCATGAAAGTCCTCTGCTATGATCCTCTCCGCAACGCGGATGATATGCGTGCCACTGGCGCTGAGCCAGTCCAACTGGAAGATATTTACGCGCACGCTGACATCATCACCTTCCATGTGCCGTTAATTCCTGAGACAAAACACATGGTCAACGACGAAACTTTCACGAAAATGAAAGACGGCGTGTTGCTTGTGAATGTTGCCCGCGGTGGCATCATCGAAGAAGCCGCCCTCTTGCGCGCGCTGGAAAGCGGAAAAGTGGCCGGAGCAGCTCTCGACGTCTTCGAGAAAGAGCCCCCCGTGGACTGGACTCTTGCTGAGCATCCCAGGATCATCGCAGTGCCCCACGTTGGCGGTCAAACCGAAGAAGCGCAGCTGCGCGTCGCGGGTGACATCGCCAGCGAAGTCATGAATGTCCTCCAGGGTAATCAACTGCGCTGGAAAATTTGCTAACCTTTAGGGTTTAGATCCCAAAAGTAAACAAATCTGGCACTTTGAAGTGCCAGATTTGTTTTTTAACGCACCAAATGTAACAAGATTTCGTATAACCTCTCTTGACATATTATTTAGAATGATTATAATTAAGGTATGATTAAGATGACTGAGATTCAAGAAGACAAGCTTCTCGCGCTATTCGCAAAAAGCGAACTTCGAAACACATCTCAACGACGGGATATCTATCAATATCTCATCAACACGCCAAACCATCCCACCGCGAAACAGATCTTTGAGCACCTAAAGCCAGATCATCCCACGCTTTCTTTAGCCACGGTCTACAATACCCTGGACTTGCTGGTTGGGGCTGGTCTGATAACAACTCTTGGTGAGATAGGCGACAATCAGGTACATTTCGACGGTGAAACAACCGCCCACATCAACATTGCTTGTACAGTGTGTTACAAGATTGTTGATTTACCCATCGAAGACTCAAATCTTATTAACTCGCAGGTCGAAAACTCAGGATACCTCATTCACGGTTCACGCGTCGTCTATTACGGAATTTGCCCCGTATGTCAACTCAACCACAATCAAACAAAAGGAGCTCTAAAAATATAATGGAAAACAACGATAACTTCTCAATGCCGCGCATCGGCGATCCTGCCCCTGAATTCAAGGCTGTAACCACCCAGGGAAACATCAACTTCCCCGCAGACTATGCCGGTAGTTGGGTGATCCTGTTCAGCCATCCCGCTGACTTCACCCCGGTTTGTACATCCGAGTTTGTTACATTCGCCTCTATGCAGGATCAATTCCTGAAAGTAAACACCAAGCTCGTTGGTCTTTCAGTTGACGGGCTCTATAGCCACATCGCCTGGTTGCGCACCATCAAAGAGAAAATTGAGTTCAACGGTCACAAAGACGTGGAAGTCACCTTCCCCCTGATTGAAGATATCAAGATGGATGTCGCCCATAAATACGGCATGATCCACCCTAACGATGCCACCACTAAAGCCGTGCGTGCAGTGTTCGTGATCGATCCCAAGGGAATTGTTCGCGCAATGATCTACTATCCCCTTTCAACTGGTCGCAACTTCGATGAACTCTACCGCCTGATCCTTGCATTACAGACCGCTGACGAATTTGGCGTTGCCACTCCTGCAGACTGGCGCCCTGGTCATGACGTGATCGTTCCTACAGCTGGTTCTTGCGGTGTTGCCAAAGAACGCATGGCAACCGATAAATCCGAAATGAACTGCCAGGATTGGTTCTTCTGCCTCAAGAAACTGGACAAAGAAACCGTCCTCAGCAAGATCGTAAAAGAGTAATTCTTTATCGATAGTTGCCTTCAAAAACAGGTCCCGTCCGGGACCTGTTTTTGTTAGTTTTGTTTTGTTGGAGTTGGATAGATTATTTCCTGTGCCGGTGTGCCCATGGGAGTGGGAGTCGGGATGGGAGTCTGCCCGGAGGGGTCATGCACATAAACCCGATCACCCAGCTTTGCCCAGTTGAAGAGCCAATGCGCATCGCCCGGGAACATGTTCACACAGCCATGCGACTGGGTAAAACCAAGCGATGCTGGCCAATAGATACCGTGAATTGCCTGGGCGTGGTTGTAATACATCGTCCAGGGAACGCCTTCGAGTGAATAGAAGTCAGAACGGTCACTGGTGTAGGAACCTTGCATCTGTTCGAGCTCACGTTTTTCGTAGATGTAATACAGCCCCGGGTCAGAATAAAGTTCACCTGAGCCAGTCGCGACTAACGCCGCGAAAACGAGCTTGCCATCTTCATACGCGGACAGGGTTTGGTTGTAGAGGTCGATGCTGATCCAACGGTTGTTGTCAACTCCTTGCGGCGTTGTGGTATCCACCACCAGCCGGCGCGACTTCAGCGAGGGGATCCACTCACCCGGACCTGCCTCGTACCATTCATAGCCTTCGGCTTCCACCACCTGGTAGATTTGGAACTCGACGTACTTCTGATATTCTTTGCCGGTTTGAGCGGCAGCAAAACTCGGTTGTGTGTAGCTCGGCGTTGGGTTAATGGTCCAACCAAAGTCGTTTTGAGGGGTGGAGTAAAACTCAAGCCCCTGCCATTTTGGCCAGGAATAGAAAGGCGTAGCCTCCACCCATCCACCAGCCATCGTTCGCACAAAAGTCCGTCCCCCAGAGACAGCAGAATCGATCATGGTCACATAGCGGCTTGCGCCATCCGGGATAGTTCGTAAAACAGTGCCACCACCGATGGCGTCATCCAAACTTGCGTATACAGGCGTCTCAGCGCCGTTAATTTTGGCGACACGCACAGGTAATTCAGAGAGAGAGGCATCGGGCTTGGCTGCCGCGAGGGGTCTAATGGGATATGGGAATCCCGACTCGTGCAATTGGGCAATGGTCTGTGAGGCTCCCATGGGCAAGCAGTCACCTGGGTCAGTAGGATAATAGCCAGGCTGACATAGCGGCAGATCGTAGTAAGGGTTGGGCGGCACAGCAGGTTCAGCAGCTTGCGTCGCGATGGGCGATGCAGCCAGCATAACGGCTATCCCAGCCAGAAGTAGCAGGTAATTTCTTGATTTCATAAGATGCATTATACCCAAGAGGCGCAGCTGTGCAAATCTGACTGCAGAAGAGGGTTGTGCAACTGTTGGCTTTTGCGCAGCAAGATACCGCTCCTAAAGTGAAAATTATCGACAAAAAACTGGCACAATTACCCATTCCATTAATTGACTATTGTTTGATATCAATGGATTGCTTAAAATCCTGTCTTGCGGTAACAAACAAAACGGTTAGAATTAAACAAAGTTTCAGGAGGTTGGCATGAAGATCCCTCTCTTTCAGGTTGATTCGTTCACTGTAAAACCTTTCAAGGGCAATCCAGCTGGCGTTTGCTTGCTCGAACAGCCCCGTGATGCGGTCTGGATGCAGGATGTTGCCAGGGAAATGAACCTTTCCGAAACAGCTTTCCTCACTCCCAAGGGCAATGATTATTACCTGCGCTGGTTTACCCCCAGCACCGAGGTTGACCTGTGTGGTCACGCCACGCTCGCCTCTGCGCACGTTCTGTTTGAGTTAGGCTATTATGACCCAGACGAAACCATCTTTTTCCACACCAAAAGCGGAGTGATTTCAGCCACCTTCGATCATGGCACGATTGAACTTGATATGCCCCTGATTCGACCTGTTCCCGCAGAGTCCTCGCCAATGCTCGAGGAGATTCTCGGTTGTACTCCGTTGGCAATTGCCCACTCGGAAGATCACGCAATTCTGTTGGTTGAAATCGCGGATTATACTTTCGTCCAGGCGTTTGAACCCGATTTCAAGAAGATCTCCCTCCTCGATGAAACCGATCTGATTATCACCGCACAGTGTTCTGACGGGAAGTTTGATTTCGTCTCCCGCTTCTTCTCTCCCCATACCGGCATTCCCGAAGATCCAGTAACTGGCTTGGGGCATTGCATCCTGACACCCTATTGGGCATCAAAACTCAACAAGGACCGTCTGATTGGCTACCAGGCATCAGCTCGCGGCGGAACCGTCTGGTGCCGTTTGGGAAAAGACCGGGTCTACCTGGGTGGTAAAGCAGTAACGCTGTTTTCTGGTGAAATTCTGCATCAGAAGTAATCCCATCCTGCCAACCTGACAGCCGGTTTCTGCCCGTTTGCGAGAGCCGGCTGTTATAATTGCCAGCAACAAGCACAAAAGGATCTGACCTTTTTCTCTTGTGCTTGATTTGTGTTAATTAACTTGGACTGAAATTGGAGCGAAAACATGGACCTTCTTAAGCAGCGCATCCTGACCGAAGGCAAGAATCTTGGGAAAGGCATTCTTAAAGTCGACCGTTTCATCAATCACCAGGTGGACCCCATCCTGATGGATGCCTGTGGTTTGGAATTTGCCCGCCTGTTTGCTGGGACAAGTGCTGTGAAGATCCTGACGGCTGAGATTTCCGGTATTGCCCCTGCCCTCATGGCTGGGAAGTACCTCAACCTGCCAGTCGTCTATGCCCGTAAAACCAAGCCCGTTACCATGCCGAGCGAGGTATACATCACGGTTGCTCCTTCCCATACCAAAGGTCACAATACCGAGCTAATCGTCTCACCTGAGTATTTACACCACAACGAGGAAATTCTGATCATTGATGACTTCCTCGCATCCGGAGCCACCATCGTCGGCCTGGTACGCCTGGCACAAACTGCGGGCGCGAAAGTGGTCGGTATCGGCACGCTGATTGAAAAAACTTTTGAAGGCGGGCGCGATAAGCTTGCCTACCTGGGCGTACCGGTGTACTCCCTGGTCTCCATCAGCTCGATGGAGGATGGTCAGATTATCTTTACTGATAAATTCGCTGCGTAAGGACCTGAGATGAGCGACAGAATCGTTATCCTGGACTTTGGCTCGCAATATACCCAGCTGATCGGTCGCCGCATCCGAGACATGCACGTTTTCTGTGAGCTGCTTCCCTGGCACGCAAAAATTGAAGAATCGCTTGACAGCCACACTAAGGGCATCATCCTTTCGGGCGGACCGCAATCCATCTATGCCGACGGTGCTCCGTTCATCCAGGATTACCTGCTTGAAAGTGGCTTACCCATCCTCGGCATCTGTTACGGCATGCAAGCCCTCACCCACAAACTCGGCGGCAAAGTGTTGCAAAGCACCGAACACGAGTATGGCTTGACCGAGCTGGACGTGCCTGCGGCTAACCCGCTGCTGCATGAGGGTAAGCAAATCGTTTGGATGTCCCACGGAGATCACGTCACCGAGCTGCCAGCAGGTTTTGCCCGCCTGGCAACCTCCCCCAATAGCCCCTTCGCAGCAATGATGGATCAAGATCACAAGCGATACGGGTTACAATTCCACCCCGAAGTGCGCCACACCCAGTACGGCGAAGATATTTTACGAAACTTTGTTCTCAACATCTGCGACTGCCAACCAGGCTGGACCTCAAGCTCGATCATCGAAGAGAGTGTCGAGGTAATTCGGGCGCAGGTTGGAAACGGCCGCGTCTTATCAGCGTTGAGCGGCGGCGTGGATTCTGCCATTACGACCTCTCTCGTCCAAAAAGCAATTGGAGATCGCGTGACCGCGGTATTCATCAACACCGGTCTGATGCGCCAGGGCGAACCGGAGGAAATTGAGCGGGTTTTCCGCCCAATTCTTGGCGATCACCTGATCATGGTGGATGCGTCGCAGCGTTACTTCGCCAGGCTTGGCGGCGTCACCGACCCGGAAGAAAAGCGCAAGATCATTGGCGAGAGCTTCATTCGTGAGTTTGAAGCGGTAGTGGCAGGTCTGGAGGAGCACGAGTTTCTCGCCCAGGGCACGATCTACCCGGATGTGATCGAATCGAAGGGCATCGGGGTCTCAGAAGCCCATCGCATAAAGTCGCATCACAACGTCGGCGGTTTGCCGGAAGACCTGAAATTCAAGCTGGTGGAGCCGCTACGCAACCTCTTCAAGGATGAGGTCCGTGCGGTTGGTGAGGTGCTTGGGCTTCCTCATAGCCTCGTCTGGCGCCAGCCCTTCCCCGGTCCTGGGCTGGCAGTGAGAGTGCTTGGTGAGGTTACTCCTGATAGGATTGAAATCGTCCGCCAGGCAAATGCCATCTTCGACGAGGAATTGCGGCAAGCTGACCTGACCCATATCCAGGTGGATAAAAAAGGCAACGTTAACGGGAGTTCGCAGGCTTTCGCGGTGCTGCTGCCAGTGAAGTCGGTAGGCGTGATGGGCGATCAACGCACTTATTCGGAAACCATCGCCTTACGTGCAATCACTTCCATCGATTTTATGACTGCCGATTGGGCGCGCCTGCCATACGATTTGCTCGCGAGGGTCTCCAACCGCATCGTGAACGAGGTCCCGGGCGTGAACCGAGTAGTCTACGACATCAGTTCCAAACCCCCTGCAACCATTGAGTGGGAGTAGTTGAGATTGACTCCACAAAGCATTCCCTAATTTTTTGGATGGAGATAGAATCTCTAGCATATTGTAAAGAAAAAGATGAAAATAGGTTGATGAATAGTGTATAATTGTTATACGCGATAGCAAAGTTTTTCTATAGAATTGAAGAGAACTTGTTCTTTTCTCAAAATATTATGTGAAATGAAGGTATCAGTGCGTTCGATTGAGATATGTGCAGGTGCAGGTGGGCAAGCTCTTGGGATTGAACAGGCAGGGTTTGAACACGTTGCATTGGTTGAAATAGATAAGTACTCATGCCAGACACTTAGAATAAACCGCCCTGAATGGAATATCTTTGAGGGTGATGTAAAATTGTTCTCAGCAAAAAAGTATGTTGATGTAGATTTATTATCTGGAGGTGTACCTTGTCCTCCCTTTTCTGTTGCTGGAAAACAATTGGGACATGAGGATGACCGTGACTTATTCCCAGAAGCATTACGCCTTGTAAGAGAATGTAATCCCAAAGCAGTTATGCTCGAGAACGTTCGTGGTCTGTTCGACCCGAAATTCAAACTGTACAGAGAGAAAATTCTTGAAGAGTTAACTGATTTAGGCTATGTGTGCGAATGGAAGTTAATTCATGCACACCATTATGGGGTTTCACAACTACGACCTCGAACAGTCCTGGTGGCATTGAAGAAGGAATTTGCTTATTACTTTAATTGGCCTTTGATCTCAGTTACCCCTCCTCCTTCAGTCGGACAATTGTTGCTTGGGGAAATGTCCAGTAATGGATGGGAAGGCGCGGAAGCTTGGGCAAATCAAGCTGTTGGTATCGCACCAACTATAGTAGGAGGGAGCAAAAAACATGGTGGACCAGACCTGGGGCCAACAAGAGCTAGAGAGGCTTGGAGGAAACTAGGAGTAGATGGCGGAGGAATCGCTGATGAACCTCCTCCAAGGAGATTTATAGGATTGCCTAGGTTAACCTTAAAAATGGTAGCGAAGATCCAAGGTTTTCCGGAGGATTGGGTATTCTACGGCAAGAAAACACCAGCATACCGTCAAATTGGGAATGCGTTTCCTCCTCCTGTGGCAAGAGCAGTTGCTAGCTCCATTTATAAAGCGTTAACTGCTGGTGATAGAAAACTGAGTGAGTTGGAGGCTAAGTCATCGTGAAGGGAAATGGCGCGAGAGATAAATTGCGAGAATTCTTTTTGACGAATATTGGAGTCGTTTTGGATTCCGACACATTACGCTCAGTTGCTGGTATTAGTGAATGGGCTCGGAGAGTGCGGGAACTTAGGAATGAAGAAGGATATCAAATCCTTACGCATAATGACCGCTCAGACTTAAAACCTGGGCAGTATGTACTTGAAAACCCAAAGCCTCAACCGGCCTTCGCTCGTGATATCAGCAAGGAAACGCGAGCCTATGTACTAGATCGTAACGGATATACCTGCCAGATGTGCGGCGCGGTTGCAGGAGAGCCACATCCATTTGATCCCGCACGCAGAACACGCTTACATATAGGCCATGTCGTTGACAAAAGTATGGGTGGCACCGATGATCCATCCAATTTGCGCGCACTTTGTAGTGTCTGTAATGAGGGCGCGGCTAACTTAACGCTCGACAGACCGTCGCATGAAAAACTGCTGATTCAAGTTCGCCGAGCAACAGGCGCTGACCAGTTAAAGGTGTTGGAGTGGTTGATTAAAAAATTCCCTTTACAAGCGAAAGTGTCGATAGGCAAAGATAAATAATTTCGTCTTTGCTTTAATATTGGTGAGGTGGAAGCTAGTATGCCTATACAAGTGGTAGATATTTTTTGTGGTGTAGGTGGTCTGACAAGAGGGTTGCTAGATGCTGGGCTGGTTGTATGCGCCGGTTTTGATATTGACCCAACCTGTCAGTTTTCATATTCAGGAAACAATGGAGTTCCTTTTTATTGTCAGAATGTCCGTGACATGGACGGAGCAGAAATCGCAGCGTGCTATGATGAGACTTCAGTTAGAGTACTCGTTGGCTGCGCCCCTTGTCAACCTTTTTCAACGATGCGTTTTAAATTGGGTAAAGCAAATTTTGAAGATGAAAAGTATGACCTCTTAACTGAGTTCGGGAGAATGGTCGAAAACGTAAACCCTACTATTCTTTCAGTGGAGAATGTTCCCCAAATTCAAAGAACACAGGTCTTTCTAGACTTCATCACATTGCTCAAAAAATTAGATTACCATGTGCATCACGAAGTGGTATTTTGCCCTGATTACGGAATATCTCAAAGTAGAAGACGTTTTGTATTACTTGCTTCTTTGCTTGGCGATATAGAATTAATAACTCCAACTCATAATAGAAACGAAGTAACTGTAAGACAGTTTATTGGTGGCCTGCCTGAAATTGCTGCAGGTAAGGCAAATGTTGTTGACCCTTTGCATATTGCATCTGGGTTGTCACATATCAACTTACATCGGATAAAAGCTTCCGCCCCAGGTGGAACATGGAGAGATTGGCCGGAAAGTATTCGTTGCGAATGCCATAAGAAAGTTAGCGGGCAGACATATGCCTCCGTTTATGGGAGAATGAGGTGGGATCAAATTGGTCCGACAATCACGACACAGTTTCACAACTACGGAACAGGTCGTTTTGGTCATCCTGAGCAAGATCGAGCATTAACCTTGCGTGAGGGGGCACTATTACAAACATTTCCTCCGGATTACAACTTTATCGACCCTAATAGACCTTTTGTTCTCAAAGATGTCGCGCGGCATATTGGAAATGCAGTACCAGTTAGACTGGGAGAGATAATTGGTACTTCAATAAAAAAGCACCTGATAGAGCATGGTGTTGAGTAGCGATAAAGCATAAATTACGGGAAGGGATTTAGATGGAGTTTACATTCAATATTTCTCTCAGTGTACTCAATCACCTAGGAAGAAATTTATACCGGAATTTTATAACGGTAATTGGTGAAGCAATATCTAATTCGTGGGATGCTGATGCGTCAAATGTTTGGATTGAAATCAATAGAGACTCTAGATCAATGTTTATTTATGACGATGGCTCCGGAATGTCTGCGGAAGACTTTCAAAACAAATTCTTAAAGATTGGGTATTCAAAGAGAAAGGATGGACAATTCCAAACGCCCAAGGGGAGACCGTATATCGGGCGGAAGGGGATTGGAAAACTTGCATTATTATCTTGCGCTCAAAAAGTTCATATCGCAACAAAAGCGGTTGATTTGTCGGTTGTTGGAGGGCAAATTGACAATTCCGGACTTGACGAAGCTATCAAAGACGATGTAAGCGCCAACGAATATACTCTAAACACACCTGACCCTCAAGCGATAGAAAAACTTTCCGACAAACTCTCGGGAACATCACTTTATTTTGAAGGGCTTAATGATGGCGTTATAAATACGATTGAGTATTTACGTAAAAATATCGCATTAAATTTTCGCTTTTCTTTATTCGATCGGACGTTTTCAATATATCTAAATGGTGAGCCTGTTACTGTTGACGCATTAGATGATTTAGCTAACACTACTCAGTTTGTATGGCAACTAAATCAGCCCAATGACGATTACCTCTCCAAAAAGATTTCTCCACCTGTAAATCAAAACGTCAAAGACTACATAGTTAAGACATCAAGATTAGGTATTGCTGGGTTTGTTGCTTCTACCAATAAGCCGTCAGACTTAAAAATAAGAGGCACAAATGAGAAGGTTACGCTTGACTTATTTGTGAATGGCCGATTGCGTGAAAAAGATATATTGAAGCATATACCCACCGCAAGAATTGTTGAAAGCTACTTGTATGGACAAGTTCATTTTAATGAGCTTGATTATTCGGCAGACGCATTCACTAGCAGTCGAGAAGGTATTATTACCGATGATCCACGGTTTGCCGAATTCTTGAAAGAATTCGAAGCTATTGTCAGAGGAATTATTGATGAATGGGATGAGCTAAGACGAAAAGTTGGCGATGACGGAGACGCTGATAATACGGCAATTACCCCCAAAAGAAGGAAAGCGCAGGAGTTATTTCATGCCACTGCAAAAGAAATCGTTCCCGATAAGCCAAGTCAAAAAGTAGAGTCTTGGATTTCGACATTGAGTAATGAAGCGCAGTATAATATCCCATCTTATACGGAATGCTTTATTGCCGAAAATTTGCTTCGGGAATACATTAGAGATAAAAGTATGCCGCTGTCGCCAGAGGCTCAAGAATCTGCTAACACATGGAAGGAGAAGGAACAAAAAGCCAAAGCGGCTGCAAATATCGCGTATGAGGTAAGACAATTAAAAGAAGATCTCCAGTATTTAAGCATGGATGATCTATCAAACTTTGTGGACAAACCTGGAAATCCAGCAAAAGAGCTTGGAATCGCCCGTGACGCGAAGGTATATAAACCGGTGCGAGATGCAGTTGCACATACTGCACTGATAACAGACAATGCGAAAACCCAGTTAAGTATTGTGATTGAAAACATCAAAGCACGGCTTAAATTCTTATTGGGCGAAAACAATCCATAGCTCTTTTTGTTGGCAACACAATGGCAACAAAAAATCAGATAGCCCAAACTATCTGAATTCTGAAAAGAATGCAAATAATCTGAGCTAATTCCCATAAACAAAACTGTTTAGAACACTATGAACAGGAGCGTGTGAGAATAAAGTAATTGTTAAGGAAATTTCCCTAGTGGAGAGGGCTTACTGTACCCCTTGATTTTCCCAGGTTATTACTGCCCTAGAACAAACGAGGCGAATGAGCGTGAAAATCACCATCAATAATCGATACATGGCATTGCAGGGCCTTTACTGGATGCTGTTTTGTGTATCTTCAGGCTTTATTTCTCTCTATCTTCAAGGTCGTGGGCTATCCAACGGGGGGATTGGCACTGTTACCGCGATTTTTGGAATTTTAGCAGCCCTACTGCAGCCTGTTCTGGGTGGGATCACCGATCGAAGCAACCGGTTTACCTGGCGCCACATGATCCTGATGCTAGCCATACCTTACCTGGCCATCTGCATCATCATGCCATTCATACCCGGAGCCTGGGCAGGCGCGATCTTTATGGGTCTTTTGATCTTGCTCGGGAACACCATCATGCCCTTCATCAACACAGCCCATTACCATTACAGCCAAAAGGGTGAATTCATCAATTTTGGCGTTGCCAGGGGGATTGGCTCCGGGCTGTATGCGGTCCTGGCGCTGGTGATCGGCTTTCTCGCGGAGAGATATGGCATTGAAATGGTTCCGGTCTCCGGAATTTTGATCGCTTCGCTCTTCATTTTGGTGGTTTTTCGTATGCCATCCTCCCGGGAACTTCTTGAAAAAGCGTCGAGAGAAAAGGTGTTGCAAAAAGGGTTTCTGCTGCGCTATCCGGCTTTTACCTTCATGCTGCTGGCAACCTTGCTGATGCTCACAGCGCACAATATTTTGAACACGTATCTTTTGCAGATCATTCAATCAGTTGG
>CAYPBU010000007.1:0-49475 GCA_964409045.1 uncultured Anaerolineaceae bacterium | reverse complement strand
TGACCAGGAGAAGTAAGTAGAAAATGCCAATTTACAGTTATAAATGCGAGAATTGCGACTATCATTTCGATCAATTCCAACATTTCACCGATGACCCTCTCACCGTTTGCCCCAACTGCAACACTGTTGCGCTGCGTAAGGTCTACCAGCCGGTAGGCATTGTTTTTAAGGGCAAAGGATTCTACGCCACCGACAATCGCTCACCATCCGGGCAGAAGTACAGCCACAAGGCTGAAGGGGACGGCGGCAATGGCTCCAAATCGCCGTCAGAAAGCACTAAAACCGAGGGAACTGCAAAAGAACCCGCCAAAACCAGCTCAACCCCCACCGCCGAATAGGCGGTTTTGTTTTATTTCATACAATCACGTCACCAATTAAACATTGAGCCGGGGCTGAATTCAGCCCCGGCTCAACCCCTTCACCCCCTCATAACCCCCACTATTTGGCGCGTTTGTTATCCTTGTCGAGCTTGTCCTTCCAGTCCGCCGGCAACGGAGCCCCAGAGCGCATCGCGCTGATGGCGACATTGACCGAGTCATACTGCACCCGCACCCCTTGCGCGTCCTTGACGTAGTTTGAAGCCCGGTGGCTTTCAATCCCGATGCTGCCAGCAGCAGCCTGCGCGTCGATATCAGCACCCAGGAAGAGGAATTCCCAGCCGTCTTTCTTGCAGTCGTCAATCATCTTGTGCAACATTGCAGCGTTGGTTTCGCGCGAGCTGTTCTCGTAGCCATCAGTGATGATGACCATGATGACCTTGTCCGCCCGACCATCCCCCATGGTTTGTTTTTGGACGTTCGCAATCTTGCGGATGCCGAGCGCCACAGCGTCATAGAGCGCGGTGCTGCCGCGGACGAAGTAATTCTCTGCGGTCAGGGGCGCAATATCCTGAAGGTTGATGCGGTCATGCAAAACCTCGAAGAAGTTGTCGAACAGGATGGTGGTCACACGGGTTTCCCCTTCAATCTTCTTCTGGTCGCTGATGGTGGAGTTGAATCCCCCGATGGTGTCGCTTTCCAGGCCGCCCATGGAGCCACTGCGATCGACGATGAAAATTAATTCTGTTTTGTTCATTTAGACCTCCTTGTTGATCTGAGGTCTATGATATCCCCCCAAGCTTGCGGCGTGGTCGCCTGGCAGGCGACATTTTAGACACCGAGCAAACTCAGATCAAAATCATACAGCGCGGCGTTGACCTTCGCGATGTCGTGGTCGCCGCGTTCCAGGAAATAGCGCACGATCAAGTCGCGTTTGTCGCATGGGCTGAAGGCAAAGCCGGCGCGTGCCAGCAAATCCTGCGCGTCCTGCACCGAAAGACGCAGCCCGATGGCCAGAGCCAGCACCGTGGATTTGCTGGGTGCGTAGGTGCGATTGCTGCGGATCTTGCTGAAAAGCCGGCGATCGATATTGGAACGTTTGTAGGTTTCTGTGTCGGTCATGCCTCTGGCATCAATAAGTGTCAGTAGCTCCTCTGAAAATGTCTTTTCTTTAGGAAACTCAAAACCTTGAACCTCTTCTGCAAGTTGGAACAGCGGAGGACCATAACAGGGCCGCTCTTCAGAAACTTGCGTAGGTTCCTCAAAAACCTTATGGGCGGATGGACGAGGAGTATTTTTCTCTCTTCGCCGGCGATTGAGGTCGGTGTGCTTTTCTATATAATGATCGTCGATGTAGCTTTTAATGTCACTGCGGAGTTTGAAACCGAGCGCAAAGGCGGTCTGGTCGAACATGACAAGGGTCACATCCAACTCGTGTTGAAAGAGATATCGGTTGATCTCATCCAGGGCGACCGCGAATGCTTCATCATAAGGGTATCCATAGATTCCAGAGGAAATCAATGGGAAAGCGACACTCTTAAGTCCGTGCCGCAGCGCAAGCTCCATGCTGGAGCGATAGGCGCTGCGCAAAACCTGCTCTTCGCCCTGTTTGCCACCGTGCCAGATCGGGCCGACCGTATGGATCACATATTTTGCTGGCAGGTTGAAGCCAGGGGTAATGACCGCGCTGCCTGGTTCGCATCCGCCAATCGCATCACAGGCTTTGGTCATCTCCTGCTCGCCGGCGGTGAAAAAGATCCTGCCGCAGACCCCACCGCCCCGTTTGAGCTCGGAGTTGGCTGCGTTGACAATGGCATCCACTTTCATGCTTACGATGTCGTTGCGAATGATATTAAAAGGCATATTTCTTCCTCAAACAGGTGTGATTTAGCGTGTCAGATCCGCAATCAGGAGCTCATAGGCGACGTCCCCAGGGGTACCACCGGATTTCATGTCCAGGTCGATCTTCAGCAGCCGGTCATAGATTTCCAAAAGCTGCCGCATGCTGAAACGTCGGGCCTGGTCTGAAAGTTTTCGTGCCACAAAACCCAAAACGCCCAATTCTTGTTCGATGTCCTGCGGCTTACCGCCCGCATCCAGGACTTCGCGCGCCTGGATCAGAAGGCGAAACTGGCGGTGGATCATGCCCGTCAGTTCGAGCAGGTCGTTGTCTTCCATCAACAGCATAAATTGCTGCATAGCAGCCTTGCTGTTGCGTTCGCCAAGGGCATCGGTAAGCGTGAAGATGTTGCCTTCCTGCTCCTGGGCGGTCAGCAGACTAACGTCGGCTTCTTCCACCACCTGCCGCTCGCCAACATAAGTGATGAGCTTCAATACTTCGTTTTGCGCGCGCAGGGTGTTATTACCAACATAACTAGCCAGCAGCCGCGCGGCATCGGGCTTGAAGCCGCCGCCAAGTTCCTTCGCTTTGCGCAGGATCCACGAGGGCATGTCTTCCTCATCCGGCAGGGCGCAGTCGATGAGCAGAACCAGATCGTTATGGTCACGCATCCAATCCGTCAGCCAGGCGTAGGTTTTTCCGTGTTCCCAATAGCGTTCGCCACGTTTCTTGGCTTGCTGATCTTCCACAACCATCACCAGGGCGGTGGTTTCGGGAAGATTTCCAAAAAACTCGAGGCAGGTTTGAATGCGATCTTTTGCCATTTTGGAGAGAAAAGCCCGCGCGTTTTCGACAATAATCAAGCGTCGATCAGCCAGGAAAGGCATGGTCAGGGCATCCGACTGCAAGGTTTCAAAGCTGAGCGATTCCCCATCGTGGCGCGTGGTGTTGAGGTCTGCCATGGATGGATCGCCAAGCCCTGCCTGAAAACCGGCAATGACCTCTTTGATGCGAGTGCTATCATCGCCGCGCAGCAAGTAGAAGGATGGTTTCGCCTGACCGCTCACGCTACCCCTAAATGGCGTTGGTACGGATGAAATGAACGAAACTGTTGGCAGTTTTTTGGCTGGTCACCAATTGAACAGCCATGTCTTGCGTGTCAGGATCGGTGGTCAGGTCTTTCTGGATCTTCGGACCAAACGGTTTTGCCAGAATAAATGTTGGAACCGCGACAAGCGTAGCAACCAGATAGTGCCACCAGGCGTTTTTGCCTTTTGCACCCAACAAACCAAGCACGCTGAATGCTGCGACGCTGCCAGCCAGGCTGGGCACTGCCAGGTTGGTGCCGCAGTTTGGATGCACAGCCAGGTTGGGCTCACCGTTTTCCAGGCGACGTTTGGCTTCGAGCACCGCCTCGGTGACGATCTCAGTCGGCAGGTCAGCCATCAGGATGAAGCCAGCAGGGCTGGAATGCCCCATCATGCGTACGCCCTTGTAGCGTTCCGCCAGGATGGTCATGGTGGCATGCTCGAGGGCATGGTTTCTGCGGGTGGAATCAATGATCGAAGTCATAAAGGTCTCTTTCTGCTCTGTGCTTAAATCCTACCACGACAGCCACTGGCGAAATTATTCTTTCTGATTTCCGGAGGTTTTGGCTTTGGCTGGCTTTTCAGGCACTTCTTCCAGCAAGGCTGCTTTAAGCGCCTCGCGCAGGGAACGCGCTTCAACCACCTCGATGCCTTCTGGCCAGGGCTCGCTTTTGCGAAGGCGTTTAGGCACGACCGCGCGCTTGAAACCCAGCTTGGCAGCCTCGCGAAGGCGGATTTGGGTCTGCCCCACCATGCGAAGTTCCCCGGAAAGCCCGATTTCACCAATCAGCACTGTATCCGCCCGAACGGGTATGTCCCGATAGGAAGAGGCAATTGCGGTTGCCACCGCCAGGTCGGCTGCCGGCTCGTCGATCCGCAGTCCGCTGACCACGTTGATGATCACGTCCTGGTTGCTGAGGTTGACCCCCAGCCTGCGGGTCAACACCGCCGCAAGGATAAGCAAGCGGTTAAAGTCGATCCCGTTGGCAGTGCGACGAGGGTTACCGAAGTTCGTGGGCGTGGTGAGCCCCTGGATTTCTACCAGGAGCGGGCGCGTGCCTTCCATGGTCACAGCGACCGCTGAACCTGGGGCGTTGATCATGCGTTCTGCCAGGAAGACCTCACTGGGGTTGCGCACTTCCACCATGCCTTTTTCCTGCATCTCAAAAACGCCAACTTCACTGGTCGCGCCAAAGCGATTCTTGACCGACCGCAGAAGCCGATATGACTGGAAATGCTCACCTTCCAGGTACAACACGGTATCGACGATATGCTCCAACACGCGCGGTCCAGCGATGGTGCCTTCCTTGGTGACATGCCCAATCAGGAACACGGTCAGACCGCTGCTCTTCGCCAGTTCGCGCAAACGCGCCGCGCATTCGCGCACCTGCGAGATCGAGCCTGCGGATGATTCCATCTCTGGCAGGGTCATAGTCTGGATCGAGTCGATGACTACCAGGGTTGGTTTGGTGTCTTCAATGTGTTTGAAGATTTGCGCCAGGTTGGTTTCGGTCACCAAAAGCAGGCGGGGAGGTAATTTGGGGTTGCCGCGTTTGTCCTTTTCTGCCAGGCGGTCTGCACGCATTTTGATCTGGCGCTCGGATTCCTCACCCGAAACATATAAGACGGTATGTTTTCCTGCCAATTGCATCGCCATCTGCAGGGTGAGCGTGCTTTTGCCGATGCCGGGATCTCCGCCTATGAGAACCACCGAGCCAGGCACAATACCACCGCCCAAAACGCGTGCGAACTCTTCAATCGGCAGCGGCAAGCGCTCCTCTGGCAGGCTTTCGATCTCTGAAAGCGAATGCACCCTGGAAGTACCAGTCAGCCCGCGGACGGCGCGGGCTGACTTTTCGGGTTCTGCTTCAACAATTTCCTCGACCATGGAGTCCCAGCTATCACAGCCGGGGCAGCGACCGAAGGCGCGGGAGGAAACCTTCCCGCAGACCTGACACACAAAACGTGAGTAGGTTTTTGCCATTTGTTTGTTTTATGCTCCCATCATCTCAGGGGTTTCTTCCTTCTCGTGTGTGTGGTCCTCACACTTGAGAACCACGCGCTTTTGCGGTTCGCCATCTTCGCTGATGGTTTCCTGGAGGTCGATCACAATCCGATCGCCATTACCAAAATCGCCTGCCAACAAGCCATCCGAAAGCCGCTCCTCCACCTGCTGTTGGATCACGCGCCGCACGGGGCGGGCACCCATATCAGGGTCGTAGCCAAGCTCCGCCAGGTAACCAAGGGCGCTCTCGGTGGGCATCAAGCTGATGCTCTGTTCCACCAGGCGTTCCTGGACCTTCTGAATTTCGAGCGAGACGATTTCACGAATGTCGGCGCGGTTTAGCGCGCGGAAAACGATGACAGAATCCAGCCGGTTGACAAATTCGGGGCGGAAGCTGCGTTTGAGCGCTTCCATCAGCTTCTTGTGCATCTCGTCGTACTCAAATTTTTCTTCACGAACCTCGTCCAACTCGAGCGTAAAGCCCAGGGCGGACTGGCGCCGGATCATTTCAGCGCCGATGTTGGTGGTCATGATGATGATGGCGTTGCGGAAGTCCACTTTGCGCCCCTTGGCATCGGTCAGGTGACCCTCTTCCATGATTTGCAGCAGCATGTTCAATGCTTCGGGATGGGCTTTCTCAATTTCGTCAAAAACCACGATCGAGTAAGGCTTGCGACGGATGGCTTCGGTAAGCTGACCGGCTTCATCATAGCCGATGTAGCCTGGAGGCGCGCCAACCAGGCGGCTCATGCTGTGACGTTCCATGAATTCGGACATGTCAATTTGAATCAGGGCATCTTCCGAGCCGAACATCTGGCTCGCGAGCGCTTTCGTCAACTCTGTCTTGCCGACTCCGGTTGGTCCCAGGAACATGAAGGAACCAATTGGACGATGCTCACTCTTCAAGCCAGCCCGTGCACGGCGGATAGCCTTTGAGACAGCTTGAATTGCTTCGTTTTGTCCAATGATGACTTTGCCCAACTCTTCTTCGAGACGAAGCAGTTTGGCAGATTCTTCAGTCGCGATTTGCGTGAGAGGGATACTTGTCAACATAGAAATAACCTCAGCGATATCTTCCTCGCTGACACTGGGTGCATTCGCGCGATCCCAGCCGGTTTGCAGAGCCTGGAGTTCATCTTCCAGTTTGAGCTGTTGTTGGGTCAGTGCTTCGGTGGCATCGTTGTCGAGGTTGGAGTCGGGGTCATTTAATTGTTTGTTGACTTCCCGGAGTTCGCTCACGATATCCTTGCTCGTCAGAGCTGCCTCGCTTTTGTACATGCGCACGCGGGAGGCGGCTTCGTCCACCAGGTCAATTGCCTTGTCGGGCAGGAAGCGGTCGGTAACGTAGCGCGCGCTGAGCTTCGCGGCTGACTCCAGAGCAGCATCGCTGATTTTCAGCTTATGGTGTTCTTCATATCGCTCGCGAATGCCTCGCAAAATATCAATTGTCTCCTGGACAGATGGCTGTTCCACCATGATAGGTTGGAAACGGCGTTCGAGGGCGGCATCGCTCTCGATGTTTTTGCGGTATTCGTTGATGGTGGTGGCACCAATTACCTGCAGTTCGCCTCGTGAAAGTGCGGGTTTGAGGATGTTGGCAGCATCCACTGAGGAGCCTGCCGAACCAGCCCCAACCAGCATGTGGAATTCGTCAATGAAGACGATTGCGCCGCTGGCTTTGAGCTCGTCAATCACGCGCTTGAGGCGTTCCTCGAACTGCCCGCGGTACATCGTGCCTGCAACCAGGGAGCCTACATCCAGCTGCAATACGCGTTTTTTTAGTAAGAGTGCCGGCACATCGCCTTCGATGATGCGCTGCGCCAAACCTTCCACAATGGCGGTCTTGCCCACACCCGGTTCGCCGATCAGGGCGGGATTGTTCTTGGTACGGCGTGCCAAAATCTGGATGACACGTTCAATCTCTTTTTGACGCCCAATAACCGGGTCGAGCTTGCCGGCTTCCGCCAGGGAGGTCAGGTCCGTGGCGAGTTGGTCCACGAGCGGCGAATTGCTGTCGGAATCCTTTTCCTTGTTGCGCAGGCGGCGTGAAGCGCCGACACCTTCGGTCTCTGATTTTCCGCGGCGTTCCTCACGCCCTTCCGAGTGCTCCTGCCGTTTTTCGCCAGCTTCTTTCGCGTCCCGGAGGACACGGTTGGTGTGACGGCGCAGCTGTTCGGGCGTGATGCCGAACTGGATGAGGATATCCATGCCCTTGAATTCAATATCCCGGCTCAGACCAAGCAGGATGTGTTCTGTTCCTACCATGGGAGACTGATCTTTCTCAGCCTCTTCAATGGCGTATTCGAGTGTTTTCTTGATGTCTTCACCAAGCCGCAATTCGCGATCTTCTGGCAGTTCGCTCTCACCCTGTTGGATGGCGCCAAAAATCACGTTTTCTTCGATCCCGAGATCGCGCAGCACACGGTATGCCACACAGCTATCCTCGCTGATGATACCTGCAACCAGGTGGTCAGTGCCAATCGTGTCCGCATGGTATTGCGTGGCAATCCGGCGGGCATTGCTCAGAATCTTCTTGGCTTTTTGAGTTAATTGATACATGCTAGCCAAAGTAAACCTCTAAATCTTTCATAGCCTTGTCAGGCAAATCCTGCCTTGGTAGTCCCGATGTTCGATTTTGGCAGGGGAAATCAGGCGGGGAAACCCCCAAAAAGAGGGTTCATTACATCCCGGAGATTATGTTTCCGGTAATTCGAGTATACCAAAATATCCAGTGACTTTGCTGGCTGTGGAGGACTTATGATGAAATATTAATAATGCTCTAATTCACCAAAGGCGCCTGGCTGACCAACTCGCTGAAACTGCCCGAGTCGATCTGTTGGGGCTCGCTGGCTCCAGCTGCAAGAAACATCAACCTGGCGTTGGGATCCCATTCGAGCTCCGGGTCCTTGAGGACAAACAGCTTGCCGCCGTCCGCGCCGTAGACGCATTGTTCAGCAGGAAAGGCGGAATAATTACCGCCGATGTCGCCAAAACTTGCCGGCCAACTGGCAGGCTCAAGGTCGTACGCGCCGGTGGCGGTTGTGAGCAGAAAGCGGCTGCCAAGCCCCACCGAACAGGCAGCATTCCAAGCAATAACGTAAGCAGCCTGGGGATCGATGGTGATGCCGATGCTGTAGGCATGCGGCGCGTCATTGACCTTGGGCAGGTCAAATTCGTAACGCGTCCCTCCTGAAATGGGGTCGTAGGAATACACTTCCATCCGATCCGGACCCTTCAGTTCAGGTTCAAAACTGCAGCCGCCAACCATGCGCGTGTAGTAAAGCCTTCCGTTCTCTGCCCATCCAAGCAGGGTGTCTCCCAGAATTTGGGGGTCAGATTCTTTAATAATCTCAGCAATTTTGTTGTTTTGAAGCAGATCGTACACCACAAAAGCATTCGCGCAGGTCGATTCAAAGGCGAGGTAGTGCCCATCCAACGAGAGACGCGGCGCATTTTGCCAGCAGTCGGAAGGGTAGCCAAAATCGTGGTTGGAATCACCCATCTTGAACACTGACAGATCCGCCGGATTTAGTATGAAAACCTGGTAATCCTTTACATAGGCATAAAGGTTTGATGCCGGTGTTTCCGGTTCTGGAGTGGGTTCCGGGGTGGCTTCCATGGTTGGCGCCGGCGTCGGCGGGAGCACCTCGGTAGGCTTGGGAGTGGGCTCGGGAGTGGGGCCGGCCGGCGGCATAGGCGTCGGAGGGACTTCAACCGCAGGCAGGCAGGCGCTTAGCCCCAGTGCAAGAATTACCATCAGAAGAAATAGTTTTGTTTTCATCCTTATCCTCCCGGATTCCCCTTGATCTACTCTGATTACCAGTCCTGATCCTTTTTCTCCTCAGGTTTGCCTTCCAATTGCTCTTTGTACTTCGCCTCGCCCCACCTACCGGCAAACTCGCTCCAGTATGTAAGGCTGACGATCACACCCAAAAAAGGCAGTCCGATAGCGCTGACGATCAAACCCAGATTCAAACCGTTTACCAGCCCGGGCACGCCGCCCGTAAAAAAGCCAAACCCGGAAAAGAGAACGAGAATGCCTAACGCAGTAAACCCGTAAACCTTGAGCATTTTCAAGTAATTGCGCATTTTGCTGCTGGGCGGCGTTGATGGTTCGGACTGCATATCAGCCTTCAATCAGCCAGTTCTATCCAGGAAACTCTGAATGGGGCGAATAAAGTGGCAGGTGTAGCCATTGGGCAACTTCTGCAGGTAGTCCTGGTGATAAGCCTCAGCTACCCAAAAGGTGCCAAGCGGCTCAAGGGTCGTTGCCACAGGGCGCTTCCAGGCGCCGCTTTGATTGACGATCTTGATCATACCTTCAGCGATTTGTTTTTGCGCTTCGTCGGCGTAAAAAATGGCGGACCGGTACGAGGTGCCGATGTCGTTGCCCTGGCGATTGAGGGTGGTTGGGTCGTGCATGCGGAAGAAGAAATCCAGCAGATGCGGGAGATCGGTTTTGCTTGGATCAAAGACGAGTTTGATCGCTTCGGCATGCCCGGGATGGCGTTGATAAGTGGGGTGGTCATTCTCCCCGCCGGTATAACCGCACTCAGTATCCAATACGCCTGGCAGACGGCGGAAGAGCTCTTCCATCCCCCAGAAGCAGCCGCCGGCGATAACTAATTCTTTAGATTGCTTGTCAGTGGTCATGTGTTTGTTCCTATCTTATTGATGATTATAGAACGATTTTGTTGAGTTCGTTCATAGCGGTTGTACCTGCTCGTCCTTACGAGGTCGATCTTTTCGTAGGCCGGGTTGCGGGGTTCAACCCGGCTCAATTACCCTCAAGATCCTTTCTCCAACTTCATTTGCGGATGGGCGCAAGACCCATCCCTAAGAGACTCTCTAGGTAGGGCGTGGGCTAGCTCCCGCCGATTTCTTTTCATTTCAATATGGCGGATGGACCAGAGGCCCATCCCTACAAGGCTCGAATCTCATCTTTTCGTAGGCCGGGTTGCGGGGTTCAACCCGGCTGAAAACGGATGGGCACAAGACCCATCCCTACAAGAGTCTCTCGGTAGGGCGGGGTGTAATCCCGCCGATATCCTTTCTTTTCAATACGGCGGATGGACCAGAGGCCCATCCCTACAAAAGCTCGAAACGGATGGGCGCAAGACCCACCCCTACGAGTGTCTCCTCAATCAACCGTTCTGCTCATATGCCAGGCGAATTAATTGCCTGACCTCATCGGTGATTTGCTCAACGGATGTCAACCCGATTTTGTGTGTCGACTGCCCCGGCAGGCTGGTGATGCTCAGCAACGCGGAATCTGGAGAATGCCTGAAACGCAAACCAAGGTCAACCCGGGTCTTGGTGGAAGCCTGGACTGCGGCAAACTGGCGCTTGCGTACAAAAGGCGTGTAACCTCCACGACCTTCAACGGTAATATCCTCCCCCAAACCCTCGATGATCTGACGTAGCGCGTCAAAAATCGGACGCAAAGGGGCTTTTTCGCCCTGGTATTGCGAATCGATATAGCCTTCCACGCTTGGGCGCTCCCAGCCGGCTGCCCGTGCGGCAGCATCCGCAATCGCCCATTGACTGTTTTGCAGGACCCCTTGCTCCTTAAGCCAGTTGCGCACCGCTTTCTGGTCCAACGGGTCGATGCCAGTCAGTTGCACCGCCACAACCCACTCCTCGAGGGTCTTACCCGTGCGTTCTTTCATACTGTCGGTAACGGAGTTCATCATGTCAGCTGGAGAGGTCGTTTTTGCCATGTTCGTTTCCTGTCTGCGTTGATAGAGCAATCTTACACTTACAGATTGCTCGCGAGGGAATGTTCTTCCAGGTAGTCCTTGAGGACAACCGCATGGTTGATATGCGGATCTTTTGCGCCGTAAAGCAGGGTCACATCTTGTTTTTTAAATTGCTGAACAAGCTCCCGGGCTACCACCTGCGCCTCAGGGTTGGCATCCAATTCGTCCCGGTAAAGCGCTGAGAACGCCTCGAACCTCTCAGCCATGTGCCCGAATCGCTTCCGCAGGGCTGTGCTGGGAGCGAGCGATTTTAGCCATCCAGTCAATCGGGCACGCTCTTTGCTGATTCCTCGTGGCCAAAGCCGATCCACCAGGTATCGTACGCCATCAGACTCTTCATAAACATCATAGATTCGTTTTATTTTCAGGGTCATCAGCCACCTCTCAACAATTAGTAGTGATGGTTCTTATCAGATTGTAACAAATCCAGCCTTCCAGTGGCTTATGTGTGTTTCTACAGGCAAGAATTGCACCCTATGCAAGCAGGAATAATTGATGTATTATTGGCATTAGCCAATAATAAGGATAATATGTCGAGAAATCCAAGTCAGAAAACAATCCGCTCAAACCCTCCTTCGAGAAGCTTTATTCCCTTAGGGAGGAACGCTGCTTCCGGGCAAAGCGACGTCAACCTGCTGCTTGAAGAGTGGGAGGCGCTTCGCCTGGTCGATTACGCCGGGATGGAACAAACCCAGGCGGCGCTCTCGATGGGGATCTCGCGCCAAAGCGTGCAGATGCTGGTTTCATCGGCACGCACCAAGCTCGCCCGGGCAGTGGTGGAGGGGCTTCCCCTACAAATCATTGGCAACCAGGAACAAAACAAACTACCAGATCTTCCACGCGAAGAAAGGATAAGAAAGATGAAAATTGCAGTTACTGCCGAACACACACAGGTTTTTTCTCATTTTGGTCGCACACCGGAGTTTTATCTCGTCACCGTTGAGGATGGCAAGATCACGGAAGAAAAGATCATTGCCGCCCCTGCTGAGGGGCACGGCGCGCTGGTTGGTTTCTTGGTCAGCCAGGGTGTGGATACATTGATTTGTGGGGGGATCGGTGGGGGTGCCGTCAATGGCTTGCGTTCAGCTGGAATCAAAGTTTATGCCGGCGCGACTGGACCCGTGAAAGAACAAGTACTTTCGCTGCTTAGCGGTCAGCTGCCACAAGACGGCGAAGCCAACTGTGACCATCATGAAGAGCATGAGCACGACCATGAGCATGGACAAGGCCACGGTTACGGCTGTGGGCACCATCAAGAATAATCTTTAACGTCAAAAACCTTACAACTTGTGGTTTTTTATTATTACATTTACATAGAAACCGGTTTCTCTCCCAGAAACCGGTTTTTTGTAAGTGGGTACAATAAAGGCATCGGAGTCCACCTCTGTTCTCAATACTGAAAGGAAGGAATGATGAAAGCCAAAAGACTATATTTTTGCATTGTTTTGACCACCCTCTTGCTTTCCGCCTGCATCCCGAATCAAACTCCCGCAGCAGACCCTACCCAACCGCTTCTCCCAACCGACTTGCCCTCAACAGAACAAACTAGCGTTGAACCAACGACTGCCCGCACAACACCAACGAAGACGAGCGGACCAGAGGAAATCCAATTGGGCGATCTGACTATGGAAAAATATGAACTTATTTTGAAGCCTCCTCGCGATGATGGGAGCTTTGACACGACGGCAGGACGTTCCAGCGAAATCCTCAAAACACGCCGACCACTACGGGATGTTTTCTCGCAGGCGTTCTCTCCCCCACCGCTCAACGGACGTCAACTAACAGCTGCGGAAGAATTTACCGATGGAAAAATGCTCGTAACCGCCAAATTAGGCGACGAAGAAGTGCTTTCGGTGGATTGTGGCACACCCAGCCCGATAAGCAACCTGCGCGGTATGTGGGTGATAGGTCAGGACTGGTACGTTGAGGCGGCACGTGTTGAAAACGAAGCTGACGGAATTGTTGTTACCAGCAACGCTTTGGGAGATATCTTTATGAATGGGGTTTCCCTCAATGAGCAGTTTGGGTACGATGAAACTTTCGGTTTCCAACCCCTGGACGATAAGCCGTTTTACTTTTTTGCCAAAGACGGAGCAATCGGTATCAACTACGCCGGCGAAACCTACCAGCTTAGTTTTGATAGAGTGTATCACTACGCCTGCTGCAGTGCGGGTGCATATAATCCCAAAGCCTATCTGACCATGGTCACTTTCTTTGCCCAAAGAAATGGCAAAGAATACTATGTCGAATTGGGGCTATTTTCCGCCTTCGACCTGGAGGTTCTGGACCTCTCAGGGGCGGGTCTCACGATTGAAGCATTTGAACTGCAGGATGGCTCCTGGCCAGATAATGAGCACTATCAATCCCGACCGACCGGCTCTCTGCCCGGATGGGTCATGAAACGTCATGAGGCTGAGCGCAAGGATATTATTCCCTATCAAATCGATTCTCCTCTCTTCGAAGGCAAAGTGCTCAGTGCGAAACAAGTCACCCAAAACTCCATAGCTACAGTTGAGGTGTTGCTAGATGATGAACTTGTTCTCAGTGTTCTCGTCAGCGATCTGGCTTATGCGGCTGCCATGGATAATATTAAAGGATCTTGGGTGCATGGGGAGCATTGGTATGTGGAGATGGTTCATGTTGACGGAAAATTGGAAGGTAATAATTTCTCCTCCATAACCAACGGTGAGGTGTTTAGGAGCGGAGAATCACTGAGCGAACTATTTGGCTACGACGAGACCTTCGGCTTCCAGATTTTGGCCGGCGAGCCTTTATTCTTCTTCAGAAAAGGTGATCAGTTTGGATTGAACTATGCCAGGGAGGAAGTGATGCTCGGTTTCGATGAGGTCGCGCACCACTATTGCTGCGGTTTTAGCGTCTACAACCCGTGGCAATACGAGAATATGGTCGCCTTCTTCGCCAGCCGTGAGGGAAAGCGCTATTACGTCGAAGCGGGCGTTTTTGAATAAAAAGAACCGCAACCCCAAATGTCTTGAATGAAAAGCCCCAAATGTCTTGCGTGAATTACCCCAAATGTCTCTTTTTGTGTTAGTATTGTCTCTATGGAGACAGAATGGCAAAATATCTACCCAGAGTAATTGACAGTATCCTTGATGAGTATCTTGAGGCTTTTGGAGCAATACTGATTAGAGGACCTAAATGGTGTGGGAAAACCACCACCGCTAAACAAAGAGCCAGTTCAGTATTACAAATGCAGGATCCAGCCAACTTTCGAGCATATCTTGATATGGCAAACTTCATGCCATCCCGATTGCTGGAAGGAGACACTCCGCGGCTAATTGACGAATGGCAGATGGCACCTGTTTTATGGGATGCGGTTCGAAGCTTGGTAGACGAAAGACAAAAAGTGGGGCAATTCATACTAACCGGCTCAACGGTTATCGACCATGAAGAGATTCTTCATACTGGAACAGGTCGTATCGCAAAAATCGATATGAAACCGATGAGTCTTTTCGAGTCAAACGAATCTAGCGGAAACGTTTCGCTTAATTCATTGTTTTCTAAGCAGGATTTTACAGGGGCAAAAAGCGACCTGACTGTTGATCATCTAGTTTTCGCAATTTGCCGTGGTGGTTGGCCTGCTTCCATTAGTCTCAGTGAAAAAGCGTCTCTCCTGACAGCAAGGTCTTACGTTGAAGCAATCTGTGCTGACGATGCCCGCAGAGTTGACGCCTCGATCGGCGACCCAGAACGCGTTCGCGCAATTCTCAGATCATACGCGCGAAATCTTTCGACTTTGGCAAGTAACCGAAGTATTTTGAAGGATATCAGCACTAACGATTTGACGATGGATGAATCGACGCTATATCGGTACCTCACCGCTCTACGATCGCTTTATGTAATTCAGGATATCCCGGCATGGAATCCGTCCATTCGGTCCTCAACGTCAATGCGCTCCACCAACAAAAAGGGATTTGTTGACCCGTCCATTGCGGCAGCGGCATTGGCTCTTTCACCCTCTCAGTTACTCGATGACCTGCAAACACTGGGGTTTTTCTTTGAGAGTCTTTGTATTCGTGACCTGCAAATCTATGCGTCAGCGCAAGGTGGCGAAATCTCCTATTACAGAGATCGTTACGGTTTGGAGTGCGATATTGTGCTTCACCTCGATAATGGCAGCTATGCTTTGATTGAGGCAAAATTGGGAAGTTTGGAAATTGACGAAGCCTCTAAAAACCTTATCAAACTGAAAGCTCTTCTCGGCGAGAAAAAGCTTCGGCAACCAGAATTCCTGATGGTATTAACTGCAGGACAATTTGCCTATAAACGTCCGGATGATGTCCTAGTAGTACCAATCGGCTGCCTGAAACCGTAAAACCCAAGAAGCTTAATCAGACAAGCAAAACGGGGAGCCTTAATTAGGCTCCCCGTTATAATCAATCAAATTTACAAGCTTTCCAGCCGCTTTACCATCCCATCAATCACATCAAAGCCGCCCTGCCAGAATTCGGCTTTGGTGACGTCCAGACCGGATTCAGCCAGCAGCGCAATCGGTGCCAGGGAACCGCCAGCCGAAAGGATGCGCATGTACTTGGGCTTGAAGCTTTCGCCTTCTTCCTTGTAGCGTTTGTAGAGCGCGAAAACCAGCAACTGCCCAAAAGCATAAGCGTACACGTAGAAGGGCGTGCCGTAAATGTGCGGGATGGAGACCCATTCGTACTTGAACTCGTCTGAGACTTCGACCGAGTCGCCAAATTCTTCCTTCAGATTTGCCAGGTAGGCTGTGTTCAGTTCGTCCACAGAGGCGTTGTTGGCGATCATCCCGTGCGCCTCACGCTCAAACAGCGCGAAGTAGATCTGGCGGATGATGGTCGCGAAAGCGTCATCGAGCTGCCCGAAGAGGATATCCTGCTTGACGCCTTCGTCGGTCTCGCGCTCGAGCATCAGATCCGTGAGGGTCATTTCGCCAAAGGTCGAAGCGGTCTCTGCCAGTGGCAGGCAGGCATGCTGGGTGAAGAGGGAGTGCTCTTCAGCCATCATGGAGTGGATGGCGTGCCCAAGCTCGTGCGCCATGGTGGAGACATCGTCTGATTTGCCCTGGTAGTTGAGCATCACCCACGGGGTGAGATCGGGTCCGAGGGTGGAGCAGAAGGCGCCGCCCATCTTGCCCTTCCGAACTTCGCTGTCCACGTGACCCTGGTCGAAAACGCGTTTTGCCAGGCTGGCAAACTTGGGATCGAATCGGTCAAAGGCCTCAAAAGTCAGATCAGCGGCTTCCTGGAAAGTGTAGCGCTTGTCGGATTCAGCTAATGGAGCGTAAACATCGTAGCGGCGCAGTTTTTCCATGCCGAGTTTCTGGGCTTTCAGGCGGAAGAAGCGGTGAAAAATGCCGATATTCTTACGCGCCACTTCGAGCAAGGTGTCAATCACCTCATCGGGCAGGTCATTGATGGTGTTACGCACCGAAATCGGGCTGGCAAACCCGCGCAGGGAGACGTTCTCATTCTTCCAATCGCGCACGATACTCTGATAGATCTGCCCCAGGATTGGCGCATCCTCACCATAGACGCGGTAGAGCTCCTGGTAGGCCTTCGCGCGCAGGTCCGGGTCGGCTGTGCGCACCAGCGCCATGAGCTCGCCACGGGTCATTTCTTTCGTCTCGCCATTGACTTCAACCTTAAAGACATAGCGGTTGGTGATTGAATCGTAGAGCATATCGTGGGAGGAACGGCCGGTGACATTTTTGATGTTGATGACCTTTTCTTCCGGCTCAGTGAGGGTGTAGGGCTTAAAGTTGCGCATCTGCTCCAGCCAGTAGCGGTAATCACCGCTGGCATCCAGCAAACGGGCGGCGTTCGCGTCATCCAGCGCCTTCCACCATAAGCTGAAGAACAGGCTGCGGTTTTCCATCTCGGCTTCGAATTGCTGGAAGCGGGCGATGTTGATCTGCGAAGTCTGATCCTGGGTGTTGGCTGCAAAGCTCAATGAAGCAAAACCGTACAGGCGGTAGCCGAGCTTGTTCATTTCCTCCAGCTCGCGCGCCAGTTGCAGGAATTTCTCGCTGCTGATCTCGGGCTTCAGTTCTTCGTGCTGGTTGACAAACTTTTCCACGCGTGCTTCAAGGTCCTGATAAGCCTGGTTAATTGCCGGGTCTGAGAAACTCTCAAAGAGTTCGTTCAACTTCCAGCCGGATTGGGTATAAGTGGGGGTATTTTCGCTCATGGGTATTCCTTTTTTTGGGTTCTGTTTGCCCAATGATAATCGAAGAGACCCCCTTTGCGCGACAATTGCGTACACCCTCATGCCGCATTTATCGACATAAAGGCATCAATAATAAAGATCAGGCTTTGTGAATGGTGACGATTAGTTTGGCACCTTGACCCGTGCCACCAGATTCCGCCCGGATCGAAGCACCCTGCAACTCCACCAGGGCTTTGCAAATTGCCAAGCCAAGACCCATCTTGCCTTTTGAGCCGGTGCGAGCTTTATCCGCCTGGTAAAAACGCTCAAAGATCAGTGGCAGGTCTTCAGCGGCGATCCCATCACCCGTATCAGCAACGCTTAGCTCAACTTGCTCACCAACGTTGCTGGCAAGCGTCACAGTACCGCCAGCTGGTGTATGGCGCAGGGCGTTTTCCATCAGGTTTTTCAACACCTGCAACATACGTCCCTCGTCGACGTTGATCATCACCGAGGTTTCATCAAGCTCGAGCCGAAGGTCAACACCCTGCTGGCTGGCTAATGGTTGGTATGCCTGGTTTATTTGCTCAAGCAGTTGGTTTGGAGCAATTGGGCTCAACAGGATTTCTACTCCGCCACCCTCAGCTTGAGTCAGCACAGTCAGATCCCCCACCAGGCGTCGCAGGTTTTCGAGCTCAGTCTTGATAATGCCAAGCTGCTGTGGATTGAGGCTGACATCTCCGCTTTCGTACATTTCAATATATCCGGAGATTATCTGAAGCGGGGTGCTGAGATCGTGTGTGATATCCGCCGTGAGGCGTTTGCGTTCTGAGTCTGCCTTCGCGAGGTCCGTACTCATGCGGTTGAAGCTTTCGCCCAGGCGTCCAATTTCATCGTTGGATGTCACATCCACCTGCTGCCCCAACGCCCCTTGCGCCATCTGTTCGGAAGCTTGCGTCAACTTGCGAATGGGTTTGAGGATGCCCGCAGCCAGCAGCATGCCAATGACAACCGCGGTCAGGATGCCCGCGCCAGCCGCAATCGCAATTGCCAGGTTTACCTGGTCCATAAACATTTGTTCGGAACGTGAAAGCTCCAGGCTTCTTTCGTCCACCAGGATCCAGGCAACCACATCCCCGTCCACTTTCACTTCGCGCGCGCCATCCAGCCAACTCTCCGGCACGTTAACGCCCACTGGTAAATTTTGCATCGGTAAAAGGGTTTTTCCCTCATCATCAACCAAACCCTGGATTCCACGAATATCTTCAGGGTTGGAGTCCCTTGATGGTTGCGTAAATGGTGATTCAGCGCCGCTTCGCAGGATGGTTGAGAGGTAGTAATAGACAAAACCGTCCGTAGTCAGATTGTTCGCGTAGTAATCCTCAACCATGACCGACAATTCCTCAACCTGCTGGTCGATAACCAGGTTACGCAGGGATTGACCTGACCTGAATCGCACGAACAGCAGCGCCACCAACACGGTGATCAAAGCAACCGCGGTATAGGTCAGAATCAGGCGGGTTTTGAGCGACTTTTTCAAGACTCACCCTCCAGAAACCGATACCCCACCCCAAAGACCGTCTCGATGTAGGTCGGCTCTGCCAGATCGTCGCCAAGTTTCTGGCGCAGATTGCGGATGTGAATTTTGATGGTTGCTTCAGAGCCGGCATATCCGTTGTCCATCAGCCGAAGGCTCATATCCTGCCGCCGGATCACTTTACCGGCAGATTCCATCAGCTGGGTCAGAAGCGAAAATTCCAACGGAGTCAGGTCAACAAACTCGCCATCTTTTCGTACTTCATGCCTGGCGCTATCAAGGCTCAGGTTTTGCACCTTGATTATTGTCGATCTTTCTTCAGCAACCGCGGCGCGGCGCATGACAGCGCGAATGCGCATCAGGAGCTCGCGCAGGCGGAATGGCTTGGTGATGTAGTCGTCCGCCCCCAATTCAAAGCCGCGGACAACGTCCGCTTCCTGCTGTTTGGCGGTGATCATGATCACAGGCAGGCTGCTCTCTGACCGAAGTTTGGAGATGAATTGGTAGCCAT
The DNA here is from genome assembly GCA_964409045.1 of uncultured Anaerolineaceae bacterium. GTDB lineage: Bacteria > Chloroflexota > Anaerolineae > Anaerolineales > Anaerolineaceae > Mesolinea. The sequence goes on along the minus strand of CAYPBU010000007.1, from coordinate 30,277 downwards.
CCATGTTGGGCATCATAATGTCGAGCAGAATCAGGTCGATACCCCCGGCGTGGAAGATTTCCATCGCCTCAACCCCGTCGTAAGCCAGACAAATTTCAAAACCCTGGTTTTGAAGGTATTCCTGCAGCATCAGCTGCACATTGCGCGTGTCGTCAACGACCAAAATTCTTCTGCTCATAGGGTGATTATAGCTTTCTTTGCCATGATACTGACCAAATTTTAGGTCTCATGAGGATATAGAAGGTTTATTTACGGTATAGGTAAGTGGGTCAATCTACAAATGGAATCGAAAGAATTTTAGATATGCTGAGAAATCAATGACTACAACTCAACGATCTGGGCGAGATAGCGGTCGCGCAGGGTGTCGATCGGCTGACGGGAGTTGGTTTCGGGGTCCCAGTAATGCCAGATCCTCCAACCGTTGGCTGGTCCATTGCGCAAGGCGCGCGCGACGGCATGGATTGAACCGCGATGCCCATTAAGCACCACTGACCCATCCGCCTGGACAGTGGCTTTCTGCTGCCCATCAGCGCCAAAGAACAGCGCGTCGCCGGGCTTGATGAAGCCCTGTTCAACCAGCGTGCCAAACGGCACACGCTGGCGTTTGCGTGGATCAGGCGTCAGGAAAATGGGGGTATTAAACTCGAGTTGCATGGCGGAATCGAGGCGTTTGCGCGCCACGCGGATGTAATTCTGCTCCAACTCGATGCCAATGTAGTGCCGCTGCAGTTTTTTTGCCATCGCGCCCGTGGTTCCCGTGCCAAAGAAGGGGTCCAACACCACGTCCCCAGGCTCCGTTGTGGCAAGCAAAATACGATAAAGCAGCGCCTCAGGCTTTTGGGTGGGGTGGGCTTTTTTGCCGTCCTCCTTCAGGCGTTCCTTGCCGGTGCAAATCGGCAAAAACCAGTCCGAGCGCATCTGCAGGTCATCATTCAGAGCTTTCATGGCGCGGTAGTTGAAAGTGTATTTCGCGCCTGGCTCTTTTTGCGCCCAGAGGAGCGTCTCGTGGGCATTGGTGAAGCGCACGCCGCGGAAGTTTGGCATGGGGTTGCTCTTCACCCATACCACATCGTTCAGGATCCAGTAGCCCAGGTCCTGCAGGATGCTGCCAACACGGTAGATGTTGTGATAAGAGCCGATCACCCACAGTGTTCCGGTGGGTTTGAGCACCCGGCGGCACTCGCTGAGCCACTTGCGCGTGAAGTCATCGTAGGCTTCAAGGCTCTCGAACTTGTCCCACTCTTCAGTGACGCCATCCACTTTGCTGACGTTTGGACGCCAGAGGTCGCCCTGCAGTTGTAGGTTATAGGGAGGGTCAGCAAAGATCAAATCGACGGAGTCTGCCGGCAGGGTCGGCAGCACATCGATGCAGTTGCCTTCGATGATCGTGTCTATCCAGGGCGAGAGTGGATTTTCGGGCATAGTGTTTCAATTGTACTCGTGAGAGACTCAATTTGTGAAAGAGATGATCGCCAAATGCTGTTTCTGTCTGCAAATTTTCAGCAGCAATTATCGAAAAGAGTTTGCACTCTAAAGGTATTCAAGAGATCCCATTTTATGGCACCGGAGCATTAAGAGGCACGATCAGTTTCCAGTAACCAGTCCAGTAAATAGATCTGGTGGACCCCATTATGATTGGCATAAGCGGGTATATCGTCGAGCGTCAGAAGTACTCGAGGAAAGTTATCAGGGATTCCACTAAAAGCCTCTAATTCTCGCTTAAGCGTTTCTTCCGCCAGGACCGAAGTTGCCACCTGGAAGTAAACTGACTGGTTTTTGTCGCTGGTAACAAAGTCCACCTCTCTTTCACCAACTTTTCCAACATTTACCCTGAAATCTCTACGAAGAAGTTCAAGGTAAACGATATTCTCAATTTGGTGCCCGAGGTCGGGAGAAGATGGGGGAAGCAGATAATTCCTCAAGCCCGTATCGACGATATAGTATTTTGAAAGGGTTTTTAATAGGTTGCGACCCTTGATATCAAAGCGATCTGCTTTATAGAAAATAAAACTTTCAGTCAAAGCTTTAAGGTACTTGTCCACTGTGTTTACAGAAATTTTCCGCCCGGAAGCATTGATAGCGTCGGAGATCCTTTTTGCCGAAATAGGGCTGCCGATACTGCTACTCAAGAACCTGATAATGTCTTCCAATAGCGAGATGTCCGCAATTCCTTCGCGCGAAGCCACATCTTTAAGGAGTATTGTGCTGTAAATTCCTTCAATATAGGTTCTGAAGGTGGACTCTGATTCTTCAATCTGGGTTAAAAACGGGAATGAGCCAAAATGCAGATAACGATTGAATTTCTCGCGTACAGACTCGGATTTTTCGCCAGAAGTAACAAATTCTTTAAAGGACAAAGGCAGCATTTCTATCAAGACGTATCTGCCGGAAAGTAATGTTGCCAGTTCCCCCGAAAGCAGATTTGCATTGGAACCTGTGATGTAAAGATCTACATTTTCTTTGATGTACAGGCTGTCAACAGCTTTTTCAAAATTCAGACATTGCTGAACCTCGTCCAAAAAAACATATGTCATCCCTGTTTTTACCAATTTTCTAGCAATATAGTTGTGAAGCTCTCGATAATCGAGGAGGCTCTCAAATTCCAAGTCTTCCAAATTGATGTAGACTATTTGCTCTCGTTTAATCCCTTCAGCCAGAAGAAGGTCTATATACTGCTGGAATAAAGTCGACTTTCCACAACGCCGTACACCCGTGATAACCTTGATTAATTGCTTGTCACGCCAACTTTGCAATACCTTTAGGTAGATTGTGCGCTTAATCATCGGACACCTCAATTACATTATACAGACCATAAATAGTTTTGTCAATTTTTTGATAAAACTATTTGCAAAGTAGAGTTTTGTCAACAATTTGATATTATGCGTGCCAGGAATTTATGAACAAGGATTTGCTTAGCCATTCCGAGTGGTTTTGACTATAATCCCCTTCAGGAGTACAAACCATGACCTCTCTCAAGCCCGCTTACCCCAAAGACATCAATTACTATCATCCGATCCAGGTGCGTTATGCCGACCTGGACACACTGCTGCACGTCAACAATGTTGCCATCATGGAATACGTCGAAACCGCGCGTGTCGGCTACTATCGTACTGTTGGCATCTGGGACGGCACGATGACCGGCGGGTTTGGCATGGTGGTTGCTTCGGTGCACATCGACTACCTGGTTTCCATCCAGTTCGACGATACAGTTCGAGTTGGCGTCAAGGCTGCCAACATTGGAGGCAAGAGCCTGCGTGTCCAATTCCAGGTAGAAAGCGCAGATGGAGAGACTGCCTTTGCCCGCGGAGAAGTGGTGATGGTTGCCTTCAACCACGCCGAAAACAAGTCGCGCCGGGTTCCGCAGGACTGGCGACAGAAGTTAGCGGCGTTTGAACACAACGATGAATTCCTGGCGTAGCGTCAGGTCGACAAAATTACAATGGAATCAGAATATTTATTAATGACAGGAGCTTTCGTCATGAGTCAGAAAACACAATCCGCCTTACCCGCCATCGACACCACCTACATGGTCAACTTTTTGGTCAACCTGCTCAACACTCCCAGCCCGACCGGTTTTTCAAGCCAGGCAATCGCGCTGGTGGAGAAAGAGTTGGCAGCCTTCCCCGAAGTCCGCACCGAGTGGACGCGCAAAGGTTCGCTGCTCGCATTCCTGCCAGGGGAAAATGGTCCCGATGCCCCAACCACGCGCGGGCTGACCGCCCATGTGGACACCCTCGGCGCCATGGTGCGCGAGATCAAAGCCAGCGGCAGGCTTGAACTGACCGGTGTGGGTGGTTTCGCCTGGGGGAGCGTGGAAGGAGAGAATTGTCTCGTCCACACCCGCGAGAAGGGCATCGTCCGCGGAAGCCTCCTGCCCCACAAAGCTTCAGTCCATGTTTACGAGAACGTGCGCGACGAAAAACGCGACTCCGCCAGCATGGAAGTACGCCTCGACGCACGTGTTTCAAACGCTGCGGAAGTACGTGCACTTGGCATCGAAGTGGGCGACTTTGTCTCGTTTGACCCGCGGGTGGAAGTGGTTAACGGGTTTGTCAAATCCCGCCACCTGGACGATAAAGCTGCCGTCGCCAACCTCCTGTCTGCCATTAAATCCTTGCATGACAATAATCTGAAACCTCGCGAAAGCACCTGTTTTCTCTTCAGTAATTTTGAGGAAGTCGGGATTGGGGGCAGTAGCGACTTCCCACCAAGCCTGGAAGAACTGGTGGCGGTGGACATGGCTGCCATCGGCGAAGGGCAGGCTTCGGATGAAACTCACGCCAGCATTTGCGTCAAGGACGGCGCCGGACCGTATCACCACGAACTTTCCAACAAACTGCGCGACCTGGCAGTGGCACATGATATTCCGGTGAAGGTGGATATCTACGTGCACTACAGTTCAGATGGCAAAGCTTACTGGCGCGCCGGTGGACATGCCGCGGTGGCGCTGATTGGTCCGGGCGTGGACAGCTCCCACCACTACGAACGCACTCACACTGACGCGCTGGTGGATACCACCAGGTGGATTTTGGCATATCTATTGTCGTAATATTGGGCGTAAGAGCTTGCTCTCGAGTGCAATGAACCGTAGGTAAGGTTCTTCTGCCTGTCCTTGAGCAGGGCGAATGGGGTTGAGCCTGCCGTCACGAACGTTGGTATTTAAAGCTCTCAGCGAAGCTAGGTTTTCGATGTCAGGTTGAACCGCGCAACCTGACCTACGACATCGTTTTTGTTTCTGCGATGATTATTAGCTAAATGTGTTACCTATGTCCTGTCACAATCTGCTCCCTATCTTTTGGCACCATTTAGGAAGCGGATTTAAAGTTTAACTTCCGTGCGACCGGTGAGCTTGTTCTGCACCCAGCAGACCACCTGGTCGACATGCTGGGAGGTGGAAACCAAGTCCAGGTTGTCGGTGTTAATGATCAGCACAGGGCACTGGTCGAAAGCATTCATCCAATCTTCATAAAGCTCATTCAGGCGGGTCAGATAGTCCCGCGAAATGCCGGCCTCATAATCCCGCCCTCTTTTGGCAATTCGCTGTTGCAGGGTATCCACCGAAGCGCGCAGATAGACCATCAGGTTTGGTGGTGGTAAAAGCGCGGCGAGGATGTGATAGAGATCCTGATAAACGGAATAATCGCGCAGGTTCAAATCGCCCTGCAAGAAAAGGTTGCGCGCGAAGATTTCGGCATCCTCGTAAACGCTGCGGTCCTGAACCACAGACCCTTCAGCCAGCAGCAATTCTTTGTGAATTTTGAGTCGGCGGGTTAGAAAATAGACCTGGGAATGATATGACCAGCGTTTCATGTCTTCATAGAAATCTGCCAGGTAGGGGTTTTCTTCGTGCGGCTCAAAAAACGGCGTAAAACCCAACCTCTGGCTGAGGATATCCACGAGCGTGGTCTTGCCCGAACCGATGTTTCCCGCGACGACGATAAATTTTTCCATCGAATAGCCTCAATTCTTCCCATAAGTTGATCAACCCCTGGCTGACTCTTCTCATTTTGGGAGCAGAGTCAAAACTAATTATAAGCAAGAGTGTTCTACATATTGAAGCAATTTACTTGTATAAAGCTTCTGGTTGTCACCAACATCGTTTGGCTATAAGATATATTTAATTGAAAGTTTAGGATCTGCTTAGAAAAGGAGTGAAAAATGTTCAGTAGTTTAGGTTGGTTATGGTCGATTATCGTCGGCGGCGTGGCTAGCTGGCTTGCGGACCTGGTTGTTCCAGGTGTGAAAGTTGGCATCCTCGGCGCAATAATTGCTGGTGTACTGGGTGGCTTTCTGGGCGGTTGGTTGTTTGGCTTGCTCGGATTGACAAACACGGGCACTTTTGGTGTCTTGATCGCTTCGGTGATCGGAGCAATCATTCTTCTGCTGGTTTATCGCGCGATCGCGAAAAAGTAGAATTTGTTCGTACTAGTTCAGAAGCCGGCGTTTGCCGGCTTCTGTGTTTTAAGAATTAAGGATGTTGGCTTTCGACAGGTCACTTCAACATCAATGGCAGGTAGTTATAAAAAATATCCACTACCACTTCATGGACTGTTATTGTCACAGAGGCTACGTCAGAATACAACTCGCCATCAAACGCCTTATAGGTGAAGGTGTCCTCACCGAAAAAGCCTGAATCAGGCATATAGGTAAAGGACCCGTCCGCAGCCAACACAAGCGTGCCATTATCAGCATCTGTTTCCACTACAGCGGTCAAAACATCCCATTCCTTATCGTCATCGTTTATTAACACACCGGGAACTACCACTACCAACTCTGCATCTTGATCCGTGTTGTAGGAATCGTCAACTGCAACAGGAGCGTCATTCATTGGATTAACTGTGATGGTTACCCATGCAGGATCAGAGTAGAGTGCGCCGTCAAATGCTTGATAAGTGAAGTAGTCTATACCGAAAGAATCTGGATCGGGCAAATAAGTAAAGGACCCGTCCGCAGCCAGCGTCAGCGTGCCATTGGCAGCATCCATTTCCAGTACTGCGGTCAGAGGATCATCGTCAGTGTCATTAGCCAGGACGCCCTGAGCAGCCGCTAAGACCAACTCAACATCTTCATCAGTTGTGTAGCTATCATCTACTGCCACGGGCGTCTCTCCATCCGAAACGGTAAAGAACACGGCAGTGGGGGGGCCCCACAAGCCGCTTCCGTCTGCCGATTCAATAAAGAGCGTGTGCTGCCCAAGTGTCAAGCCGGCTGTGGAAAAATTAAAGCTGCCTGAATAAACAGGCGTCGATGCGTTGACGGAGATCATTTGCCAGCCGGAGCCAGCAATCCAGGATGGTTTATCAATCGAATATTTGAGCGAGATGATGTTTTGTGAAGGTACCCCACTCCCGTAATTGCTGAAAAGCGTGTCATTGGCTGTGTAATTGACCACCAGGTTCTGTCCCGGCGCTACCGGATTGGGTGACACAGAAAGGGTCGTCACTTCCGGACCGTAAGCCAGGCGGTAAGGGCGGCGCGCGATTTTGATCGCCCGCAGCAAAGCTTGCTGATTGCGGGGGTTGATATCACTCTCAAAGACGCTGCAGCTCTGGTGGAAAACATCGCCCACTTCAAAACAGAAGCCTGGCAAACCCAGTTCTCCATACGCCCAATCGTCCGTGGTTCCAGCGCTTGGGTAAAGCTCAGTCGATTTCTGCGGTGTGTGACCGTTGTAGTATGCAAATTTGTAGCTCATCACGCGCAGGCTGGCATCGTTCGGAGCATTATCATAGGTGTAACCCCAGGGCCAGAGCACCAGGCGCGAATAGCTGTGCAAGTCAATGAACATGCCTGTAGCGTTTAGTTCGCTGACCGGATCACTCGGATTCGGACCTCTCTGGTCTGGGAAAATGCTCCTTACATAATTTGTGATCGCTACCGTTTCAGGCTCGGAACCCGCTGATGGACCAGCAAATGTCTCATCACAGGCATACGAGTTGTATTCCCAGGCAAAAGGATAGTTTCTGTTCAGGTCAACGCCCCTGTTATTAGTGCCGCCACAATAATTATTGTTGGTGTTCTTACGCCAGAGCACACTCTGATTGGCCTCATCCTTCACTCTTCCGTCCGGATTGGTGGAGAGCACCAGGTGGACGCGGTTGTAATCCAACAGCCACTTCACATCAGCGTTGGTTGCATAGTTTGCCAGCAGGTACTCCGCCAGGCGCAGGTTCAGTTCCGGCGGCGCCCATTCGCGGGCGTGAATGCCGCTCATGAAGAACGCATCCGATTTCGGCACCGTGGGGTTATTTCGATTGCTTAACACCAGCACTTCCATATCCCAACCGTTGTTCGGATTTTGCGTTTTCTCCCAGGAATCACCGATGTCAATCAGTTGGACGAGGTCGGGATAGGTTGCTGCCAGGGTGTCGGCAGAGGCATAGATTTCGGTAATCGTGCGGTAGCACGTGTATCCTGGAATGCCCGTGGTTTGCCCCTCGAGCGGTTTGACTTCCTGGTTGATCAGGGTGGTGTAAGGCAGGTCAACCGTCCAGGCGAAGCCTTCGGCAGCCAGGGCGTCACGCGTGATCTGGTTGCTGAAGATTTTGACGGTCTGGGTTTCGGAATCTACCTCCACCACATCATAGCGGTTTGCCAGGTCAGCCAGTTGATCACGGGTTCCGTAATGGACGATCAAAACCTGCTGTTCTGGTAAGGGGTCGCTTGCCAGCACACCTCCCGAGTGAATCAAGGTGGTGAGCAAAAGCACTGCAACAAGCCCCAACAGACATGAACGTACAATTCTTTTGGTCATTTAGTCTCCTTGAGATTAACGTGATGAAATAAACGTGCGGATATCCGGAGAGCCTTAAAGGGAGACCGAAACTAACGGGATTTTAGCATACAGCCGGGTGGTTGTATCAAAACCCGGCAAATTTTCAGAATAGACCTGATCAGTCGATGTGCTTCAAGCGATCTGCTGAGGCACCTTACGCAATGAATCAAGAAAATCCACACTCGCCACGTTCTCATCAGCGATCAGATCTTGCAGCGTGGTGCCCTTGAGTTGCTCGGTGAGCACCTGCTCGGTTCGGATCCAAAATTTGTGGAGCGGGCATGTGCCCGAGAACTTGCAGCACTCCGGGTCTTCAATGCAACCAACCAACCGGATCGGTCCGTCTACCGCGGTCAGAACATCAAAGACCGAGATCTCAGAGGCAGGTCTAGTCAGCGCAATGCCACCACGTGCGCCGCGCCACGTGGTGATGAGGCGCGCGTTCACCAGCTGGGTGTTGATGCGCGAGAGAAAAATGCGCGACATGTTCATTTCTTCGGCGATTACATTGGACGGAGCTCGTTTGCCGAAGCCCAAACGGGCAAGGTAGAGCATCGCCCTGAGCGCGTAATCCGCCTGATTGGTAATTTGTAGTGACATTGATTTGATTCCTCCTCTCACATTAACAAATTACTCGTGAATTTTATCACAAATATTACAGAAGTGGTCTAAATTATTCTCATCTACGGTAGTTTTTTAGAAATCCACTGGCTCTGACCGTCCGTCTCTACCCTCAGCCAGCGGTAGTCGCCCGCCCAAAAGGCATTCGAAACGCTTTCGCGCTCGCCTCGCCCGGTCAGCACCCACATTTGCGATTCGGTCTCTGCCAATTCTGCCTGCCAGGGTTGCACCAGCAGCGAGGTCGCTTGAGCAGGCTTGTCCGAATCATCAAGAACAACCCAGCCCGAAAATTCTGCAAATTCAAGAACCAACGCTTGCAGCCTTTCATTTCCCATCTGAAACCTGAGGCTGCCTGGCTGGAAGTGAAGGGATTCGCCGCCAGTCAGCCGGGTCTGAGCGATTTCTTCAGCAGCAAAGGAGCTCCAAAGCCTTTTTGAGATCTGCCGCTCCTCCGGGTCGCAACCCCACAACACCTGCCCCACTTTTACCTGACGGGTCAAGCCGAATAAACCGGAAAGCTGATCCTGCCTGCAATCAGGGATAATCACGACTTCGATCTTTCGGGCAAAGGGGGGTAATAAGGACTCAATTTGCTCGCTCAGAATTGCCGGCTCGGATTCCCCATTCACCAGGATGTACTGCCCGGCAGGGTTACGCACGAGCAACATGGGCACCTCTGACCGCCCAAAGATAGTCAGCTGCAAACGCCCATCCGGCAGTGCCGCTACGCTCGCCCATAACGCGAGACTGAGGCTGCCAAGGGCCGTCAGAATAAAGGCGGGTTTCTTCAGAAGTCCCAACCATTGCCGCCAGGGTAAACCAAGCACGAAGATTGCCAGCAGCAGGTATGCCAGCACCACCCAGGCAAAGTCCAGACTTGGAATCTGCAGCCTGTGCGGAAAGCTGCTGGCAAGCCAGAACACCATGCGGTTGGTGTAAGCCGCAAAGGGCCAGGCGATCCATGCCAACACTACGCCCAACGGGAGGCTGATCAGACCAACCGTCATGGCTAACAATCCGAGGATCATCACCAGTGGTTGGACAGGTAAAATCAATGGGTTGGCTATCAGGAAAACCCACGAGAAGCTTTTGAAGTGATAAAGCAGCAAGGGAAGCACTGATAGCTGTGCCACCAAAGTAACCAGTAAATAATCGCCGACCCAGGTGCTAAAACGCTCGCTAAATTCCTCGCCAAAGCGCGCGTTCATCCAGAGCGTCAGCCGTGCTCGCAGAGGCGGCATGAGCAGCGCCAAACCGAGTGTCGCCATGGCGGAAAGTTGAAAGCCAACATCCCAGGGAAGGTGTGGATTGATGAGCATCATCAGCAAAACGCTGATACCCAGGTTGTTCAGGCTGTTGCCTCGCCGGGCAATTGAGGAACCAATCACCGTAAATGCCCCCATGAAAGCCGCTCGCATCACGGAAGCTTCCGCCCCAACTAAAATCGTGTAAAGCAGCAGCACGACTATGGTGAGCAGGCTGCCTTTCTGCACCCCAAAGCGGCGCGTGAAACCATGCGCCACAATTCCAGCCAGAACCGCCATGTTGAAGCCTGAAATTGCGATAATATGGCTGGTGCCGGTGATGGAATATGCCTCCCGAGCCAGCGGAGAGATTTGACTCTCATCTCCCAGCAAAATTCCGCGCAGCAAAGCGTTTTCTGGTGCCGGAAAAACTTGGTCGATCACCCGCGCGCCCTTATCCCGCAAACCGTAAAGTATTCTGAAAAGAGGGTTGCCGCCACCAGTTTCCAGGAGCATTACCCGCCCAAACTGGCTGTAGGTGTAAATGCCGCGATGTTCAAGATAATCGCGCCAGGATCCGCCCGAACCAGCTGGAGGGGCAATCAGTTCACCAACAACCTCCAGGCGGTCGCCATACTTGAAATCGTAGCCCAGTGGAAGGGAAAGCATCACTTTTCCATTGACGGTCTGAGTCTTGGAGCCTGTTTTCTCAAGCTTTTCTGCCAAGATGACGTATCTTACTGATGAACCTGAGGCTTTTGGCGGCTCCGAGACAATCCCATTGAAACTGACGATGCCCTCGCCAATGTAACTGCGAATGTCTGATGGTGTGTTTGCGGGGAGGCTGAATTGGTACAGCATACCGGTCAGGCAGCAGACCATCATTAGCATCATTCCGGGCACTTTGCGCAGCGGCTTCTGGTGCGGGAGGACAAAAAGCAAAACCAGGCTCACCCCACCCCCCGCCAGCCAAGCAACCCAACCGATCTTCAGCCACTCAGAGAGTAACGAGCCCGCGATGGCTGCCAGACCCAACCAGAAAAATGGCATAAAAGCTGGGATGTGAACCTTGGTATCCTTTTCGGACGGCTGATTGGTGGACGCGCCTGTAGATGCGGCGGTCTGCGGTGATTGCTGAGGCGCACTGCTGACCGTCATTGCCAGGAGTTTTCCTCTAATAGTTCCAAAAGGGTCTCAAGCGCTTTTTGCGCCAGTTGTTCTTTCACTTGCAGGCGGCTGCCTTCGAGCAGGAAGTGAAATTGTCGGTTCATTTCGCCGAACGAGATACCGCACCAGCTCGTGCCCACCGGTTTGCTAGGGGTAGCGCCGCCCGGACCGGCGATGCAACTGACTGCCAGACCGATATCCGTCTTGAAGGCCTTGCGCGCGCCCAGCGCCATCTCGCGCACTACCTCGGCGCTCACCGCGCCGTGGCGCTTGAGCGTATCCCAGCTGACGCCCAGCAGGTTGACCTTGGCTGAGTAGGCATACGAGACGATCCCGCCCATGAAATATTCCGAGGAACCCGGCACATTCGTCAGGCGGTGCCCAATCAACCCGCCGGTGCAGCTCTCAGCCAGGGAAAGGGTCAGTTTTTTTTGAAACAGGAGTTTGCCGATTTTTGTTTCCAGGTCGTCAGTAGGCATGGTGTCCTCCGTTACTACGGATTGTGCTTGTTGGCTGTCGAGCGTGTTCCAAACCCGGATGAGGTCGTGCGCGCGGATGTAGGCGGCTGATTCAGGGCTAATGAAGCCCTCCTTCGCCAGGTCTTCCGGAGTCTCTCCGGCTTCGAGGCGCGTTCTGATCTCCCGCGAGGAGATTTCGGGAATGGAAAGTTCTTCAAGATAGACCAGGTCCGCTCCCTGATCCTCAAGTTCGTGGAGGTAGCCGAGGTTTGGATCGAATCCCTGCCTTGGGCTGATGACCAGCATGGCGGTCTCGAGCAGACGTTCCCACTCAAACCACTGCCCAAAACTGGGTTCATCGCCGCTGAAGCTATCCACGCCGATCAGAAAGGCAATTTTAAGTGCCGGGTCAACCTGCTGGCGCAAAGCAGCAAGCGTCTCGGAGGTGAAGTTTGGGCGGTTGGTCTGCTTTGCCAGGTCTTCTTCCAGGCGGCTGACGCTGATCTTTAAACCTGGCTGGCACAATTCGCGGGAAATTTCATCCGCCGCCAGCTGGCTGAGGTCGTAGCGATGCTCAAAGGTGAGCGGCAGGGAGCGCTTGACCGTGTCTTGCAGGTTGTGGTGACGGAAGACTGGCATCAGCATCACCTCCGCCACCTGCTGACCCCGGGCTTGCATGGCGCGCACCGCCTCTGTAACCAGCTGAACGTGCCCTGTATGGATGGGGTCAGCGGACGTGCCGAAGACCAGTAGGATGGGGCGGTTGTCAATTCTCATGCGCGATTTCCTGGAATTTTGATTGATTCGAGCGGCCCGAGCCAGAGCGCGCTGCTGGCATCGCTCGGCATGCGCCAACCGGACCGAGGGGAAAGGCTGATCTCGAGCAGTTGAGGACCATCCGGGCTGGCAGAGCGTTTGAACTGCTGGCTGAAGAACCGCCGGTAGAAGGTTTTAAGCGTGGACAAAATTTGTTCAGGTGTGTAATCATCCTGAAAACATTTCACGGCAACAGTAAAAACATCCAACGGGGGCATTTGCCTGCCGATGGCATAAAAGAGAAAGAAGTCATGCAGTTCGTAAGGTCCGAGAACATCTTCTGTCTTCTGTGAGGTTTCACCTGTTCCGTCCAATGGCAGCAATTCGGGTGAGATCGGTGCGTGGGAAATTTTGTGGGTGATGGATTCGCCTGCCTGCCCGAAAAGAAATCCTCCAGCCCATACCAACGTGCGCAAAAGCAGGGTCTTCGGCAGACCGCAATTGACGTTATACATGCTCATGTGGTCGCCGTTGAAAGTGCTCCAGCCAAGCGCGATCTCGGAGAGGTCGCCTGTGCCCACCACCAGCGCGTCTTGCTGATTGGCGAGGTCCATCAGGATTTGCGTGCGTTCACGTGCCTGCGCGTTTTCGTAGGTCACGTCGTGCAGTCCATGGGGGTGACCGATGTCTTCCAGATGTGCTGAGAGGGCAGATTCGATTGGGATTGTGTGCTGTGCCACGCCTGCCAGCTCTGCCAGCGAAACTGCGCGCTTTCGGGAGGCATGGCTGCTGCCCGGACCGGGCATGTGAATGGCGAAGATGCTTTCGCGATCCAGACCCAGGCGGTCAAACGCGCGGCAGCAGACAAGCAGCGCGTGGCTTGAGTCGGCTCCACCGCTTAGCCCCAGTATTACCTTACGTTGGTGGGTGTGCAGCAGACGCCGCATCAAACCTGTTGATTGAATTTCCAGCAGCCTCGCGAATTGTTCTTCGGGTTTTTCCTGCCTGATAAATGGATAACGAACTGGCTTGTTTTCCTCTTCCTCAGACTCAACAATGGGTTGCGTAACTGGTGATTCTGGATTGCAAATCGCCTCTATCACCTGGGTATCGCAGGTAAGTTCAGACGCGGCTGCCAGGCAACGACCACTCTGCCAGATCTCGGCTTTCCCGGAAAAAACCTGGTCGGTGGTGGATTCGCTCGCGCCGGCAGAACAAATCACGGTAAGTCCCTGCTTTGTGGCGGGATTGAAAGCAGTCTGGGGGACATCCTCCGCCGGCGCAAGCGCGGGCAGATTGATCAGGTTAATCAGCAGGTCACTTTCTTCTTTCCCTGGTTCTTGACTACCGAGCAACACTTCCACTCTTCCGAAACGGAACGGGTGGTGGGTGGTCAGAGAAATCAATTTATCTCCTAATTTCAAATTGGCAGGTTCATGCAGGTTTGCTGACGGGCTCAGAGCCGGGCTGTCCGGGCAAGGAGCCACCATCAACGCTTCCACCAGCCCGCCACTGAGCAGCGCCAGTCCTTCGAAGAACTCTTCACCAATTGCCAGGGGGAGCCCCAGCAGTACGTTGGAAGCAGTGCCTTCGGTCAGAGGTACCAAATCGAGCAAAGCCTGCAGCGCCGCGATTTGCAGCAATTTTTGGCGGAACAGATTCCCACATGTCGATCCGGTCAGGCACAGGCGCGGGAAAATGATCCAATTTGGATTGCTGGTTTCGAGGCTTGCGAGGGCTTTTTGGATTTGGGCGGCATTAAAAGCCACATCCGCCACGCGCACTTCGGGAACCACGACGGCAAGTTTCAATTCTGAACCGATTGTAAATTTTTTGCTTCGCATTCTGACTCTCTGACTTAATCATAACAAGTTTTTGCTTGGTAACTGATAAAATTAACCAATCTTACAACCTGTTGGAGATACACTGATGAAATCTTGTATACGTTCCATCCAGTTGTTGCTAATCCTCCTGTTGGTCGGTTTTATTGGCATCTCGCCTGCGTCATCAGCAAGATTCTCCACTCTTCCAAATCCATTTGACTGCTACCGATCCTTAGAAGAACTCTCCACTCGTATGTCCGAGCTTACCAGTCTTTATCCGGGTCTGGCGCGCCTCAAGACGATTGGTCAGAGCATCGAGGGACGCGACATCCAGGTGCTCCAGCTCGGTACGGAGGTTGAAACCAACTCCAAGCCACGACTGGTGCTCGTCAGCGGGCTGCAAGCGAACGCATTGGCTCCGGTGGAACTCAATTTGAGTTTTGCCGAAACTCTATTGGGTTTGTATGGTGAAGATGCCAACGTCAACTGGTTGCTGGAGCAAACTGAGATCCATTTGATCGTGGTTGCCAACCCGGATGGACGCTTTTTCGCCGAGCAACAGGCATTAGCAGGAAATATACCTACCTGGACCAAGAACAGGCACGAGTACGCGTGCGCCAACGGTAATGGGGGCGTGGCGCTCAGCCAAAATTTCAGTTATGGCTGGTCATCGGATGTGATGGATGCCTGCTCCCCTGATTATCCTGGTTCCGCAGCTGCATCAGAGCCGGAAACTCTCGCTATCCAATCTTTTCTGGAACAAATCCTGACTCAGAATCCTGAAAGATCACTGGTGATTGACCTTCAAAACAGGGGCGATTCCTTGATCACACCATTTCTCTACAACAAAACCGCAGAAAATCCTTTTGAGGATGACCTTTACCTGCTTGCAAGCAAACTCGCTTACGCGACCCAATCCATGCCCGCGCGCGGCAGCAGCAGAAGCTTCGACATTATTACCGGCAATCTGACCGACTTTGCCTTTGGTCATATCCAAGCGCCGGCACTGCGCTTCAATCTTGGTCCTTCAGAAGCTGGCGGAGATGTAACCAGCTGCCGGTATTACGACCAACACCTTAAACCCGAGGGGTTAACTGCCCTCACCCGCGCTGCAATATTAGCAGCAGATCCATTAACCCAAGGACAGGGACCTGAAATTAACTTTTCTAACATTAATAATTATCCCTACACGATACACATTGAAGGTCAAGCTGATGATGCCACTTTTTATAAACCCCCGCTCAACCCGGGTGATTTCAGCGCGGTGCACCATGTTGCATACTCACTGGACACCCCTCCCTGGTTTCCGGGTGCGGTTATGACTCAAATTCCCGGTCAATCGTTGCCAGAAACACCTTATCTGATGGACTTCCAGCATACGTTTGATCTTGTTGAATTTTCGCCGGGTAAACACACACTTTTCTTCCAGGCATGGGATACCAACCCTTCAGGTGAACCTGGTCAGGCTGGAATGATCAATGCCATCGAAATCAACGTGCCATTTTTTACCTTTATCCCGTTCTTGATTCGTTAAGTCTTTAAAAGGATTCAATCCTTTTCTTATCAATATATAATTAAGTAGTAATAAGTAATAGGGGTTGTTGAGAGTGGGGAGAACGCCACTGAACGCATGAAAAAGATCGATTTGAACGAGGAAAATTGTGTTTTTATCTTTTCCACATGTGTATGTGGATAAGCTCGCGTGTATTTTACTTACTCAACAGATATTCAGTAGCTGAAAAATAACAGATTTCGTTTCCACAACCGTTCCGAAGTTATCCCAGACTTTTCAAGGCTTTAAATCCGAGATTACACAGTCTTTTCGCTGGATTTCCACAGCAAATCGGCTGTTTCTCCACAGGTTATTCACAATCCGTAGTTCTGGCGGTAATCTCTGAGAAGGTTGTCGCCGGCGTCGATGAAGTGGTCCAGATCTTGAAGCAGGTTTTCCTTGCGTTCGGGAACGAAACTCAGCGCGGAGAGGAACTGCAGCCAGTTTTCCTGTTGGGCGGGCTCATTTGCCAGCACCATATCCGCCTGGCGCCATGTTTCGAGCATGGGCCAGAGCACGGCGTGCAGCGCGTCACCCTCCGCCAGGGCATCACAACTGTTGAGGAAGTAACCTTTGCGGTGGCGTGAGAGGTTCGGTGGGCAGGTGGGTTTGACGCTGGCGCTTTGCAAGGCATATTCCCAGGCAGGTCGCCAATCTCGGTAGAGATCGAGGCTCATTTTGTCGTTACCAATCAGCCTGGCGAGCTCACCGGAAAGGGAAGCTTGCCCAAGCGTCTGAGCTCTTTCGGGGAAGGCAAGCATGAAGCGGCGGATGGTGAGGGCTGGTCCGTTCAGGGCGGCGATGGTGTTGGCTGCCGCGCCGGTGGTCTTGAAGTAGAGGTCCATCCATTCCTGGAAGCTGATTTCCTGCTCGTCGTTGAGGTCGAACCACTGCTGACGGGCTTTCTCGTTGAATTTCAAGGCACGGGCATGGATATTTTCGGGGGTGTCGAATTGGGCGCTCACGCCAGCCTGGATGAACTCGAGCCAGTGATCCGTGTCGTGCAGAATATTGCCATGATTGCAGAGCGAAAAACCTATCCAGGGATTTTGCCGCAGGCGGCGGTGGTAGGTGTAGTAGGACTGGTGGTGGTGCTCGATGTCGAGGGAAACTTCATAGGTCACCCGCAGCACTTCGCGCGAATCGGCAGGATTTTCCTTGTGAACAAAGACCATGTCTATGTCAGTTGTGCCGCCCAGCAGGGGCTCTTCGCTGGTAACGGATCCGGTCAGGTAAACCGCAACGATGTCGTTGGGCTGGCGCAGCCGTTTGGCGACGTGGTCACGTGCGGTTTTGATGAGCATTTCCGAATTGATGCGCATGAGAACTCCTTAATCGGACAGAGGTAGGCTTTCCTGGTAGGGTACCAGCTGCAGAGCCTGGCGAATGCGATTGATCATGTATTGCAATGCCTGCGGGTCAGCAATGAAATCGATGTCGTCGGTGTCGATGACGAGTAATCGCTGCTGCCATTTGGGCATGCTGACGAAAGATTCGTAGGCTCCGGCGAGTTCCTCGATGTAAGCCCGGTCCATGCTGCGTTCATAGGGACGGTCACGGTGGGCGATACGGTTCATCAGGGTGTCGGTGTTGGCGCGCAGAAAAACCAGCAGATCGGGTTGGGGAATCTTATCCGCCAGGGCAAAGTGTACTTTATGATAAATGTCGAGTTCATCTCCGCCGAGGTTGATGCCGGCAAAAAGAGCATCCTTATCGAAGGTGTAATCCGAAACAAGATTTCTGCCAGCTGCCAGAGTGGATGGAATCACCTGGTGTTGATGGGTGTAACGGCTCATCAGGAAGAAAATCTGGGTTTGGAAGGCGTAGCGCTGCCGGTCGGCATAAAAACTGCCAAGAAACGGGTTTTCTTCAAAGACTTCCAGCAGCAGATCAGCCTCAAAGGCTTCATGAATCAGACGCGCAAGGGTAGTTTTTCCGACACCAATTACACCTTCGATGGCTATATACACGAGCGTTCACTCCAACTATTTGAGATTTCTAAAACTATACCACAAAGGCATTATCAGGCTAAAAGGCAGGCTCCGTTGGGCTCTTTAACTGCTCGTGCAGCAGGCGTGAGGCTTCGGTGAATTCGGGCAAATAGCGCATGGCATCGGTTCGCGGGCGAGGCAAGGCTATCGGAAGATCCATGATCACCCGGGCAGGGCGGCTGGTAAGCACCAGCACGCGGTCAGCCAGGAAAATTGCTTCAGAAATCGAATGGGTGACCATCAACACCGTCTTGCGCCGCTCATTCCAGATGCGCAGCAGTTCGTCGCCCATGCGTTCGCGGGTCAACGCATCCAGCTGACCAAAAGGCTCATCCAGCAGCAAGATCTCCGGATCCTGCACCAGGCAGCGCGCGATCGCAACCCGCTGAGCCATCCCGCCGGAAAGTTCATGGGGATAAGACTTTTCAAACCCTTCCAGCCCCACCAGGCGGATCATTTCCTGGGTTAGGCTGGCAATTTCTGAGTCAGGACGGTTTTCTATCTCAAGCGGAAGGCTGATGTTATCTTTTAGGGTCCGCCATGGGAGCAGATTGGGCTTCTGGAACACCAATCCAGTTTGCGCCTTTCCTTCAGCCATGCCGGGAAACAACACCTTACCTCCAGATGGCTGAATCAAACCTGCCACCGCGCGCAGGAGGGTGCTTTTTCCTCCACCTGAAGGTCCAACAATGCAGACAAACGCGTTGCGCTCGATTGAAAAACTGATTTTGTCGAGCACCTCAAGGCTGCCATCACTGTCAACAAAAGTTACCTCGAGGTCATTTACCTCCAGGGCAAGCTCATTTTGTGAAGGCATCACTGAACGCCTCCCGGACTTCTATTTGTTTAGTCATCAAGCCGAGATCAAGCAAGACGGTCTGCATATTCTCCCAGCGCTTAACTTCAACTTCGGAGGCATCTGGTTCGAGTTGCCAGAGCTTGATCGATTCCAACAAAACCTGCTTTTGGATCGGGTCATCAGCCGCGAGATTATCGATGTACTTCCGGCTGACTTCGTAAGCCATATCCGGGTCAGCAGTTGTGGCTGCCAGTGCATCTTCCATGGCATTGACCATCCCTTGCACCAGGTCAGGACGTTCTTTTATTGATTTCTCGTTTGTAACCAGGCAGTTCCCCACCAGCGAGATCGCATCTGCCACTCGTAAAACATCAATTTCGTAACCGCGGGCTCGCAGTTGCACAGGTTCGTTTGCCAGGTAAACTACCACGGCGTCCACCTGTTTGGTGACCAACGCTTCCACCTGCGTGAAGCCGATCGATCGCAGTTCGTAATCGGTATCGCTTAACCCGGCATGGGCAGCCAGGGCTTCAAAACCGATGTAATTCGCGCCATACAGTCCGGGCAAACCGATCACCTTGCCGTGCAAGTCGGATGGCTGGCTGATCTGGCTGGTCTTCAGGGAAGCAACTCCAACAGGATAATCTTTGTACCACTCCCTCACCGAGATCACTGGCAGCCCCTGGGCTCGGCTCAGTAGCACCTGCTCACCGGAGGCGATCATGAACTGCTGGTTGTCCGACCCCACCATCGCCACGAAATCGGCTTCGTTGCCATATGCCAGGCTCACTTCGATGCCGTATTTTGCAAAGTAACCCTTCTCAATCGCGACATAAAACGGCGCGAACTGGATGTTGGGAATGTAGGTCAAGTTGAGTGTGACCTTTGTGTTCACCGGTTCAGGGTTGGTTGGTTTACAGGCGGTCAGCGCCAGGCAGAAGATCAGAATAAGAAAAAACACACGTTTCATTGAGCGCTCCTTAAGCTTCCTTGCGCCAGGTTTGCCAGGAAAGGACCTTTTTTTCAAGCAGCAACACCAATCCATAGAGGCTTGCCGCCAGTAAGACCAGGCAAATGACCGCTACGAACACCAAGGCGGTGTCATACTGACCGCGTCCGACATTAATGAGAAAGCCAAGACCGCGGTCTGAAGCAACCAGTTCTCCTACAATCGCGCCGATGACCGAAAGGCTCGCCCCAACACGCAAACCTCCGAGGAACACCGGCATTGCGGCAGGGATCTCGAGATAGAGTAGCATCTGGGCAGGCGTTGCTCGCAGCGAGCGCATCACTTCGCGCAACTCGGGCGAAACATCCCGCAGCCCCACCAGCGTGTTGACCAACACTGGAAAGAAAACCGTCAACGAGCAGATCAACACCTTGCTGAGTAAGCCCGGTCCGAACCAGATAACCAACAGAGGTGCGATGGCAGCCATGGGGATGGACTGGCTCCCCACCAAAAATGGAGAGAGCAAACGCTCTGCCAGGGGGGATTTGGAAAGTGCGTAGCCGAGTAATGTGGCTGCACTGATGCCGAATGCCAATCCCAGCAAGATCTCGCCCAAGGTGGCAGAAAAGTGCCGCCAGAGCAACCCGGTCTTGATCACATCGAGGAATTTTTCGCCAACTTCAGCGGGGCTGGGCAGAATAAAACCAGGCAGATTCAGCACCATCACCAATACCTGCCAGATCACCAGGAAGATTAATATAGATAAAACCAGCAGCAGCAGGCGGTTTCTGCTCAGGCGCTGCCAGAATTCATTTTTTGATGGTGAAGTTGGAGGCTCTTTCATGGTTTGAGTCATCTGTTCCAGGTAGTGAGTATACGATAATTGCTGATTTCCTTGTAGGTCAACGATTTGCGGATTGGAAATCGCCATTTGAATCCGGCTATAATAAACGGGATGCATGCGATGACCCCCTTTTCACCTAAGAATATCCTGCTCATGCCTAACGCGGCGGTTCCAAAAGCCTCCCAGTTAGCCGATCGCATCTCTGCATGCCTGAATACGCACGCCGTGGAGCACAGCCTCTTCCATTATGATTACGAGCACCCCACACAACTACCGCACATTGAAGGGCACGACCTGGTGATTGTGATTGGCGGAGATGGCACGCTCCTGAGAGCAGGTCACCTCTGCGCCCCTCTCGACATCCCTTTGTTGGGCGTGCAGGCAGGGCGGCTGGGTTTCCTGGTTGAGATGAACGAGATCGAGATTGAGAGCAACCTTCAACGTTTACTCGCTGCTGATTATCGCCTTGAAAAGCGGATGATGCTCCATGCTGAGTTTCTCGAAAATGGCGAAATGGTAAGGCGTTGGGACGTGATCAACGAGGCGTTGGTCTCGCGTGGCAGAGATGCCCGACCGATTGAGGTGCGGGTAGACCTTAACGAAGGCTATATGATGTCTTATATCGCCGATGGCTTAATCGTGGCGACGGCGACTGGCTCAACCGCTTATGCCCTGGCTGCAGGGGGTCCAATACTGCCGCCAGAACTGCGCAATATGCTTGTTTTGCCGATTGCGCCCCACCTTTCGCTCGATCGGGCTGTGGTGCTGGCGGAAGGCGCGGTGGTCAACCTGCGCGCGATCAGCGATTTTGAAGTGGTGCTCAGTGTTGATGGCACAACTCCAATCTCCATCGGTCCCGAAAACAGCATTCGTGTCACTGCGAACAAGAAATCCCTGCTTATGGCGCGATTTGGTGAACCCAATTACTTTTATCGCGATCTTGCCGGGATCCTACAGCGGAATCCGATCCTCGAAATGGAATCCAATGACTGAACACGATCCAATCCCCGAAGAAGCCGCTCAATTGCGCTGCAATCGCTGCAACAAGCCCATCACTCCTGCAACGGCAATCCTGACGGAGACGGGTTATCGCTGTGCGGAGTGTGTCCGTTCGCAGCAGCGAGCGTTTGACACGACCAAAACCCTTGACCCATTTATAGGTTTCGCCGTCGCCGCCGTGATCTCTTTTGCTGGCAGTTGGCTGGCTGGTTTGCTTGGTTTCTTTACCATTCTCGTGGCACCGGGAATTGGCACTCTGATCACCAACGCTGTACGCCTGGCGGTTAACCGCCGGCGCAGCAAAGCGCTCAACAGGGCAGTCCTGGTTGGGGCGATTCTTGGTGCTCTACCTTTGCTCATCCGGGAAATTCTACCCTTGCTCAGCGGCTCAGGACCGCTGCTTACTAGCGGTGTCAGTCTGTTACCGCTGATCTGGCGGGCGACGTATGCCGCCTTAGTCTCATCCTCGGCTTATGCTCAAGCCCGAGGCTTGCGTCTTTGAGGGATTATGCTGGAAGAACTCCGCATCCGCGATTTTGCCATCATCGATGATCTGACACTCCAATTCAACTCCGGATTGGTGGTCTTCACCGGTGAAACAGGTGCTGGTAAATCAATCATCTTGGACGCGTTGGGAGCGATCCTTGGCGCGAGGGTGGACACCACCAGCATCCGCAAAGGGGCAGACAGGGCGATTGTGGAAGGCTTTTTCCGCCTGGATGGACCGGAACGGGATTTCATCAACGAACTGCTGGACCGGGAGGGCTTGCTGGAGGAACCAAACCGGCTTTGGCTGGGGAGAGAGATCCGCGCAGAGGGTCGGACGGTTGCCCGGGTGAACGGACGAACCGTCAGTTTGAGCGTTCAGTCCGAAATTGGTGAAGCCCTGGTGGATGTGCATGGTCAATCTGAGCATCTCTCCTTGTTAAAAGTACGAAATCACCGCGACTTGCTTGACCGTTTCGCGCACGATCAGGAAAACCTTACGGTTTATCAGAGTCAGTTCAAGCAATGGTCGGCTTTCGGTAAGCAATTAGCCGAACTGCACGCGATTGAACAAACCGCACGCGACAGGGCAGATATGCTGAAGTATCAAATCCAGGAAATTGGCGACGCGCGCATTAAGCCGGAAGAGGAAACAACCCTGGTGCAGGAACGCACGCGCCTGATGAACGCCGAAACGCTGAGTTCTCTCAGCCAGTCGGCTCTGGCAATGTTGGATGAAGGCACGGAGGGTGGTTCGGCTGCTACGGACCTGCTCGGACAAGCCGCGCGGGACCTGGCGGAGCTCGCCCGAATTGACCCACAAATACAAGTGTTGGCTCAGCAAGTTGAGGACGCGCTGAGTTCGGTGTCTGATCTTGCCTATGAGTTGCGTGGTTACCTGGAAGGGATCGAGTTTAATCCCAATCGGCTGGATCAAATTGAAGAACGGTTGGATCTGTTTAATCGCCTGAAACGGAAATACGGCGGCTCTTTGACTTCAGCGCTGGCACATTTACAGACAGCGGTTGCTGAATTGGAAAAAGTGGAGGGCGTGGAAGAGCAGATTGGCGAAGTGAAGGAAAAAATTTTCCAGTTAAAGCAAGTTTTAAGTGATTCTGCCCAAAAGCTCTCCGAACAGCGGAAACTCGCAGCCACCCAGCTTGCCGATGGGGTGGAACAGCAGCTTCATTTGCTTGAGATGGAAAAAGCCAGGTTCCAGGTTGCCCAGGGGGTGGTTGAATCAGAGCAAGGGCTTGCCCTCGGCGATCGCAAGTTGGCGTTTGACGCCAATGGCGTGGATCAGATCGAGTTCCTGATTGAAACTAACCCGGGGGAAGGCTTAAAACCGCTTGCCAAGACCTCCTCGGGTGGAGAAACCTCGCGCCTGATGCTGGCACTCAAAACTGTTCTGGCGGAAGTGGATCACATCCCGACGCTGGTGTTTGATGAGATCGACAGCGGAATCGGCGGCAGGGTCGGTATGACCGTGGGTGGAATGCTATGGAACCTGGGTAAACAACACCAGGTGCTCTGTGTCACGCACTTGCCACAACTGGCAGCCTTTGGCGATCAGCATTTTCACGTCACCAAGCGCAGCGACAACGGTCGCACAGCCACACAGGTGGAACAACTGCAAGGGGACTCTCGCGTGGAAGAGTTAGCGGCAATGCTTGGCGCCAGCACAACTGTGACATTAGAGTCCGCTCGGGAAATTTTGCGTACCGTAGCGAGAATAACTAGTACAATATAGGTAGACATTTCAATTGTAGTAATCATTACCAATTTAACAACTTCATCAAAACTTGCACGATTTGTGCTGAAAGGGATATTATGGCCAATGTGGACGAAGTCCTTGCAGTCATTTTAGGTGGAGGTCAGGGCAAGCGGCTTTATCCGCTCACTGCTGAGCGGGCTAAACCGGCTGTCCCAATTGCCGGAAAGTATCGATTAATCGACATTCCGATAAGCAATTGCATCAATTCAGGCATTTATAAAATTTCAGTTTTGACTCAATTCCTTTCAGTTTCTTTGCATCGACACATTTCCCGCACCTACAGTTTTGACAATTTCCACGGTGGATGGGTGCAAATTTGGGCTGCTGAACAAACCATCGAAAACACTTCCTGGTATCAGGGCACCGCTGATGCGGTTCGCAAGCAGATCCAAGAAATCCGCTCCAGTAGGTCGAAGTATGTGCTCATCCTGGCGGGCGATCACCTCTATCGTATGGATTACTCCAAGATGGTGGATTTTCACATTGCCAACAAAGCGGATGTTACCGTTGCGGTTCAGCCCGTTCTCAAGGAAGACGCGTTCCGTTTTGGCATCCTCAAACGGGATGAGGACGGACGCATCACTGACTTTGCGGAAAAACCCAAGGATCCAGAGCTGCTTTCAAGGCTGGTAAGCCGTGATGATCCTGAATCGCCTTTCCTTGGCTCGATGGGGATCTACATCTTCAACACGGACCTTCTAGCAGATGTGCTGCGCCGCGATTTCACCGACCATCAATTAGACGACTTTGGTGGCGATATCATTCCGCACCTGATTCGAAACGGTAAGCGCGTTTTTGGTTATAACTTCGAAGGTTATTGGCGCGATATTGGAACGATCCGCACTTTCTATGAGACCAACCTGGAATTGACCGAGGATCATCCGGAATTTGACTTCTTCGATCCAGCTCACCCCATTTTTACCCACCCGCGCTTTTTGCCAGGCACGCGTGTAACCGGGACCACCTGCAAGAACGTCCTTTTGGCGGAAGGCTGCGCCATCCAGGACGCTTCATTAGAGCATACCCTGATCGGTCTGCGCAGCGTGATTGGGTCTGGCACGGAAATAAAGGACACGATTGTGATGGGCGCTGACTGGTACGGCAACCAAACCAACGGCGCGCCGCTCGGGATTGGCTGCAATTGTAAGATCCAGGGCGCAATCATTGATAAAAACGCCAGCATCGGCGATAACGTCATCATTAAACCCTTCCCTGCAGATTTGGAAGTGGATCATGCCCTCTACAAAGTACGGGAAGGCATCGTGGTGATCCCCAAGAACACCACCATCCCCGCCGGGACGATCATTCAACCGTAAGTTAAGTACTTCGATTTAGGCTCTGGCACACCGCCAGAGCCTTTTTCTGAATTCTATAGGGCTAACAACTGGTAGACAGCAATCCCAAACGCGATCGAGACGTTCAGCGAGGTTTTCTCACCGGACATTGGAATGTACACCACCTGATCTGCGATTCGTAAGATGGCTGGGTCGACTCCGGCAGGTTCATTGCCAACCACAAGGGCAACTTGACTGGGTAGGGGGAGACTTAGTTTGAGGTTTCGGAACGATATGGCGCCAGGGGCGGACTCGAGTGCGATGATCAGGCAGCCATTAGCTTTGAGTTCTGCCAGTGTTTCAGGAAGATTTGGGTAATACCGCCACTTTATAGTCTTTTCAGCTCCGAGAGCAGTTTTGCCGATCGTTGGCTGGTCGTCAGGGGTGGGGGTGATACCGCCGAGCAGCAACTCCGACAGTCCAGCCCCGTCTGCCGTGCGGAAAATAGCACCGACATTATGGGCGGAGCGGATGTTATCAAGAACACCAATCAAGCCGAGCCTGGGGGTTGGCGCAGCAGGAGGCTTCTGAGCAGGGATGCCAGCTTCATGCCTCTCAAGAGGTGCTCCACAACGCGGACAAAAGCGTCCGTCGAAGACACTTGTGTCGAGAGGGAACTGCAGACCACAGCCCGGGTTGCCACACTCAAAGAATACATACCCTGATTTGTCTGCTTCCATGGTTCAATTTTACTTCCGGGGGATTAAAAGTGTTAGGCGCCTGGGTGAGGGGGGCACCCAAGCGCCTAACTATTCTTAGTATACAAGATATTTATGAAAATGCAAGCCCTAAATACGGGTTTTGGTCAAGATTTGCGAAATTTCTACAAAAGTTAAACTTGCGTTAACAATTGCCTGCGGAGGCACGAAAAGACTCAGCCGCCAATCAGGGCCTGCCCAGCTTCTGTGCAATATGGCAGGATTTCATAGCCTTGCATAATCAGCTCGTGCAAGACTAAATCCAACGAATCGATCGTGTTTTGACGATCCTGCCCGCCATCATGAAAGAGAACAACTCTGTCTGGTTGCAACTTGATGGTGAAATCTGCCAGAATGTCTTCAGGTTCTGTGCCTGCCCAATCGCGAGTATCCAGGTTCCACATTGAAATGCTGTATCCCATACGCATCGCATAGGCATAAACCGTCTCGTTGGACTTGCCGTAGGGAGGTCGCAGGCATTTTGTGACCTGGCTGAGAAGTTCGGGATGATCTTTGAGGGCGTCGCGAATGGATTGTTCAGTATCACCGATTTCGAGAGAGAAACCCTCAAAACCAAGCGTGGTTAAGTCAAAATGGTTGTAGCTGTGATTGGCAAGCGTGTTTCCATCGCTGGCGATTTGTACAATTGTGTCCTGAAAGGTGGAAGCATTGCGCCCAACCATGTAAAACGTTGCGTGAGCCTGGTATTTTCGCAAAACAGCCAACACCTGGGACGACCAAACGGGGTCCGGTCCATCATCAAAGGTGAGGTAAGCCTTCTTTTCCGGGTCTGCACTGGGTAACGGGGTGGAGTCAGCCGGTTTCTGAGCGTCAGAGCGGGTCCAGTTTTCAACAAAAGCAGTCAATGCCTGCGTTTGACCAGTTTCAGGACCCGGATCAGCGTGAACAGAACCCGAAAACGGGAGTGCCAGGATCGAAGCTAATGTCATGAGGAGCCAAACCTTTTTCATATGCGTTCACCTGAATTATAGTAGGGCGCACAGCTTTTGCAAGCAGATGTCCACGCGCTACGGGGTGGAGTTGTTCGTAGTCGACCCGATGAGGTTCCCCGGCATAGGTTGCCAGTCTTTGCCGTTGTTGCCAGTCATGTAAATGCGATTATCGCTGAGGGTTTCCGGCGAAATCGTGGCTGTGAGGAAGCCGACGCGATCGTTCATCATATCCAGAAACACAGGAGTGACCGCGGGGGGGAGACCGGATGTGGTCTCAGTCCAGGTTTTTCCACCATCTTCGGTCTGGAACATCTTCCCCTGTCCATACGCGACACCGGTTAACTGCGTTCCAAAATCGAGAAACTCAACATTCTCAAGCTCGCCCACGAATTGCCAGCTTTCAGCAGCATCGGTTGTGCTGCAAAAATAGGTGATACTGTTCCCGCTTGCGAGGTAAGAACGAACAGGGAGGACGGCAGTGGTGGCGTTGATTCGTACGATTTTATCGATACTGGCTTCCTGATTTTCGGCAAGGGGCAAACCCTGGCACTTAGATGACTTCCATGAAGTGCCGCCATCTACAGAACGAAATAAATAAACTGAGCCTGCAACAGGAACAGAACCGCCAACTACTCCAATGTTAGAGCTCAGAAATACGAAATAATTCTTTAATCCTCCGGTCGGAAGCCCGTGGTCATCAGCGGCGGCAGGGTCGTGCTCGAAGCGCAGTTCCCAGGTTTGACCGCCATCGGCGGTGTAATAAAGGCTGACAAAGTGCGATCCTGCGGCTACGCCCTGGCTGGAAAGGATGTAGCCCTCGGTTGAATTGAAGACCGAGGTTTCACCACAGGGAAAAGTCAGCTCGTGCGCCTGCCAGGCGCGCCCGCCGTCAGAACTTGAGAAGAGCCTGGCGGAGGAATCTGATTCGGTCTGGCAAATCCAACCAATGTCGCCGTTAGGGAACGATGTCGTGGTTCCCCAACCATTTTCCTTCGAAGAGAAACCGGGGGGAGTGACGGTGAGCCAATGCTCGCCGAAATTCCTCGTGTTGTAGAAGGCGGACTGATCAACGTTACTTGCCCAGCCGTGCCCGCCTACGAAAATGTTTAGCCTGTAGAGGGGGTTCAGGTACATCGCCGTTGCGGTGGGGGAGCCGTTTGCCGCTGGACCGGTTGGGTCGGGAGTGCCGGTTATGGCTGGAGAGGGGCGCACGCACCCCGTGAGCAGCAGTAAAACCACCATTAGAGTGATAATTATTCGCTTTAAATTCATAAACGCCTCCAGATCGGTACAATCAAGTAACATGATGCACGATTTGTGCCCATTTTATCGCTGATTTGGTAGAACTATGTTTCATGTGAAACAAATGAAGCACTGCTACTCCTGGAGTTCTGGGTCAAGAAAGGGAAGGTGGGCCATCAAAACGAGAAAATAGTTTCACGTGAAACAACGTACACTGGTGGAAAACATGTCCGTGGGACTTTACAGCTGGCGAAGCGCGAATTGTTTCACGTGAAACATTCCAAGTGCAAAGGAATGCTGACTGCTCGGGATCATGTGATCGGCTTTGGGTGGCATACAACGATTATTTGACAACACATTGCAGTCTTAGGCGCGAGGGAATGAGTGTTTGAACGGATCTCAGCTACTTAGGGGCTTGCCCTGCAGTTGAAAGCGATCTCTGTCCGCGGATAGCACGTGCCCTTGGAGTACACGGTTTTGTAATTTGGGGGAATATTAGATGAAATGTCCTCGGCGCGAGGCGAATAAGTGCCCTTGGGGTACTCGGTAACATAATTTGGGGAAATAAAAGAAAAAATGTCCTCGGCGCGAGTCGAACGCGCAACCGTCTGCTCCGCAAGCAGGTGCTCTATCCATTAAGCTACGAGGACGTTTCTACAAGACTTGCGATTCTAACCCCATTTTGATTTTGGGTCAAGCCCAATTTCAGGCTGATCCGATCTGGCATGTTCACCAACTTTGAGTCGGAGAGTTCCCGGGCTGAGATTCCACAACTGCCAGGATCATGGTGGTTGTAAACAGCATGAATACAGCCAGATTTCGACATAATTCCTCTGATTAATCACCGAAACCAGGTTTTTCAGTCACTTTTCGGCCTTTTCCGTTTATACTGAAACTCTGCAAAGCCGTCACTCACACCCTCACCCGGATGGATATGGAGGCAACCTTGAAACAATTGATCACTGGCGATGAAGCTGTTGCTCGTGGAGCCTGGGAAGCCGGAGTGCGCTTCGCGTCTGCCTACCCGGGAACCCCCAGCACCGAGATCCTCGAAAACATCGCCACATACCAAGAAATCCACGCTGAATGGGCTCCGAACGAGAAGACCGCCTTGGAATCTGTCATTGGAGCCTCGCTGGCAGGCGCGCGCG
The DNA here is from genome assembly GCA_964409045.1 of uncultured Anaerolineaceae bacterium. GTDB lineage: Bacteria > Chloroflexota > Anaerolineae > Anaerolineales > Anaerolineaceae > Mesolinea. Next base: position 1,161 of record CAYPBU010000007.1, on the reverse strand, counting down.
CCATCGCTTCGATGAAGCATGTCGGTCTCAACGTCGCCGCCGACCCGTTCTTTACCTTTGCCTACATGGGCGTCAACGCTGGCGCGGTGGTGGTCACGGCTGACGAGCCGGGGCAGTTCTCCTCGCAGAACGAGCAGGATAACCGCAACTACGCCAAAGCCGCCATGACGCCGATGTTTGAGCCCTCAGACAGCCAGGAATGCAAGGATATGCTGCTTGAGGCGTTTGAGATCAGCGAGAAGCACGACATCCCCGTGTTATTTAGAATGACTACGCGTGTTTGCCACTCCAAGAGCCTGGTGGAGTTGGGTGAGCGGCAGGACGTACCCCTCAAGCCGTACGTCAAGAACATCAAGAAGTACGTGGCAGTGCCTGCCAATGCCCGCCCGATGAAGGTCAAAGTTCAAGAAAATCAAGCAATATTACTTGGCTATTCGAACAACTGCCAATGGAATCGGATTGAGATGCGTGAACAAGGCATCGGAATCATCTGCTCTGGTGATTGTTATCTCTACGCCCGCGAAGTCTTTGGCGATGGCGCTTCCTATCTCAAGCTGGGTTTCACCAATCCTTTGCCAGATGACCTGATCCGTGAGTTTGCCTCAAAAGTCGAGAAGGTCTACATCATCGAAGAGAATGATCCCTACATCGAGGAGCACGTGCGCGCCTTGGGTATCGCCTGCGATGGCAAGAACATCTTTCCTCGCAACGGTGAAATGAAGCCAGAGGTCATCCGGGCTGTGATGTTTGGCGAGGCTTATCCCGTGGACGAGGAGGTTCGCGCCGCTGTCATCGCTCGTCCGCCGACGCTTTGTGCTGGATGCCCACATCGAGGCTTTTTTTATGAGCTCGGTCGCCGCAAGAACGTGATGGTTTCAGGTGATATCGGCTGTTACACGCTTGCATCCGGCGCGCCATACAACGCCATGGAGACCACCGTCTGCATGGGTGCCAGCATCAGCCTTGGGCATGGGGCGCAGCAGGTCTTCGACACCATCGAGGGCAACAAAATGCGCGTCGTCTCGGTTTTGGGCGACTCGACCTTTTTCCATACCGGCATCAACTCGCTGTTGGATGTTGCCTACAACAAGAGCAACCTGGTGACTGTCGTGCTCGATAACCGCATCACCGCCATGACCGGGCAGCAGGACAATCCCGGCA
>CAYPBU010000006.1:0-50692 GCA_964409045.1 uncultured Anaerolineaceae bacterium | reverse complement strand
AATGGCATGATTGCCGCCCAGGATGGCGTGATCATCCCGGTGCAGTGTGAGTACCTGGCGCTTGAGGGTCTCGGTCAGCTTACCCAGACGCTCACCCGCATTCGCCAGGGTCTCTTCCCCGAACTTTCCATCCGAGGCGTTTTGCTGACGATGTTTGACGGCCGCACAAACCTGAGCGCGGACGTGATGGGTGAAGTACAGAAATTCTTCCAGGACAAAGTTTTTTCAACATTCATTCCCCGCAGCATCAGGCTGGCAGAAGCGCCTTCTTTTGGTATGCCCATCTCGGTCTATGCCCCTGACTCGAGCGGCGCGAGAGCTTACCGCTCTTTGGCGATGGAATTATTGACGTCGGATGGGGTGAAGTTTGACCCAGGACAGGAGTAAGATGGCACAGCGCAGTGGACTTGGTAAAGGACTCGAGTCGTTAATTCCCACCTGGCAAGGCAGTCCGGTTGCTCCAGGTGCAACTGAGCAGGTGCGGCTGTTGCCCGTGAATAGCATCAGCCCCAACCCTCAACAACCCCGCAAGATATTCGAGGAAGACCAGCTGGAAGACCTTGCTGCCTCCATCAAACAACACGGCATCATCCAGCCGTTAATCGTGATTGCAGCCGAAGGGATTGACCGCTACACACTGATCGCGGGTGAACGCCGACTGCGTGCCGCAAAGCTGGCAGGTCTGAAGGATGTGCCAGCAATCGTCCGAACTGCCTCCCAGCAGGAACAACTGGAGTTCGCCATCATAGAGAATGTTCAGCGGGAAGACCTCAACCCGATGGAACGCGCCAGGGCATACCAGAACCTGGCAGATCAGTTTTCCCTGACCCACGAGGAAATCGCTCACAGAGTTGGGAAGAGCCGAGTCACCGTCACCAACACCCTGCGTCTACTTAACCTGCCTGCCCTCGTGCAGCAAACCCTGCAAAGCGGCGAAATCTCAGAGGGTCACGCCAGAAGTCTGTTGGCACTGCCAACCGCTCGTGCTATGGAAGCCGCCCTGGATAGCATCCTCAGCCTTGGGCTGAACGTCCGCCAGACGGAATTGCTCGTGAGCAAACTCAGCGGCAAAGCACCAACCAACCGAAAGCCGATCTCACGTTCTGCCGAAGCTGAAGATCTCGAAAACCGCCTGCGTCAGTTCTTCCACACCAAGGTAATGCTTTCGAAGGGCAACCGGGGCGGCACGATCTCGATCAGCTTTTATTCCGACGAAGAATTGAATGCCATCCTTGACAAGCTCGGCATCAATGACTGACCAAAATGTGGTTCGATATTCGGGCATGTTCAAATCTTCCCTCCTTTGACCTCACAAGGTTCTTGAATGCAAACAATCTGTCATTCAATAATCTCGATTGGTTCTCGCCCAGCGAGCGGTTTGAAGAGCCTGGCTGTTTTGCAATTATAGAAGATCAACAAATCAGAGCTATCCTTGCTGCCACGCCTGAGAATCCCGAGACAGCCTGGTTGCGATTCTTTTATGCCGAACGTGACGGACAACACGAGCAGTATTTCAAAGCTTTGTTGTTGCAAACTGTGCTTGTCTTGCGGGGAATGGGAGCGAGGCATTTGTTCTCCCTTGCGCCTTACGAATGGCTGGAGAGGTTGCTCATTGGAGAAGCATTCCAACCTGCCGACCGGATCGTCACCCTCCAACGTAATTTCCCAGAGGAATATTACAGGCAAACCAACCAAGATATTTTCATCCGTGAGATGACCTTTCGCGATCTGGCTGCGGTAGAAGCGATCGACATCGCCGCGTTTGATCCTGCCTGGCAGCTAAGCCGCGCAAGCTTGATAAAAACCTACCATCGCAGCGCCTGCCACACCGTTGCAGTGCTTGGAGCTGATATCGTTGGTTATCAAATGAGCACGAACACCTTCGACTCCGCCCACCTGGCGCGCCTGGCCGTCCACCCCAGTTGCCAGCGCAAAGGCGTGGGGCACGCGCTGGTGGAGGATATGCTGGATACCTTCACCGCCATGGGGGTCAGATCCTTTACAGTGAACACCCAAGCGAGCAACACCCAATCGCTGAAGTTGTACCATTCATTTTGTTTTGAACGTGAAGATTCCGACATCCTGGTGATGTCCTTAACCTTGTAAACATTTTTGTATTAAGCTAACTGGACGCAAACAGACGTTTGTGGCAAAATCAAGCAAACAATTTCAGGAGTTAATATGGCACAAAAGAACACACAACGCGAAGCGCTGAAAGCGCAGAAAGAACAGGAAGTGCGCAAGCGAACAACGGGATTGCTGATTGGAGCTTTGGTGCTCGTGGCGGCAGTCTTGATGGTCTACTTCCTCCCCAGGCTGCTGAACGCCAGCAAAGTCTCAGGCTACGCAAATCAAAGTGGGCAATCTGTAGGCGATCCAAATGCGCCTGTAAAGGTTGTTGAATTCTCCAACTTTGGCTGCAGCCACTGCCGCACTTTTGCGCTTGAAACTGAAGAGCAATTTATCAAAGATTATGTGGATACCGGCAAGGTCTATTTCACCTTCAACGTGTTCCAATTCAACGAAGATGAGACGATCAAGGCAGCTGAAGCATCGTATTGCGCAGGGGAGCAGAACAAGTTCTTCGAGATGCACAAGGTGCTCTTTCAAAATTCCACTTTCGCTGGCGCTTTCGCGGATAAAAGCATCACTTCCTATGCCAAGCAGGTAGGTCTGGACATGACCGCCTTCAATCAGTGCCTTGACACTGACTCACAATTGGATGATGTGCGCGCCGATACCGAAAACGCCCGTAACCTGGGGGTGACCGGTACACCGATGTTTGATGTCAATGGAACGATCGTGTACTCGACCACGCTTAATGAAACAATTGATGCCGCTTTGGCCGCTGCAGGTAATTAATTTTTAAAGTTCTGAAAACGCAGTTCAAATTGAACTGCGTTTTTTATTCTAAGACCAGGCGATACCGAGCCGATTCAGCAGCAGAACCACGAGTACCACAATGAACAAGGCGGGCAGGAAACTGCCAATGCGGATCTTTTTGATCTCCAGGAGATTGCTGATGGCAATGCCTGCCAGGATAACACCCCCGACCGAGGTCATCTCAAGGATTACAGCGTGGTCAAAGCCTTTGCCGATGGTTCCTGCCAAAAGGGAAATTGCGCCCTGGTAGATCAGCACGATCGGAGCCGAAAAAAGCACCCCCACCCCAAAGGTCGAAGCAAACGCGATCGAGGCAATGCCATCGAGCAAGGATTTGATCGCGAGCATCTGGTAATCCCCAACCAGGCCGTCCTGGATCGAGCCGAGGATCGCCATCGGGCCAATTCCAAAAAGCAGCGACGCGGTTACAAAACCGGTGATGAATCGCTGCGCGTTGGGCGAACCGGCATTCGTTCCGCGTTCCACCTTTTGCTGGATGCGTTCACCCAAACCGTTGAGCAGTTCTTCAAGCCTGAGCGCTTCCCCGGCGATGACCCCAAGCACAATGCTGCTTAGTGGGACCAACATATTCTGCGTTTGGGCGAACATGCGCACACCATAAGCCAATGTGAACAGACCAAGCGCGGAGGTCAGGGTTTGACGGACCTTGAGCGGAATCTTATTGCCAGCGAGCAGTCCAATCAGCCCGCCGAGCAGGATCGCGGCGAAATTGATAAAGGTTCCCGTCATGTGATCACGCCGGCGTTTCAGCCAGGATTAGCAGGTAGCAAAGGGTGCTGAGCCGGTTCATGTACTGTAGCATGCTCTCGTCCGGAATTTGGAGGATCTCAAAACCAGCCACCAGTTCCCGCTCAGTTCTGCGGACGATGGCGCGCGCAAGGTCGAGCGCGCCTGTGGCCGGAGTGTGACCGGGCTGGATGAACTCATCCGGGTAAGTGATCGTCGACTCGAGTGCTCCAATCACGGATTCGAGGTCTTCAAGGGGTGCAGTGAAACTTCCCGAAAGGTTCTCCAATGGGGTCTGGGGCAAGGCAGCCAACAAGCCCATCATGCATGACAGGTCTTTCTGACAGGTTTCAAGCAGCGTTTGATGGCCGGGGGAACAAAATGCTTTGGCAAGGCTAAGTGAGGCGGAGGCCTCATCGAGCGCGCCGAGCAGCCTGATGCGCAGGTCGGACTTTTTCACGCCATGTTCGCCGATCAGGTCAGTTTTTCCGCTGGGTGCCATCGTGTTACTCTGTTGGCGTCACAGCCTGCGAAGGCGTCGTATCCGAGAGGATGTACCAGGTGTTCACGGCGTTAAAACGGTCGGCAGGATCGTAAATGGGTCCGATCGAAACATTCTTGATGGAGCTTTTCATGCCATAGTTGTACACAGTATAAAACAAGGGCAGCGAAGGCAAATCCTCTTCGAACAGGATCTGAAAGTTGCGATAGAGGCGCACGCGGAGGTCGGTATTGGGCTGGGTGCGGGCTTGTTCGAGGTATTCGCTGGCTGTGGTGTTGCGCCACTGGGAGTAATTTTGCCCAGCCTCAGCCTGTGATTCCGCCCAAAAAGGATAAGGGTCCGGATCGGGGCTGTTGCTGAGGTCGATATCCACCAGGGCGGCTTCATAGCTGCGAGCGTCAAGGCTGGTCATCAATTCGGCGTAGGGTCTGACATCCAGCACGACTTCAATGCCAATTGAGGCCCAGTTTTCAGCCAGAATGGCGGCCAATTGGTTGTGGATAGGATCATCTTGCACCAGCAGGCTCAGCTTCGCCTGAGCGCCTTCCGCGGTCATCAGCTGACCCACTTCCGACCAGGAGTAACCTGCCCCTGCGAGTAGTTGTCGCGCGAGGTCAACATCATAGCGATAGGGCTCCAAACCGTCATAAAACGCCCAATTTCCGGGTGTGATGGGTCCGAGCGCCGGGACTGCCTGGCTGGAGAAGACATTGTCAATCATTTCCTGGCGGTTGGTCGCAGCCATCAGGGCTTTGCGAAAATCAGCCGATTGAAGCAGAGGCTGAGCAAGATTTTGCGTGTTCAGGAATACCATCGTCAAACGGGGCAGCCGGCTGGAATGAATGTCCAGCCCGGGTTGGTTTAATGCGGTTTCGAGGTCGGCATGATCGATCCTGGCTACGGCGTCAACTTCGTCGCTCAAGTAAGCTTGAAGCGCTGTGGAAGAATCGGGGAAAAGTTTGAAGTTGATCTCATCGATGTACGGGCGACCGGCAAAGTAATAATCGAAAGCTTCCAGGCTGACGCCGTCAATCTTGCCATCTGTCAGGTGAAATTCGCGGAAACGGTAAGGTCCGGAGCCAATCGGCGCAAGATTGAAGGGGTGGTTGACCAAATCGTCGAGGCTGAGGTTGCCCAGGAGATGCGATGGCAAAATTTGGAAAGTAAGATAATCGAGGAATGGGGCGAAGCTGTACGGTAAGGAAAACTCCAGGCTCAAGTCCGACAAGCCTGCTACATGCACAATTTGCCAGAAGTTGCGCAAGTCCTCTTCCACCAGGTTGCTGTTACTCTGAAGCAGAGAAACCGTATAAAGTACATCCTGGCTGGTGAGGGGGGTGCCGTCATGCCAGACGGCGTTCTCGCGTAAGTTAATCGTATAGCGGGTGCCGTCTGATGAAACATCCCAGCTTGCAGCCAGGTCGCCCACCGGGAGCCCGCGTGAATCAAACTTGAACAGACTGCTGAAAATCAGGCGATCCACATCGCGATCAGGCTGATTAAAGCGATCGAGCGCGGGATTGAGGCGCATGAACTCGCCAACAAGTGCTTCGGTGTAGCTGCCGCCCGTGATGGGATTGGGAGTATTATCTACCGCCGGCGTTGACACTGAACGTTGGAAGATCAGGATCAAGCCAACGACAAGCCCGGTAATCAGGACAATTAGTAGCTGCCAGCGAAAGCGTCTCATTTGAAAAACAGAAAGACAACCCCCGACTTTGGCGAGTTGTCTTTATCCTCCATGATCAATTGTGATAGCGGCGGGAAATGTCGCTATCAGGAAATAAGCACACTGATGAGTGCGAGCAGCAGGAAGATCACACTGAGCGCGATCGTGATGTAGAACATCACTTTCTTGATGCCGCGCCGCTGAGTGTAGACACCGCCGGTGTCGCCGCCAGCCAAACCGCCCAGGCCAACGCCCTCGCTTTGCAGCAGCACACTGGCGATCAAAGCGACTGAAACGATAATAATTGCAACATTTAAGATCATAACTTCAAGCCTCCTGCGGATTAGGTCTTGATTATACCCAATCCGATGTTTTCGTCAAATTTACATGAACTTACATTTTACCCGAAAATGATAGACAAATTGTGAGCAAATCAACATCCTTCTTCATCGAACATCCGCAACCTGTTTTTTCAGTGATAGATTGATTCGTCACATCGTTTTTGCAGGGTGTTGCGAGGAACGAATCGATCTGCTTGTCAGTTATTCCGTCATCGCGAGTGTAGCGAAGCGATCTCCTGGTGAAGGTAGAAGGAGATTGCCACGGTCGCAAGCTCCCTCGCAATGACGAATCAGTGAGGAGTTGTATTTTTTAGCTGGGGTTTTTGCACTTTTTACACTTTTTACACTGTTTTTTGATGGTACAGGATGGCAGTTTGAGTGTAAAAACTCCTTATGTTAAGGTGCTCGTTGCTGAATCGTGCGCACTTTGCGGTGTCATTTGCAATAATTGCAAGAATTGCAACGTTTTTTGATAGGGCAGAACTGCTATTTGAGAGCAAATGGCTGTGTTGTTAATGTGCGAATATTACCTCGAGGGTTTAGTATAGCACACTTGTTCTATTATAGCAAATCCAATTTCTAGAGGAAGCCCTTTTGTCGTAGGGGCTCGGCATGCCGCGCCCGTTTTTCCACCTAATAATTCTTCAAAAAATACTCCTTACCCAGCAACCAAATGTATTTATCAATTTCCTTCAAAGTATAGGCTTCCAAACCGTAGTAATATCGAAAATCCAATAAAATGTCCTTAAACCGCTCATAACTCTTGAGGTCCAAATCAGAAAAAATGGAGAATTCATCCCTTACTCCAAAGTAGCGTAGCACTGTATGAACATAGCTGTCATAAATCGGATATTCAAGCGGTTGATGGTGGCTGCAGTATTTGGTTGCAAAGGAGTAATATCTTCTATTATTCCCGCTACCTTTTTGGATCTCCGTGACCAAACTAGCATCACCCATCTTGAGTCGCTCATCGATGCCAAGGTCAACAATATGCTTCGCCATCGGGAACACTTTAAAGATGTGGGTGCTATAGAAGTCATTAAGGGCAGCCACTTTTATAAGCACATCTGAGATATCTTTATTCTCAGGGCACAGTTCAAAAAACAGTTTGTCCAACGCGTTTTCCTGAAGGTGATAATCTTTGAGCGAAGCCCACTGCGCGAGATAATGCTCCGCTTGTTCAACGCATGGGTCAGGCAGGTCTTGCTTCATTTTTCGCGGCTTCCGTTTCGTCCTGCCTACTTCTTTAACGGTTTCTGTTGGGATATCGATTTCATATTTACTGGTAAGGAATCTCCTGAATCCCCGCAGTTGAGCCATGTAACCATTCACATTTCTTTCAACGTCTCCCCTGGAGTATTGTTTAAGTGTGTTGAGAAGGAGATCTTTTCCAAGATCCTCAAAGTCGCTTGAATAGACAACGCTCCAAAATACATCTTTTCCCCGTTTCTTCCAGAGATAAAAAGCATCGCTTTTTGCGGTATTAATTGTGTTCTGTTTCAACTCTTGCATATTCAAATAGGCAATAAACGCAGCTCTAACTTCCTCAAACGAGTAAGCGATCATTTCATCTCTTGTTTTCATCGTTAGTTAATCACCTGGTCCAGGTTAGATTGAATCATTCTTCCGCTTGTGGTATTAAAACCCAAATCCTTTTTAATGGAAGTTCAGTTTGCATGTCTTCAGGCAGGTTCTCATAATTATCCTGGATCATCTGCACCAGGTCATCAGCATCCCACAGCCGAATTTTGAAATACTGCCTCGCTGCTTCTTTGTCAACCTGACCCTGAAATCCTCCCCATGCAACAATCAACCCTGATTCTGCACCAAAAGCGTCCATTACTCCCTTCAATTCGCGAAATGTTTTGACGTTGACTGGGGAATCGCCTGATTTAACCTGTACTACCAATCTGGGAGATTCAAACCCTAATGGGCCCTTGCCAGCAATAATATCAACCCCACCATCCGGACCTTCAGGGGAGATTCGCAACTTGTAACCCTGTGCCTGGAGCACTGCGGCGGTCAAGTGAGCCAGCTTGTGCCCTTTGAAGGTCTGTGTTATCGTGTCGGTGATTTGATCACGAGCAATTTGCTCCAAGTCCAGTGACTCTTCAATCTCACTATCCGAATCTTTGCCAGGCTGGTTAGGCTTTGTTGTTGATTTACCACTCAAGAGTGCCTTGATCCGATTTTCTGCATCATTTCTGTGAATTTTACAGACAGTCATTGCAGACCCAAATGAGTAAAGTAAATCCTGTTCAATTTGGTTTCTAGGAATTTCGTATTTCCAATCAACAGCTCGTGTATGTTTGAACCCGGTCGTGTTTGCTGGTTGATATACATAGTCACCAGAAACATATCCAAATTTGATGATTGCCCGATGTTTGAGTGGCATCGCGACCAGTTCACCAATCTGCATAGATTTAGAAAATGCCCAAAGCTGACCTTCCCAATTTATCAAGGTCTTTTTCTGTTTATCTGGATATATGTTTGGTAAAAGATCAGTCAACTCATTTCGAACCTCTAACTTTGAAAGATCAGGAATCTCTTCCCAACCAATAACTGCCAGGTTTTGCTCAATTGCGAAACGCTCGCGTTCTCCAAATCTTCCTGCACGTACAAGCCAAAGTGTCATGATTCCTCCAAAATAATATGTTCAAAAAGAATAACTAAATGTGGACCCTAAACCAAATTTCTCAGCTTTCTAATCAGAAGTACGTTACACCTTCAAAAATCCGTTTTCAAACGCACTCGGAAACTCGAAACGTTTTTGACCCTGTTCAAACGCAACCGTGATCAAGCCTTCGCGGAATTCAATTACTTCTCCCTTTCCAAAGGTACTGTGCTCCACCTTCATGCCAACAGTCACCTTGGGAACATCAAATTTTGGTTTTTCAACTTTCGGCGGGGTGGGAGGTCTCACACCGAAGGCAGCGGTAACCAGGTCAGGCATTGCAGGAATTGGTTGAGGTTGAGGCTTAGGAGCTGGAGCAGCTGCAACTTCTTCCACTTCCTCTTCTTCATTGTAATCATCGACAGCATAGGGAATGTCGGGCAGTTCGTTCACCGACCTGGCTGCCGCCTGCAGAGTAGCTTGCTGGTTGTAGAACAGGGTCTGATATTCTTCACGTTTAATGACTGTATCCCAACCACCGACATCCTCCCCAGCATGTTTGTCAATGCCAGTGTAGGAAAGGCTTGAATCCTCGTAGCGTTTGAATTTGAATATTGCATCGTTCATTAGCGACCCATTAAAAACATTCAAAGACACCAACAATTCAAAATCTTTTACATCCAGACCAGTCACCTTTTTAAACAACGCCGGCTCGAGTTGCGTGATCACGTCCTTCAGTGATCTTTCGCGGTAATCAGTCAGGTACATGAAAATTGGAATACGGGTGGCGAACTTGATCAGTTTCTCTTGAATCTGTTTACGCAAGGATTTGTATTCTTTTTCTTCCTCTGTCAATTCCTTCTTCTTCTCTTTGGTCAATTCATCCGGGCTATCTTTCTTGGCCTTTTTGACCGACTCAGACTTGTTGATGATGGTTTCAATGTCCGAATTCAGACTGCGGAATCCTTCAATCCGCATCAAAGCCTCCATGGCTTCTTTGTTTGCCATCAGCCTCGCAAGCGTTGCATTGTCCACATTTACCAACAAAGCTGACTCCCAACGTTTGGCAAGCAAAGTTGCAGAAGTTCCTGCCATGGCGATATCCAACACGTCCTGGGCATTGATCTGGACCATCTTGCTGCCATCGTAGGCCAGCACCGGCAGGAAGTTGATAAACTCCGCCACCTTTGTTTCGGGGTTGTTTTCGTTGACGTTCAATTGGCAGCTGTAATCCGAAACCTGTTTCAATGCCCGGTCAAGTGCGAAGTCGAACAGGTAACATTCGTGTTTCATGATCTCGCTTGTACCCGCGCCGGTTGCGATCTCCCATGGGCTTTGCACGCGAAAGGCTGCCTGGAAGTATGTTTCAGGGCTTTTAAGATTACGCAGCATGAAGATCCCTGTCCAGGGTCTGACGGTCACGCCAGTGGTCAATTTACCGCAAGAGAGCGTGATGGTCTTGGTTGCCAGTGGATCTCCCATCGATTTCAGGACCGGATAAAGCGCGTTGACGCCGATGCCTGCTTTGGTTCCTACGCAGAGGTTGACGTTGTAATCGTGGAAAAAGGTATTCTGTTTTTGCTTCAACAGGTTGAACATAGCATAGCTGGAAGCAACGTTAGGCAAAAACCAAAAGGTGTGGGAAAGGACATTCAACAGTCGTGTATCCGAAAATGGCATTGGGGGTCGTTCGTCCCGACCCAGTTTCATGTCGTCCACACTGGCGGGCAAGTGCGAACCACGAATGAGGTCCAGCCATTTCTGCACTTCGTTCTCGTAAACAAACCGGGCTTCTTCCCCCTTTCCCTTGGCAGAGAAGAAAACGTTCAGGTCGAATTCGTTGAACTCTCCCTGCATCGCAACCTGGCGAATGCTGTCAGGGATGCGGTAGGTCAGCATGACCATGCGCGGCAAAGCCAGGTAAGGGTTGTCGGGGCTGTCGCCCCAGGTTTCCTTGGCGCGCTGCTCGTCGGAATAGGTCCAGTTGTAGATCTGGTCTTCAATAAACTCGCCGCTGTTCAAGGCGCGAAAAGGCGTGCCAGAGAGAAAGAGGTAATAGGACGTAGTGATTGGGATGAAGGTTTCATTCCAGGCATTGCCAGCCTCTTCTTTCTTGTATTTTTCCATATCAAAATCGAAGTCTTCATCCTCATCTGGTCGTTCAAACAAATTTTTCGCGTTCTCTCGCCAGGCACCGAAGTGGTACTCATCGAAGATGACCAAGTCCCAATTGGTAGTGTGGATGAATTCGTTTTTTACCTTGATTCCGCCAGCATCATTGGTGCCAAGCAGATCCTGAAAGGAACCGAAACAAACAAGCGGGCGGGTGGGGTCAGCTTTGGCATACTGCTCATCGATATCAAGGCGGTTATTATGGGCATCTTTATTGGAAATGAATTGCCAACCTTCAAAATCGACATGGGTTTTCAGGTCTTCATCCCAGGCGGATTCGACCGCTGGTTTAAAGGTGAGCACCAGCACCTTGCGGAGCCCCATGCGTTTGGCTAGTTGATAAGCTGCGAAGGTCTTGCCAAAGCGCATCTTAGCGTTCCACAAAAACTTGGGGACCCGGTCCGGAAAATCCGCTTTAGCGGAGGCAAAATATTCTATTGTCTTGTCGATGGCTTCTTTTTGCTCCGGACGCAAAGTAAAGGTCAGGGTGCGGTTTTCGATGTTGGGGGAACCTTGTTTGATAGCGACAATTGCGGACTTTAATTCATCGACGCTGCAGCGAAACCATTCCCCGCCAACACCATCGACGCGTTTCTTGCGCAGCGCGAGATGGACATCATGGTCAGTAAAACATGTGCCGTCGTTACGCATAGCGGACTCTGAGAAGACGATCTTGTAGGCCACCAAGCCATCTGGACGTTTGGTGGGATATTGCTGAGCCACTCGCTTTTCAACGTCTTTTTCGGTATATCCTACTTTGAGTAAACCCTTATACTGCGGATTGCTGTCAGAATAGGCATACACCATCGGGTGCGACTCTGGGCGTTGGGGAAAGAAGACTTCACTCATAGATCTCTACTCCTTGCGCCTGTTATCTACAAATCAAACAAATTCGGTTGATTAGTAGGTGGCAACTCAGGTGGGTAAAAGATGCCCACAATCACAAACGGTGTTTTTGAGACCATATGGAATTTCAACGTTGTGCCAAGGAAAAAAAATAGATCACGTTTAAGAAAAAAATCATAATATTTTTCACGCACTTTGCTTATTGCTGTTTTTTCATCGCCGTTGGCTTGCTTGAGGCAATTTACATACAACATACCAATTTCCCAGTCCTCTATCATTAAGGTAGAGCGTCTCCGACTGTCATCTTCAAACGAGTATGAGAATTTATATGGAACCTTTGGAACGACCTTGTATTCCTCCTCAATTTCTTCAGCCGTTTGAAAAATGTTAAGTTGCATCGACAAATTTCTCAATGACGCCAACTTTTCGGCGTTCCATTCCCGTTCGACTGGCTCGGCAACAAAATCAAGGATCTTTGTTGGTTTAAAAATTGCTAGTGAAGTGTAGTCACTCTTTGCTTTATCACACAATTCCTGCAAATTTGTATATACTTTCGTATTATTTAATATTATCCTACGTCGATCGTCCCAATCAATTTTTTCGGAGCTTTCTGCGACAGATATGGTTGTCAATGTGGGACGATAAGATTCAGGGCGAAAATCTTTAGTGTTGCGTTCGACTTCTACCTCGATCCAAGTATATTTTGGATATTTTTGGTAGTCATCGAGCCTCCTAAATGGAACGGGATATAATCGGATCCATGAGCCATCCTCTAGTATGCCAGCAGTACAAACGAGTTCTGAATACTCTTTTGAAATTGTTGGGTAAGTTTTAACAACGATATAAATTCTCTTCTTCTCACTCATTCGAGATCGACGCTCCTTATCTCATTTACGCTTACTAGATAGTCCCTTACGACATGGCGATGGCACATTTGCGCATCTCTTTCGTAGCACATTAAGGCAATGCGATTGTATGACATTAAAAGCGAAAAAACTTGAGCAAGGTGTTGTTTAAGTGAAGGAAGTGTTGCTGCATAGTCATAAAATAGGGAAACGTAATCTTCTACAGTATCAAGGGTAGCCCGCTTTTCTGATTCTATGCCAAGCTCAGGTATATGAATATACTTAATACCGACCGTTCCAGTAATATGATCAAGCTTACTCTTTGAGAAGCCAAACTTTCGACTTAATGGATTTTTGCGTACATCACATAAGAGTTTGATCCCGGTCCTTAGTAACAAGTTTATGAATGCCTCTATACTACGACCCTCGTAGCCTATAGTAAATAGAGTCTGCTCAGTTTTGAAGTACTTTTGTTTTTCACTTTCAAACAGTTCAGCTTCTGTTCCCAAAAAAAGACGATTAGTAATTTCACTGTTAATCGAATAATACGGGTACATTCTATATGCTTTGCGAATTAGGTTATCGCCACGTTCAGTCACTATATCAAACAGGTTTACTTTCGGGTATACTCCAGCAGCCCTTAACCGTGTTCCTTCAATAACTACGAACCCATCTCGCCGCAAAATATCAATATCCTCGGAAAGCTGAAAGGAATAAGCACCATACTTGTATGGCAAAAACTCATAATAGTCTGCCCCCTCCCTCATTATGTACAGAAACACCAACTTTTGTAGATCAGTAAAGGTTACACTGTCATCTAGCTGGCGAATAATTGCTAAGAGAAAACGCTGGCGGCTATATGTTGGCTGAAGTTTTCTGATCATCGAAACTGCTTTTCACTTCCCAAGGGAGAATCATAGATTCAATAAATGATACTTCTTCTTTTGTTAACCCGTATTTTGAATAGAGTTTTTCATCCGTCCATACCTCTGAAAAGTCTTGAGAAGGAACGAAAGAAAAACGATCTTTAGTTATGTCTTGAGAGAACGATAGTTGTGAGACAAGAAATCTCAAGAACTTTGTTTTAAGGTAGCATTCAAGATTTCTGGATTCTTGTTCATCGTCGAAGGCTCCAACGACGATATACGTTTCTGTACAGATGTACTTGGGGGGTAATACATCGATGACTGAAAGTACCCTTCTCATTCCATTTTTATCAGGCATCCCCCCGTGATCGTAAGAAACTTTAGACGTTATAACCTTCCATTTATCTATCAACGCAATTCCCACAGTAACATCTTTTCTCCAATAAGGGCCTGTTCCACCATTCCATCTAAGTTTCAGGTCACCATCTGTTGTCGGCCGGATATTTGTAGCAAGCCCAAAAGGTTTTCTACTCGTCACTTGTTTATCCATAGTTCTATCACGTAAAGCTAAAGCTTTATGCACGATAGATACCGCCTTTCCATGACGAATAAATGTTGGAAACTCATTTAGAGGTCTACTTGAAATAAGAATCTCACCAGCGTGATGATTTTCAACTTCACAAAATCCCGTTGTATCTCGTTCTCGTAAGAAGTAGCAAACACCACCAGCCAAGTCCACACCTGGAAAACATTCTGTAGAGTCTGAGAAATCCACAATTTTTGTAATGTGGTTGTCACTTAACATTTCTTTCCGAAAATCATCAAGACCTTTTCCACCAGCGAACCACCGTGATGGGATAATCATAGTTAAGAAACGAGGATTAAGTCTCTTTGCTTGCATTACAAAGTTTTGATAAATTGGTTTTGCACTCACACCAAATCCACCATCGCTCAATTGATATGGTGGATTACCAATAATCACATCAAATTTCATATTGAAAATCTCCTCGGGGCTGCTCGTGTGTATCAACTCGTACGCATGAGTTTCAAGTGCCAGATCACGATCGTACTGACCTTGTGACGCGCCGCAGAATGCGCATTTACCATTTTGCCAGGTGTGCGGGATGCGTTTAAATCGGATTTTCCCCTCTGCATCTGAAAACCGAGACACTGAATACTCGCTATTAGGATATTTACTGCAGTAGACGCCGCGCCTTGAGAGCAAACTGGTCAGCTCAGTGATGGCAATGCCAAACAGCTGATACTTAAAAATGTGGTCGATGCGTTGCTGAAGATCCGGAATGCATGGTTCAAGTCCTTTCAGCAAACGCTTGGCAATCTCCCTCAGGAACACGCCAGACTTACACGCCGGGTCGAGAAATGTTGTGTTTGGGTTTGTAAACAACTCTTGCGGAAGCAAATCCAACATCTGGTTGGCTATTCCAGGGGGCGTGAAGACCTCATCATTCGATAAATTTGCCAGGCACGATAACACATCTGGGTTATAAACTCCTGTGTAGAAATCATCCGTCATTTTTATGTACCCTCCTGTAATGCGTTATGTACTTCTTAAGGAATTCGCCTTCATCTTTTGGTTGCCCCGTCGCCGGCTCGCCGAACAATGTCTGCTGAGAAGCTTCCTTGTCGATTGCATTAATCTTAGCCCCAAAAATGTCCCTGGGAGCTTCATCACCTTTAAGCAATTTGTCGAAAGTGTAGTCACTGCGCTGCAGCATCGACCCTGTCACAAATGCCCACTCCGAGAATACAATCGGTTCGCCGGTATCCCAACCGAAAGCATCCACTTTCTTGAGGGTCAACGCGTTCCCGCAAACAATATTGCGGCTCAGGATGAACTTGACCGCGTCACGACAGTCCTGGTTGACTTCCTTCTTGCAGACAGCGGTGTATTCTACGTCCCAAATTTCAAACAGACGTGTTCGGCAAGCTTCGACGTTATCCTGAAGGATGTCCACTCCGTAAATGCTGCTGGCTGCCAATACGGCATTCTTTTCATAATCGATGGGGCTTTTCTTGTACTTCCTTTTGACCACAGACAGTTTTCGGCGAAGGATCTCAGCCAAAAAATTACCATCTCCACAAGCTGGTTCCAGAAAACGACTATCAATCCGTTCTGTTTCCTGTTTGACAAGATCTAGCATGGCGTTAACCTCACGCTCAGAAGTGAACACTTCACCATGGTCAGCTACCCGCTGCTTGGAATTGACTTGTTTTTTTGGCAAAATCTGATTACCCTCCATCATAGTAGAAAGGTGAAACCCCTGAGAAAAGTCATGAAAGTATTATAACCCATGATATTTTGAGGTAAGGTAAACCTCCTTCTTTCATCGCCTTTTGAGTGCCAGTGCTTACGACCCACCTGGCATAGCGGCACAGGTGCTAGGCTCGCGATACGCATAGGGCACGATGTGACGGAAGGATTCGTAACATCGTGCCCGAAGGGTATTGCGAGGAACGAATCAATCTAGACTGTTTGCCCTAAAGCACGCAAGAGATTCACACGCACTTCGTGGATTTTGACCGTCATCCTGCTACCTCTACCACATCGTTCTGATAGGATTTTAGATTGCTTACGAAATAGTACACTACGTGTCACAAGGGAGGTTCGCAATGACAGACTAAAGAGAGGCTCGCGATACCCAGAGGGCACGATGGGACAAGATTAACCCATGTAAAAAGACACAAGGGCAGGGGCAGATCGCTCATACCCTGCTTCGCGGGCACAGGCGCTATGCTTGCGATACCCAGAGGGCACGATGTGACGGGAAGAAAGGAGCCGGGTTCGACTGCGGAACCCGGCCTACAACGGCGAAAACGGGATTAGCCCTTGTAAAAGGCACAAGAGCAGGGGCAGATCGCCGCGCAAATGAGGCTCGCGATGACGCACAAAAGAAAAGAGCCGGGTTTCACCCTGGAGAAAAGAGCTCCAGGGCAGGCAGCGGAACCCGGCCTACAACGGCGATGACGGATTAGAAGTAAGATCGCTACCCTGCTAAGCGGTATAATCGTGTCATTATGGAAGAACTGATCGTTGCGCTGCACATGCACACCGTCTATTCGGACGGAACCGGGAAGCATGCTGACCTGGCTGCGGCCGGGATGAAGGCTGGCGTGGATGTGTTGATCGTGACGGATCACAACGTGCTGGTAAACGATGTGGAAGGCTACACGCAGGAAGGCAAACGCAAGCTCCTGATGCTGGTTGGCGAAGAAGTGCACGACCGCACGGCTTCAATCGGCGGGAATCACATGCTGATCTTCGGGCACAACCTTGAGCTTTCCCGCTTTGGCGCCAACCGGCAGCAGCTGATCGACCAGGCGCGTTCGGCTGGGGCGCTGACTTTCCTGGCGCATCCGGTTGACGATCCCCTGCCCGCTTTCAAGGAAAGGTCCTTCAATTGGACCGATTGGGATGTGAAGGGTTTTACCGGCATTGAACTCTGGAATATGATGAGCGAGTTTAAGACCCGCTCGCAGACGCTGCCCAAAGCTGCCCTGAACGCGCTTTTTCCGGGCTTCATGATGCTCAACCCTTTGGAACAAACTCTCAAACTTTGGGATGAGCTTTTGCTGACGCGCAAGCATGCTGTGGTGGCTGTGGCGGGGGTGGACGCGCACGGGCACACCTATCGCGCTGGTCCATTCAAGATCCAGGTTTACCCGTACGAAACGCTGTTTCGCTCGATCACGACCCACGTGATCACGCCCAAAGCCCTGAGCGGCGAGATCAACTCGGACAGGCGCATGGTGTATGAGGCGCTTTCGGCCGGGCATTGTTTTTGCGCCAACGACCTGCCGCACTCAAGCCGCGGTTTTCGCTTCACCTGCAACAACAATGATGGGACGTTCTGGATGGGCGACAAAGTCAGCGCGGATGCGGGATTGACCTTCCAGGTGCGTGCGCCGATCCGGTCGCACATCCGGTTGTTGAAGGATGGGCTGGTAGTGCATGAGGTTCGGGACCGGGAGGTTTTGACGTATTTGACGAAGGAGCCTGGGATCTACCGGACGGAGGTCTACATTGATTACCGCGGCCGCCACCGGGGGTGGATTTTCGCCAATCCGATTTATGCGGTTTGAGGGAGTGATTTAGGGGAATTGCATCACAAGCTCGTTGACGCCTCTCACGACGTCATCGCGAGCCTATTTTGCGAAGCGATCTCTCATTTACAAAAAATGTTCTCAGACAAGTCACGCCATTCCTACACTCTTTAAAAATGAGATTGCCTCATCACTTTGCCAGGCTAATGCGAGGGTATCCCGCATAGTGACTTGGCAAAGTAATTCGCAATGACGACCCTCACAACGTCATCGCGAGCCTCTTCTGCGAAGCGATCTCTCATTTACAAAAAGAAGTCCTCAGATAAGTCGCGCCATTCAGGGTTAATTGCGTTTATAAGAGCGATTTTCTTGGCTCTGGAACCAGCTTTGATCTGTTTCTCTCGACCGATAGCAGACACAATGTCTGCACCGCACTCAAAATAGACTAGCTTGAATGCCTTATACCTAAAAGCAAAATCTCTATTGCCCGCGGTCCTGTGTTGATAGAGACGTTGGACAAGATCACTGGTCACGCCAGTATACAGAACGGTGTTTATTTTATTTGTCAGTATGTAAACACAATTTGTTTGGTAATTCATGCAGTCTCTGTTTCATTCCACAGTTGAGGAATTATTTTACCCATGTTATTGAAAAATGAGAGATCGCTTCGCAATAGAGGCTCGCGATGACGGGATGAAGGCGAGATCGATTTGCCCTGCTATGCGGGCACAGGCGCAAAAAAGGCTCGCGATGACGGAATCGTTCAGAGATCGCCACGCAAAAGAGGCTCGCGATGACGGAATAAAAACAACATCACTTCGCAATAAAGCCTGCGAAGATTGGATAAAAGCGAGATCGCCACGCAAAAGAGCTCGCGATGACGGAATCATGGTGAGATCGCTTTACCCTGCTGCACGGGCACAGGCGCAATAGAGGCTCGCGATGACGGAATCAAAGAGAGATCGCGTCGCAAAAGAGCTCGCGATGACGGGATAAAGGTGAGATCGCGGCGCAACCCTTGTAAAAAGACACAAGGGCAAGAGAGGCTCGCGATGACGGGATCAAAGCGAGATCGCCACGCAACCCTTGTAAAAAGACACAAGGGCAGGAGAGGCTCGCGATGACGGGATAAAAGCGAGATCGCCACGCAAAAGAGCTCGCGATGACGTGCCAAAGAACTGATTGACCTGCCTAAAGTACACCCCCAAGACAGTAGGGTTTGTTTCGTTGGTATAATCCAAGCATGGCTGCGATGCAGAATTTTTTAGCGTTGATTGAAAACAAAATTCAAGTCTTGCTTGAAGGCACGGTGGACAGGCTGCTTTATCCGGGAGCATCATCCTCGCTCAGCAGTCAATTGGTCAGGATGATTGACGAGAAGATTCTGGCTCAGACTGACACCCGCAACAAGTTCGTGCCCGATTTGATCACTTTGTACGTCTCACCAGAAAAGTGGGATGCCTGGCAGGAAGCCATTCCCACGCTGAACCAGGTCGCGAGTGAGGTCGAAGCCGGCTGGCTTGAGCAAGGTTACCAATTCAGGGTTCCACTGCGCATCCAGTTGGCACAGAACCCCAACCTGGCAATAGACGCGATAGAATTTTCAACCGCTCTGACACTCCCTTCAACCGAAACTTCAAAGACCGAATTGCAGATCGTGGTTCCGGACGCTCCAGCCGAACCAATGCTGCCGGAGTGCGCCTACTTCATCATCAACGGCAAAGAACAATTCTATCTGAACAAAACCATCATCAAAATCGGACGCCGAAGCACAAGCGATATCCAACTTGATGATCCAATGGTCTCTCGGGACCATTTGCAGCTCCGGGCGAAGCAAGGTCGATACCTGCTTTTTGATCTGAGCTCAACCGGTGGAACGTTCGTGAACAACCAGGCGGTCAAAACCGCCACGCTCAAACCGGGTGACGTGGTCCGAATTGGGAAAACTCTCCTAATTTTCAACCAGGACGTGCCCGGAACCGGATGCAATCCAACCAGGATGATAGCCACAGAGGAATGAAATGTCTGCCACAGTTGGACTGATCCTTCGAATCGCTTTCCTCGTTTTTCTTTATTCCTTTTTGGTTCTCGCAATTTGGATGCTCTGGCGGAGCGTAGTTTCAAAGCAAGCCAATCACGGAAATCTACCCATCCCGAGTCTGACACTGACATCCACGATGACCACAGAGCCGTTGGTGCAGACCTTTGCTGGCACAGAGGTGCTGATTGGACGCAGCCTGGATTGTGATTTTGTGCTCGAGGACGCGACCGTTTCTTCCAGGCATGCCCGCTTGTTCTATAACCTCAATCAATGGTGGTTCGAGGATCTCAAATCAACAAATGGTTCTTTCCTGGACGGAATCCGGGTGGAGGAGCCAATTGTTGTGAAAGACAACGACGAAGTATTTTGCGGTGACGCGATATTTAAGATAACTATTAAACCAATTGAACAAGAAGAGAGGCGAAAATGACAGAGGAGTTTGCATTTGGTATCATCGGAGGATCAGGGCTTTACGGATTTAATGGCTTGGAAAATGTGGAAACCATTGAGGTGGATACTCCATTTGGCAAGCCATCCTCACCCATCGTGATCGGTGAAGTTAAAGGCAAAAAACTGGCCTTTCTGGCACGCCACGGGCTTGGGCACGTCCTTTTACCTTCTGAAGTGAACTATCGTGCAAACATCTATGCCTTTAAGGAATTAGGCGTCAAAAAAATCATCAGTGTAAGCGCTGTGGGTTCCCTGAGGGAGGATTATGCCCCAGGTCACATTGTTGTTCCAGACCAGATTTTTGACTTCACCAAAGATCGGAAACGCAGTTTTTTTGGCGAAGGGATAGTTGCTCATATCAGCACCGCCCAACCATTTTGCCCCAAACTAAGCGCGAACCTCCTCAGAGCTTTGCGTGAACAGGATGTGGTCGTACACGAGGGCGGCACGTGCATCACGATCGAAGGACCGCGTTTCTCGACGCGGGGCGAGTCGAATACCTTCCGCAGTTGGGGGATGTCGTTGGTGGGCATGACCGCTTCGCCGGAAGTCTTTTTGGCGCGGGAGGCGGAAATCTGCTACGCCACCATGGCACATGTCACGGATTATGACTGCTGGCACATCTCTGAAGAACCAGTCACGGTGGAAATGGTGATCAACACCCTTTCCCATAACACGGCTGTAGCACAAAACACGCTGGTCCGCCTGGTGGATTTGCTGGCAGAGGACGATGGCGCTGAAACCTGTGAGTGCGATGACGCGCTTAAAAATGCCATCATGACCAACCCCGCGAAGATCAATCCGGAAACAAAATCCAGGCTTCACCTCCTGGTTGACAAGTACCTCGGATAATCTTGTCTGCTACAACCGCCACCCGACCGCAATCAAAACAGCCCAGGCTGCTCGTGCTGGCGGTGATATTGCTATTTTTCCAAACGGCCGCACTCTCCCTGGCGGGTGGGACACGGCTGCATTCTGAGACGCTTCAGCCTGACTGGCTGGTTTTTCTGCCTTTTTTTGTGTGGTTGGGCGGAATACTGGTGCTTGGCAAAGTCGTCAGGCGCAAACTGCCTAACCGGGATCCCTGGATCTTTCCAACTTTCGCGGCTCTGGTTGGTTGGGGGCTGCTTACGGTTTGGCGGCTCTCTCCCAGCCTTGGGCTGAAACAGCTTGGGTGGTATCTGGTGGGGTGTGGCTTGTTTTGGCTCGGCTTGCGCACCAACCGCTTGAGCCGCCTGCTGAAGCGCTATAAATATGTTTGGTTGTTGATTGGGTTGCTGCTCATTGGTCTAACGTTCTTCATAGGAGTTAATCCGACTGGCGCAGGTCCGCAACTATGGCTTCAGGCATTGGGTTTCTACTTTCAACCATCGGAGCCGCTGAAGCTGCTTTTAATCATTTATCTCGCAGCTTTTTTTGCTGACCAGATCAAGCCCAACATCAGCTTGCTGGCTTCGGTTTTTCCAACGTTATTAGTGGCAGCTGCTGCAGGCTTTTTGTTGATCGGTCAGAGAGATCTCGGCACCGCGAGTCTCTTGGTCTGTCTTTACGTATTCATGTTGACTGTGACCACCCAGAAACGGCGCTTCCTGTTGCTGATACCCCTGGCTGGCATTGTGGCGGGGGTGGTCGGCTACTTCGTTTTTGATGTTGTCAAAGCCCGGATCGACATTTGGCTTGACCCATGGGCACAAGCATCAGGCAACGCCTGGCAGTTGGTGCAAGCCCAAATCGCGGTCGCCGCGGGTGGATTGGCAGGCACAAGTCCTGGCTTGGGCAGCCCGCTGTTCATCCCGGTAGCCGTCTCCGATTTTATCTTCCCTGCTGTGGCAGAGGAGACTGGTTTGCTCGGCAGCTCGGCGTTAATCCTCCTGATGATGATCCTGGTCTTGAGGGGTATCAGCATCGCCCAGTCTACCAAAACGACTTTTGGGCGGTATTTAGCCTTCGGGGTTGCGGTTTATTTTGGGCTGCAGACCTTCTTCATTGTCGCGGGAAATCTGGGCTTGCTGCCATTAACCGGCGTGACATTCCCTTTTTTTTCCTACGGTGGCTCGTCGCTCGTCACAAATCTGATCGCGGTAATGCTTCTGCTCAAAACCAGTTCGGAGCTCGCCGCGGAGCCCTTGTCCGACCCTATACGTCGACCGTACCGTTGGGTGGCGGCTGTTTTTCTCATCTTGTTCAGCGTGGTGATAGCCGCCAACAGTTGGCTCGCGATCGTAAAACGGGATGAATTGCTGGCAAGACCTGAAAATCCCCGCTGGGCGGTCTATGACCTCTATTCCCCGAGAGGCAGGATCCTGAGCCAGGCGGGTGAGGAGCTGGCAGTGACTACAGGTGAGGCTGGCAGCTATGAACGAAAAGTTCTTGTCCCATCCTTGAGCAACACGATTGGATATACAAGTGGTCTTTACGGGCAGGATGGTTTGGAATTGAGCCAGTATCAGTGGCTCAGAGGTTACTCCGGCAGGAGTTATGACACCCTCTGGAGGTACCAACTACTCTATAACCAACCTCCTCCGGGTGTGGATATCAAGCTAAACATCAATTTATCCCTGCAATCCAGCGCCGATGCCTTGCTGGGTGACGAAAAAGGCGCGGTTGTGCTGGTAAACGCAACCACAGGCGAGATTTACGCGCTCGCGTCACACCCGTACTATGACGCAAACACCCTCGCCGACGAATGGGAGCAGTTACGCGAAGACCCAGATGCCCCCCTGGTAAACCGAACAACACAAGCTACCTATCCCTTGGGAACATTGGTGAACAGTTTGGGGCTTGCTACATACTACAATCAGCCCCTTTTAGCGGAAGAGGCAATACAACCAGCTGCTGGAGGATTGGATGAGTATTGCCAGGCAGCCAGCGATGCTTACGGCAAGGAATTGAGTGGTTACCAGGGTGGCTGTGAGCAGTCTGCCTTAGCATTGATCCAAAATCTTGATCCGACTGTTTTGTTGGATCGCATGGAAGCGTTCGGGCTTTTCAGGGCACCCGCTTTTTCGTTGCGAACGATCGCCCCAGCCGAAAGACCAGACCCTGCGGTCATCGAAACCAAACCAATGAGCGCGCTCGAAATCCAGACGACACCGCTGCAAATGGCGTTATTTGCGGCAAGTATCACCAATGATGGCTTTTTACCTTCACCGCGACTGCGCAACACCTACCTGGCAGAAGATGGCACTTGGACACCCTTCAGGGAAGGGGATTTGCCGGTTCGGGTGGTTGAATCGAGGGCAATGGAACGACTGCGGGCAAGCTTGATCGGAAATGACCCGGCTTTTTGGTTCCAGAGCGGGCACGCCATCACCCGGGATGGTCAAATACTAACCTGGTACATTGGTGGGACAACCGAGGATTGGGTGGCGACGCCGCTGGCGATCGCTGTGGCGATAGAATCAAACGCTCCCGACCTGGCACAAACGATCGGGAGCAGTCTGTTAAGTTTATATGGGACTGAGTAAACTTTAGCGAATTCGCAGAAACTTGCGCCGCCCAACCTGGAGCACGCTGTTGGGGTCAGGCTTGCAGGTGGGATCGCTCACGGTCACACCGTTCACTTTCACACCCATCTGGTCAATCAAACGGCGAGCCTCACTGCGCGTACCAGCCATCTTCTGCCCAACCATGATGTCGAGTAGAGTTTCATCCGTCGCAGGGGTGTATTCGGGCATGTCATCCGGGATGTCACCTTTTTGGAAGGTCTGCACGAATTGATCTTGGGCGGCTTCAGCGGCTTCCGCGCCATAAAAGACGGTGGTAATGCCGCAGGCAAGCTGCATTTTTGCGTCGCGTGGATGTAGGCTCCCGGTTGTCAGCCCAGCCTTGAAATGCGAGAGTTGTTCGGGGGACCACTCGGTGGCAAGCTCTGCGTAGATAGGCATGGCTTTGTCCGGGATGCTCATTACTTTGCCGTACATATCAACCGCGTCGGTGTTGAGCGGGATGTGATTGCCGAGGGATTTGCTCATGCGCACTTCACCATCGGTGCCCGGGAGGATGCTCAGAATTACGCCAATGTTCGGTTTCTTGCCCAGCGAGGTCATGATCTTGCGGGATGCGGTGATGATGTTAAAAAGCTGATCCGACCCCCCCACCTGGACGTCTGCGTCGAGGTGATAGGCATCGTAGCCTTGCATAATCGCGTAAAAGAACTCGTGCAGGTAGATCGGCTCGTTCTTGTCCCATCGTTTGTGGAAATTATCGCGTGTCAGGAATTGCTGCACGGTGAAGTTGGAAGCCAATCCGATCATGTCCGTCATCGAAAGTTTTCTAAGCCACTGATCGTTGTAGAGCACCTGTGTTCGTTTCGGATCAAGAATGCGGAAGGCTTGCTCGGCATAGGTGCGGGCATTTTCCATTACTTTTTCTTCGCTCAGATGCGGGCGAAGTTTGTCTTTGTCTGAGGGGTCGCCAATCATGGATGTGTAAGTGCCGATCACGAACAGCACTTCGTGACCAAGCTGCTGGAATTGGCGCAGCTTGCGCATGGTGACGGTGTGCCCGAGATGAAGATCTGTGGAAGTGGGGTCGTAGCCGCAGTAGACACGCAGTGGTTTTCCAGCTTTCTCGGCTTCAATCAACCTCTGGCGCAATTCATCCGCCATGGTATCCGCTATGGTTTTGTCACCAAAATCGGCACCTTGCATTAAAAATTCAACTTGCTCATCGATGTTCATCTTGCTCTCCTGACGGTCAGTTTTCGGCGTGTGACCGGACTATTTTGGGTGTAAAAATAAATTTTACCACTGACGAGGTAGACTAGGGCGGATGGCTAAGGTTTGGAACGGTCTTGCGCCGTTCCGTTTGACCGGATCGCGGAAGGGGTCGAGCCCCTTCCCTACGACGGATTCGTCATCGCGAGGGGCGCAGCAGCGTGGCAATCAAATCTTCCGACGTCAGGTTGAACCCCGCAACCTGACCTACAACTATGACATGTTTGTGGTGAATGATGTTGTAGGGAACGGTCTTGCGCCGTTCCGTTTCACCGAATCGCGGAAGGGGTCGAGCCCCTTCCCTACGAAAGATTCGAAAAAAACGGATGAGTTTAAGCTCATCCGTTGATCGTTTCATCGAAAAAAAACCATTAATCGTTTGGATACGAAGCGATATCATCCTCTAGTGTTGGATCGACCTCGGGCACAGATTCGCCTTCCGGGGTGTTTAATTCATCTGCCAGGTTATCCTCAAGGACTGCCTCATCAATTTCATCCTGCGGTTTTTCAAGATCCTGTTCAACGCTTTCCAAAGCTTCTTCAACTTGTTCAGGAGCCTCCTCCACCTCAGTTTCAACTTCAGGTGCTGCCAGCTCGCGAGCCTCACGCTCAGCAGCCAATTCTTCAGAAACTTTCTGTTCTTTTGCCTGCAGTCTATTAGCCCAAACCGTGTGGCGCAAGACCAACAGCAGCAAAGAAACAACCAGGACCACCAACATTGAAGTCTGATTGATGTTGATGCCAGCAACCGGCGAAGGATCCAGACGCAGGAATTCAAGGAAGAAGCGAATAGTTGGGTAGAGCACGAGATAGATCAGGAAGAGGTCGCCGGTGAAAAGTTTCTTGCGCCAGTTGCGATTGATCAGCACCAGCAAACCTGCAGCCAGTAAATTTAAAAGGCTTTCATACAAAAAGAGCGGGTGGTACTTTGCGATCTGTTCAAAGCCGGGCATGCGGTAAGGTGGATCAATCGTGATCGCCCAGGGCAGGTTTGAAGGACCGCCGTAAACTTCCTGGTTGACGAAGTTGCCCCACCTGCCGATTGCCTGCGCGATCAGAAGTCCGGGGGAGATGTAGTCTGCCCACTCGAGGAAGCTGATTTTCTTGGCCTTGCAGTAGATGATCAGGGTCAGTGCCCCGCCAATAACACCCCCAGGGATGCCGAGCCCGCCCTTCCAGATCTTGAGGATCTCGATTGGGTTGCGTAAGTAGTTCCCGGTGGTGATCCCCATCGCCTGGTTAGAGGCAGAAGGAGTGAAAACGTGCCAGAGGCGCGCGCCGATGATGCCGCCTATCAGTAGCCAAGGGAGGATATCCAGGATGACTTCAGGATCACGACCTGCACGTTTTACCAGCTTTGAAGCCAGCCATGAGCCAAGTATGGCACCTGCAATAATGATGATCGCATAAAAACGAATCGTTAACGGACCAATATTGAAACCTTGAGGCATGAAATTTCCTTTCTGCAACCGCCGGGAATTAGGCTTGCTTTGACTGCTTCCAGACGAAGAAAATCCGCTGAATTGCGGTTACATTTGCCAAGACTGCAATTATACCAACGGAAATGAGCAATTGATTAAACACCAGCCCGAGTATAAGGACGATCGAGCGTTCAATGCGGCTAAAAATGCCCGCCTTTCCGGAGAAACCAAGCCCTTCCGCCCTCGCACGGGTGTACGAAACTAGCACTGAACCGCATAATGCGGCGTATGTCAGCATCACGCCCAATGTATAAGCTTGCGACTGAAAATAGTAGAGCACACCTGCCAGCAGGATCATTTCGTCGTACCGGTCAACCACCGAATCCAAGAATGCGCCAAACTTACCAATCACTCCCGCTTTCCTTGCCAGCGCCCCATCCACGGCATCCAGTGGAGCCATCAATGCAGCCACCAATCCGCCCGCCAACAGCTGTCCACGCGCGATCAGATACGCAGCCACGATGTTGCCAACAAGACCCAAGAGCGTGATAAAGTTGGCGGTCAGCCCCAATTTGAGCAGAAAACCTGCTATTGCATCGAGAGGTAACTGGAAAGTTCTCCGCAGAAAACCCTCAAAATCGAACTTGGATTTGCTCATTTATTCATCTTCCTCTTCAGCTTCAGGTGGGTCAATCAGGATTTCGCGGTCTTTCCCGCCACTTTGGGCAGGTCCAAGCACACCGCGTGCTTCAAGTTGGTCAATCAGCCAGGCAGCCCGCGGGTACCCCAGGCGCATATGGCGCTGCAGATACGAGGCGCTCGCCCTCCTGCTTCTGCTCACCAGGTCGATTGCCTGGTTTATCAGCGTCTCGTCACTGTCTTCCGGTTGGTCTTTTTGGATTACCTCTTCCCAGGGTGCCGCTTCTTGCGCTGGCACTTCGGATTTGGTTTCCGTATCTCGGGCGGTCGGTTTTGCAGGCTCAACAACAGGCAGGTTTAGCTGTTCTTTGTGCTTGGGGTCACTATTTTCCGCCCACCATTTGATCACGGATCGGATTTCCGCGTCGGTGATCATCGCGCCTTGTGAACGCTGCAGCCCGGTTTCTGGATGGGAAAACAACAAGTCTCCTTTACCAAGCAGGGTTTCGGCGCCGGGTTTATCGAGGATGACCTTCGAATCCACTTGCGAAGCCACCGTGAAGGCAATCCTGGTCGGGAAATTCGCTTTGATAGTGCCTGTGACCACGTCCACACTCGGGCGTTGGGTGGCAACCACCAGGTGGATCCCAATAGCACGGGCTTTCTGAGCCAGGCGCACGATCAAATCCTGTGTCTGGTCCAAGGAATTGAGCATCAGGTCAGCCAATTCGTCGATCAGGATCACGATGCGGGGTAGTTTTGGCTTGCCGGCTTTCACCATTTTCGCGTTATATGAGTCAAGATTTCTTGCCCGGGTAGTCTCGAGCAGCCGATATCGGTTATCCATCTCCGTGGTCGCCCATCGCAAAACGCCCATGATGCGTTCGACTTCCGTTTCAACCTCACCGTAAAGATGCGGCAACCCGCTGAAACGTTTCAACTCAACCCGTTTGGGGTCGATCATGACCAGTTTCAGATCCTCAGGATGGTTGTTGAGCACCAGCGACATGGTGATTGCTGCGATACAGATGGACTTGCCTGAGTTGGTGGTGCCGGCGATCAGCAGGTGGGGCATGGTTGCCAGATCTGAGACGACTGGCTCTCCGGACACACCTCTGCCCAGCGGAATTGCCAGCGGGGAGTTGATGCGGACGAATTCTTCCGATTCGAGCAAGGGGCGCAGCCGCACGAGCATATGCTCAGAGTTAGGCACTTCCACCCCCACATAGGATTTTCCAGGCACTGGTGCCACGATACGCAGACCTTCCGCTTTCAATGCCAGAGCAAGATCTTTGGCAAGACCCGATATTTTGGAGATGCGGACTTTTTGTTTGTCATCCTGCCCGAACTTCTCTATGTAGCCGGGTTCGACGGCGTATTGGGTCACAGTAGGTCCCACCCGGTAGCCGACCACCTTGGCGGGAACGCCAAACTCGGTCAGGGTCTTCTCCAACAGCCCGGCATTCATGTTGATCGTCGCCTGGTTGGCCGCGATTGTCTTCTCGTTTTCCAGCAAGGTCAGCGGGGGCAAGCCTTCGGGGCGATGGTACTTGAGAGGCGGCTGAGCCTCATCTTCTTCCATCTCCGAGTAGTTTTTGCGGTATTGCAGTGGTAATTGTGCCTGCCCTTGCGGTTTTCGTATTGGCTTTTGCTCAGTCGGTGTTGGTTGAGTTTTCAGAACCGGAGCCGCAACCTGATGTTCCTGGCTTCCAGGCAATTGGTGTGATGTTGGAACCGGCTCCCCAAGCCTGGACCTCGCCCATCGATCTAATCGACCAACCAGGTCCATCCCGAAAAGCAGCGCTATCGCCGTAAAAATCAGCAAGAGAATCCCGGTTGGAATGCGGGTGATCAGGCGTATCAGGGGAAAAGCCACTCCGTAGCCGCTAATTCCACCAGCACTCGTACCCGCGTTTACGCTCGTGACGGTATCTTTAAAAAATGCTGAAAGCGCACCAAGCAGGAGGAAAAACGCGATTTCCATCACGATAACGCGCAGAATGTTCACTTGCCTGGCTTGATTTTTGCGCCAGAGCAGAAGCAACCAACCTGCCGCGAACACTGCCGCGGCGACAATGAACCGCCCATAACCGAACCAACGCCGCAGGATGGTAGCCCCAGAGTCCACAAACCGCCCATGGGTGATTCCGAGGACAGCCAAGAGTAAAAGCGCTCCCAGCACCAGCAGAACCAAACCGGCAAAATCCCACGCAACCCGGATCAATCGTGCTTTGTTGGCTTGCGCCTGGGCTTCAGCCTTCTGGGCTGCCGCTTCAGCTGCTTGTTTCAATTTGGCTGAGTCGCTCGCGCGGCTCTTGTTGGCGGTTTGGCTCACAGGTCTTCTCCGTTCGTGCAGCAAACAATAGTGAAGAAATATTCAGCAGATAACCTTGCACCAATCGTGCCAGTTAGGCGTTTTGGGTTGTTTCGGAATGGGTGGTTTCGGGAGGTTTGGTCTCGCTTGCCTGACCGGAGGGAACGCCATTTCCATCGATTTCCATATCGGCGATCACCTTGGCAACACTCTCGAGCGCGACTTTCTGTTTGCGATAGAGGTCGGCTTCAGAAACCGACAATTTGCGCGCTACTTCGCGCACCTTTTTCCCCTGCAAGAATTTCAATTCGAGGATGTTATAAAGCAGCCAATCGCTGGTGAACTTGCGCTCACCCTCAGGTCGGACTTTTTCAATTGCTTCTTTAATAATGCTGCGCAGCGCGTTGACCCGGTTTCCCTCGTTTGCCTCTGTGGCTGTCTCAACCACTTTGAAGTTCATCAAGGGATTGTTTGTCAGTTTTGGACCACCCCAATAGTGTGTCAGCGCGTCTTTAACCCAATCGGTCATTTCATCTGGAACGCCACGGTTCTCACCATTGAATATGCGCTGCTGGTTGTAGCTGGCGCTGGCGCGCAGGTCCTGGATGTAGTCCACCTCGAGCTGCAAACTCGTGATCGAGCGCAGCACTTGCTGTTGGTAAGCACGGTCCTTTAGCGCAATCGTGGCACGATCAATTAGAAGGTTCACAGCATTAAGATCTTCTTCTTCCACCACATCCGGATCGTACTTGAGAAAACCGCAAACGCCGAGCAAAGCCTTATTTCCATTGCCGTTGGCATGCTCCAAACGGACCACATTCAATTCCCCCAATGCCTGGAAACCAGGTTCATCATCGGTATTGCTGTCGATCTCCTCCAACATGCTGTCGTCCAGGTTGAGGGAGGTCAGTGTCTTTTTATCCCCGGTTTGGATGACCCGATCGATCTTTCCGCCTTCCAGAACGGCGATGAAGCCGGCTTTCACTTGCAGCCGATCGCAAATCGATGCGCTAACCATTTCCAGGAATTGGTCCAGGTCTTTGCCCGTCAACATCCGATCCTGTAAGGACTGGATCACTTCCAGGTCAGCCCGGTCTTCCCCCCAGAAAAAGACCTTCTCGAGATAAGGCGAAGCCAGTGTGATGGCATATTCAAGTACGAGGATGACCGCCACCATTACCACCGGGACGAGGAAGAAATTGGGAACGCCTTGCGCTTCGCCAAAACGACGCACGATGGTGGTCATCGCCAGCACGATTGCCGCCACAAACGGACCCCTCAGCATCCAGCGCAGCAAGCGGCTCTTGATGGCGCGGTCAGTCCAGTTGAGCCCAAAGAATGAGACCACGTAAGCCATCACGATCAGGAAAAAACCGGTGATGAACGAACCAACGATGGAAACCAACCAAAAAAAGTCAGGATGGGTTGCAAGGGTCAGGTTGCCATGAAACAGAAACAGGACGCTCGTTATTGCCGGGGCTGCCGCGCCTGCAGACAGGTAGAACAAACGGCGCTGGCTGGTGCGGGTGGCGCTGCGCAGTACAACCCTCATGAGGTTGTAACTGACCATCAACATCACCAGGATGTAAAAGACGCCAAACGCAAAAGTGATCAGGTTGCGTTCCAAGTAAGGTCCAGGCGCACGCTCGGGGGAAAGCCCGCCAACGGTGATGCCGAAGAAGACCATTATCGCCATCACAAACGAAAGAATGTAAATCACCAGCACCACCGTGCGGCGTCTGCCTCGGCTTGGGCGACCCGTCAGAGTGAGCAAGGCATCAGAAAAATGCAGGTAAACTGCCGGCAGCATCACCAGCCCAACCCATTTCATCTGCAGCAAGAATTCCACGTACGCAGGTGTGTTCGAGACGCTCGCCATGGCTTCGCCAGCATAGATCAGCATGACGCAAGCCAAAAGCAAGATATACGTCTGCACCAGCCGGTCGCGAATGTTGAAGCTGATGGCATACATCATCAAAGCCACCGCCGTGATCGCCACGCCGGCAGCCAGGATCTGGTAGACCGTTTCGAAAATGCGGGTCAGGTCAAGCGCGAAAGGAAGTATCACAAGCCGTTAACTCCCAAGCCTCTTCTCAAAAAACAAAGCCGGATCAGAATTTGGGAAATATTGGTCTAGAAAACCACATTGTTCATAGCCACATTTGCGCGCCAGGCTGATCGCAGGGAAGTTACGCATCGGGATCTCGATCAGGACTCTGTCGAGCTTTTTCTTCGCTGCCCAGTCTTCGCAAGCGGCAAGCATGGTTGTGGCAACTCCGTTGAGGCGCACCTCAGGCGTGACCACCAGGTCGCAAATGCGCGCGGTCTTGGGCAGAGTTTTAGCTTCAAGGGTGACATATGCCACCAACAGATCATCCAACATGCCGGCATAGATCAAATCCGCGTCCGCCCAGGAACGCAACAGCGCGTTTTCATCACGTGGGTATTTGATGGTGACTTCCCGTGGCAATTTCACCCGCTGAAAGGTCAGCCCCCACCCCAGAGGATCCGGGCTTGTTTGCAAGCGGTATGAATAAACGGTATTAACGCGATGGTCCATTGCCATCATTTTTTCCATGTGGGTGCGGGTTGCCATCAGGATTTTCAGTTTTGCCATCGTTTCCTCTTATTTATTCGCTGTAACATTCACAACAATAACACACGTTGAGGTTTCTTTGCCGTCATTATCCAACGCCACCAGGCGAAGCATGTAAGGTCCGGCTGCCAGATCGCTGGTGTACCAACTGCCAAGGTTCTCATCAATGCGCACGCCGCTTCCGGCTGCGATAGTCTGCCAATTTGGTTCGCCCATCGTGGAGAACTCATAACGATACGATCCCAAAGAAGGCGTATTGACCGATCCGGTAATATCAACCACACCGCTCACTTCCCCATCATGCACCGGGCTTTCAATCTCCAGAACGTCATTCACACATTCGGAGATGATCCCCTCAATCTTCGCCTGGGGATACAGTGTCTGCGTTGGCGTTGCGTCAGTCGGCACAGGACCGGGCAAGGTGGTTGTGGGAGTGGTGAGCATCTCAATCGTGGGGGTGGCAAAGGTTGCAACCTGTGAAAGCTCGCCTGCCAGGAAGGTCGCGACAACAAATTCCATTATGGTTAGTAGCCCAACCAGGATCAGGATCGAGGCGGCAGCAGTCACCTTGCGTTGCGCTGCTTCCCGTTCGAGCCCGAAAATCGCTGTGCGCTTTTCCTCCAGCGAGATCACGATCCGCCGCAGGTACACCACGGCTACGATCCCGAGTATCAGGTAAATCGGGACCTCAAAATCCGCCAGGAATTTGATGACGTATTCCATCTTGCTTAGCTACTAAGGTTTAAAGCCGTTGTAAAACACCCTTTATAAGTTTCATCAGGTTCGGGGCAATTTGGTCGCCGACCTCAAGCACCTCTTCGTGAGTGGCTTTGTTCGTGCCATCCGGGTCAATCTTGTTGGTGATGGTGGCAATCCCGAGGATAGCCATCCCACCATGCTTGGCGACGATCGCCTCGGGCACAGTGGACATACCCACCGCGTCGACTCCGACCATCTTGAGGAAGCGGCAGTCCGTGGGGCTCTCAAAGGAAGGCCCGGAAAGGCAGACATATACGCCCTTCTTGAGCTTCAGTCCAAGCTCAGCGCCGGCTTCTTCGGCGAGCTGGATCAGCTCAGGGTTGTAGATGGCGCTCATATCGGGGAAACGTGGACCGAATTCGTCCAGGTTGGGTCCCCGCAGGGGATTCTCGCCAGCCATCGGTAAAAGGGCAAGGTGGTCTTTGATCAGCATCAGGTCGCCAGTGTGAAAATCGTCATTAAGACCACCGGAAGCGTTGGTGATGATCAGAGTTTTGATACCCAGGCGCTGCATCACGCGGATCGGGAGCCCGATCTGCGAGATATTGTGCCCTTCATAAAAATGTGTGCGTCCTTGCAGCACGAGCACCTCTTTGCCCTCGAGCTGCCCGATGATCAGGCGGCCTTTGTGCCCCGGGACGGTGGAAACCGGCCAGTGGGGGATCTCACGGGTGGGAATGATGGTGGGGTTTTCGACGGAATCTGCCAGCTCACCCAGACCGGAGCCAAGGATGAGTGCGATTTGGGGCTGGGCGTGGATGCGTGCCCGGACGGCGTCTGTCGCCGCGTCGATTTGTGCGATGGTGATGAATTCAGCCATTATTACCTCTGGTATTTGTAGTTGAGTCATTATATCATCCGCGAGTGATGCATGCCCATGCGAGTGATCGATAACGCCATGGTTGTTCACCTCGTTTTAAAGGTCGGGGTGCAGCGAACCATGTCCTTGGAGAGGAGGTCTCTTAAGAGATATCTTTGTAAAGAATTCGATTCTAAATGCTTCTCTTTTTCTACTCCATCGTAAATACCACCGAAAGTAGAATACAATTACTGCATGGATCGAATACAAAAAACACCCTTCCTTCAAACCCCAGACGGGCGTGAAATCACGCTTTATACTCTCACCAACACCCATGAAACCACCGTCGGGATCATCGACCTTGGCGGCACCATTGTCAGCCTGCGGACGCGCGACCGTTCCGGGAAACTCGAAGACATCGTGCTTGCTTATCATGATCCAGCACAATATCTCACCAATCCCATGTATTTTGGCAGCCTGATTGGCAGGGTCGCCAACCGCATCGCAGATGCCAGCTTTTGGCTTGACGATAAGAAATACACCCTCTCAAAAAACGATGGTCCCAACAATCTTCATTCCGGACCTGATGGCTTCCACCTGCGCCTTTGGCAAGTGGAAACCTCTACCTCGGAAGATTCCGCCAGCCTGACCCTCACCCTGCATAGCCCCGAGGGCGATCAGGGCTACCCTGGCGAAGTGACTGTTTGGGTTCGCTACACCCTCGATGATCTCAACCGACTATCCATCCAATACCGGGCGCAAACCAGCGCAGCTACCCCTCTCAACCTTACCAACCACGCTTACTTCAACCTTGGCGGACCAGCTTGTGCGGACATCCTGAACCACACCCTTTGGATCGACGCAGATCACTTCACTGCTGTGAATGACAACCTAATACCGCTTCATCATCAGCCTGTCGTCGAGACGCCTTTCGACTTCCGAGAGCCCAAATCGATTGCCCCATCCATTTTCCAGGAAGACCTGCAGCTGAGACGCGGAAACGGCTTTGATCACAACTGGGTTCTGAACAAGCCCTTGGGCTTCTCCAAAGCAGCCGTCCTCTCCGAACCAATCAGCGGCCGCCAAATGACCGTCTGGACGGATATGCCCGGTGTGCAATTTTATGCGGGCGGAGCGATCAACACCACCATTCCGGGCAGATCAGGAAGCCCTTACCCCAAACATGGCGGACTCTGCCTGGAAACCCAGTTTCCACCGGATGCTGTCAATCGTCCTGACTTCACCAGCCCAATTCTTTACCCGGGGCAAACCTACCAGCACGAAACTATCTTCGAGTTTTCAGTCAGCCGATAAACTCAGAGCCTATCTTTAGGGGAACAAATTGGGATTGATTAAGATAATGTCAATCCTGGGCAGATCAGTGTGCCCGTTCCCTCTGACACAGAAACCACTCTATCTCATGATCACCGGTGTGTAGGCTGTGTATTGGTAATCGATGCGAACATTCGATATCCGAAGTTGAGAACCAACGCCGTAAGGCAGCACCAGTTCCAGAAAATAGCTTCTGCTTTGGTTGTCGATGTTGCCATCAATGATCGCTGCTGAATTGGAGGAAGAGCGATATGCGGTTTGGGCCCCTTCAGTGACAACGTTAGCAATGTATGCACCCGTGCCTTCGCTTGCCCAACCCAGATACAAAACCGCGTCTTTTACGGTATTGTCGTAGTAATAGAGTGTCAACTTGGTTATGGTTGCCCCATGGGGAAGTGTTAACCCAACCACATAATTACCATCAGTAGTTGTGCTCGGATTGTAAAAACTTGTTCCACTATATGCAATTTGAGACATGGAGTTATAAGGTTTGAAGTCAAGAATGTTTACCATGATGAAACCTGGTCCGCCAGGAACGGGTGCAGCCAATGGTTCAACCGCGGGCGCGTTTTGGAGAATACCAGTCTCCCCACCGGTCTGTGCTCGAACGTAAGCAAACGTGACAACAATTGCGACTATCGAGAGTAATAGAATAATTGGCAACTTTTTATAGAAATGGGACAACGGCAGGTTGAGTCTCGTTTTCATTTTTTCCTCCTGAATGATTAACGAAAAAGGTTGGTCGGTGGAGTTAAATATAAGAATTAATGAAAACGATTCAAGTAATAGTTACTACATACATTGTACAAATGCAGGCGGAGATGAGTGAAGCCGCTCGCCCATGCCTCTGTCAAACTTGATCAAGGCAGAACCCCGCACGGTATCATGCGGGGTTCAATCTTTTTCTCAGCAAGGAATTACTTCACAACGACCGGGAGATAGACATACAAATGTGCCACAGCCCCATACTCATACGCACCCAAATCGCAGCGCGGGCCATCCACCCCATCCCCATCAACCGGGCGGAGGTAGCCACGCTGGTCCACGCCGGGGCAAGCGGTTGGGCTGCCTGCGTCAATCGCCGGGCTGCCCTCCCCAAGCGCGATCGTCTTGGAAAAGCCCCCGTTATCTCCCAACGGTGCCAGGAGTGGGTCGACTCCAGTGTTGCCTTCTCCTCCCCACCCACCCTGCACGACACTGTACGTGACGGTTCCGCCACCAACGATTTGCTGCTCGTCATTGCCCCAGAAGATGCCATTGGTGATTGCAAACCCGTTGCTTTCAGAACTAAACAATCCATCTCCAGAGCTGTAAGTAGAGTGGTTGTTTACGAAGGTGACGTTGACCATGCTGATAGGGTCAACAACAGCCCAACTGCACATCCCGCCGCCATTATTCACAGCAGTGTTTTCAACGAAGGTCACATTCTCAAGGCTGGGATATGCGGCGGTATTGAACAATCCACCGCCATGAGTACCGGCGTAATTTCCTTCAAAAAGGACCCTGCGCAGCACCGGATGGGTTGCCTGGCTGTTATACATGCCCCCGCCATGCATGCCCGCGGAGTTACCCTCGAAGACTACGTCGGTCAGAATCGGACTGCACCAATCCAGGTTGTACATCCCACCGCCATCACCGTGTGAAACATCTTGGGCAACGTTATTTACAAAGCGCGTCCTGGTGAGCACCGGATTGCTGGGAACCGTGTAAGTACCCTTGTTATACATTCCGCCGCCTTCATTCTTAGAAGTATTTCCAAATATCAGTACATCTGTCAATTGTGGGCTCGCGGAGTCGTTATAAACCGCTCCACCCTTCCCACTTGTTGCGTGATTTTGAGAGATTTCTACATCCCTCAGGATCGGGCTGCTCGAGAGGTTGTATACGCCCCCGCCATTGCCTGATGTTGCCGTGTTGTTGTTTATCAGGACATCCTCGAGCACCATGTTGCTTGGGGTAGTTAGGTAGTTTTGATTGTAGATCGCTCCGCCATTTGCAGCGCTGTTTCCGGTTATCGAGCCATTCTCGTAGACCGGACTGCTGGCGTAGTTAAAGATTGCACCGCCAATGCCGCTGGTAGTGTTGCCCTGAAAAGTAACATTGTTAAGTGTGGGGGCACTTGCGATCCAATTAGACATGCCACCGCCGTTCAAACTAGTCGTGTTTGCCACAAAATCCACATTCACCAGGCTGGGGCTGCTGGCGTCGTTATACATCCCACCTCCGTAGGCACCGCTGTTCCCCGAAAACGTCACGTGTGTGAGGCTTGGGTTGGAAAGTTTATTGGCCATCCCACCCCCCAGAGAGGAAGCACTGTTCGCAACGAATGCAACTTCAATTAGGGTCGGATTGCTGGAGTTGTTGTACATCCCTGCCCCGTCAATTTGACTATGGTTGTTGCGGATGACCAAATTTTGGAAAACCGCCTGGCTGCCTTCTTTGTTGTATACTCCGCCGCCACGCACATCCGGATCGCTCCAATAGGTATATCCATCCCGGATGGTGAAGCCGTCAAGGATAGTCGTTTCGGGCACCCCAATGGTTGTAACCACGTGATAACTGTTGTCGTTGGTCTGGTTGGGGTCTCCGATTTCTCCGCTGAGTATGGTTTCGTTGGTGACCCAATTTCTCTGATCACGCGAAGTCTCTGTTCCAGCAAATCCGCCGTAAACTGCAACTCCGGCTTTCAGCACAAAGCTTGCCGCCCGGTTTGCGTCAGTTGTCGGTTTGTAAGTCCCGGAGCCAACCCAGATTTCATCGCCGGCTTGCGCCAGACCGATTGCGGCTTGCAGTTCGCAGGCATCCGCCCATGAGCTACACGTCACACTTGTTCCGTTGGGAAGAACAAATAATATTGCGGGTTCTGAGAGTGTCTGGGCAAGTCCAGGCGCGGCAGAGCCGGAATGAGCGCTGAAAATAGCAAAAGAACAAGCCAGCACAAGCACCAAAAGGATAGCCAAAGGCTTTTTCATATGGACTCCAGTTTCTGAAGTATCAAATAGGTGGATGGAAATCATTATACTCTTCGGCATGATGATTGGAGAAAACCTTCTCAATAAATCGTACTTTCCATAACAACATTCCTATAAAAGCACTTATCCCTACTTTGAAAGCATACTGGTTTTATCCCGCGAGCCGCAGGTCGGAATGAGTCCGCTCAACACCCTCATCCCACCAACCACCTCGCTCAGGCTCACTCCAACAGAATCCACCACTTTTCCACCGTGTGAGGCTTTTCCTGCTAAAAACCGTAATCTTTACAATAACTTTAGAGAGCCTTCATCCCCCCGTCACCTTCGCCTGCTACGTTTTATCTACTAATATCTGTAAATTGGAAAAAGGAAGAAAAAATGAAAAAAATATTAAGCGTTGTCTTGGTCGTCCTCGCGGTGATTCTCGTGTCCACCTTAATTTTTGGAGCAGGATTTCTCGTCGGGCGCTTCACAGCTGGCTGGGGTAGGACCGATTCATTCATGATGATGAACCGTAATTCCCGCAACCAGGGAAGCCCCATGATGGGATCTGACTGTAATTTTCCTGGTCGGGGCGGTATGATGGGGAACAACAACATGATGGGCGGAGCTTGTTCCGCCAACGCAACCAGCACTGAGCCGCTCACGGTTGAGGACGCAAAACAAGCTGTGGAAGCCTATTTGAAAAGATTGGGTAATTCCGACCTGGAGCTGGAAGAGATCATGATCTTTGACAATAATGCCTATGCGCGCATCGTCGAAAAGAGTACCGGCATCGGAGCGATGGAGTTACTCGTCGACCCCTCCAGCAAGTCGGTATCTCCGGAGTATGGTCCTAACATGATGTGGAATCTGAAATATGGGCACATGGGCGGCATGATGGGTGGCATGATGGGGGGAATGATGGGAAGAAATCAATATTCCGATGTGACCGATAAAACCATGACCGTGACCCCTGAAGATGCTCTCAAGGCAGCACAAGCATTCCTCGACAGGGAATTTCCGGTCTCTGTGACCGCGGAAGACGCAGATCCTTTCTATGGCTACTATACGATCGACATTTTAAAGGACGGCAAAGTGACAGGCATGCTCAGCGTGAATGGCTTCAGCGGGGAAGTCTTTTTCCACTCATGGCATGGGATTTTTATCGAAGAATCAGAATAATCCCGCTTGCCAATTTTTGTAGGGGTCGCGTTAACAGCGACCCCTTTTTGTATGTAAAATAAATTCATCAAATAGCGGACAAGGAGCCGACTGTGCGCACTGCAAGAATCCTCATCATCGACGACGAACCCTCCATTCATACGGTTGTATCTGCCTATTTAAAAGCCGAAGGCTACGAGCAACTCTCCGCGATGGATGGACCTTCAGGGTTGAAAGCCGCGAAAACGTTCAAGCCCGACATCATCATCCTGGATGTCATGCTGCCAGGCATGGATGGGATTGAGCTGCTGGCTAACTTGCGCCGCGAATCGGATGTTTACGTGATCATGCTGACCGCTCGCACTGAGGAAGTCGACAAGATTGTTGGGCTTTCCGTTGGAGCGGACGACTATCTGACCAAGCCATTCAGCCCGCGTGAATTGGTTGCCCGCATCAAAGCCGCTCTCAGGAGGCTGCAAATTGGAACGGGCAGCGCAGAGGCGTCCTCCTCGCTCATTTTTGCTCACTTGCGCATCGATCTTTCTGAGCGGCGTGTGTGGCTGGACCAGAAATTAATTGATCTCACTGCAATTGAGTTTGATCTGCTCGTTACCCTTGCCCAAAACCAGAGCATGGTCTTAAGCCGGGAGCAGTTGTTGGAAAAAGTCTGGGGATACGAATTCTTTGGCGACACGCGCGTGGTCGATGTGCACATCGGTCACATTCGGCAAAAGTTCGGCGAGTACCAATTGATTGATACCATCCGAGGGGTCGGGTATCGCTTCGAGGACAAAGGTTGATCTGATGCTGAAATTATTGCGATCACGGCTCGTTTGGAAGGTGTTTCTTTCGTACACCCTGGTGGTTTTGGTCGGTTTGGTGGTGCTTGCCACTGCTACCACCTTGTCCTTCCCTGCCGCTTTCGACCGTCACCTCGCGGGTATGTCTGCCATGATGGCTGGTCAAAACGTTTTGGGCGATGACAAGGCAATGGAACAGGAGCTGTATGATAGCTATACCGCGTCTGTTAATGAGGCCCTTTCCTTTGCTGCAATTGCCGCGCTGATCGCCGCGATGGTTGCCAGCTTTTTTATCAGCCGCCAGGTGGTTAATCCTATCCAGCGTATGATGAAACTCAGCCACCGGATTGCTGATGGAGAATATCAGGACCGACTGGACATCTCGCCCAAAGTCAATTTTGAGCAAATAGATGAATTGAACCAATTGGCTCTCAGCTTCAACCAGATGGCAGAGAAGCTCGAAAAGACCGAGACAATGCGGCGGCAGTTAATTGGCGATGTCAGTCACGAGCTTCGCACCCCCCTGACAGCCATCAAAGGCTACATGGAAGGGATGATTGATGGGGTGTTGCCGGCAAATCCTGAGGTTTACCAGATGGTCAATACGGAAATTGAGCGACTGCAACGCCTGGTGAATGACCTGCAGGAATTACACCGTGTGGAAGGCGGGGAATTTCAACTAAAACCGGTCTCCATTTCACCTGCAAGTTTGGTCGAAACCATCCATGGAAACCTCGGCAGACCGTTTGAAGAAAAGGGCATTCAACTCGAGATGGCCGTTGGTCCGGATCTGCCTCAGATTTTGGTAGATAAAGATCGCATACTGCAGGTTTTAACAAACCTGGCAGGCAACGCCCTTCAATACACACCACCCGGTGGCAAAGTAACCATCCGTGCCTTGCGGGAGAAGAATGAAGTCATATTCTCGGTTTCCGATACGGGCATTGGCATCTCCCCCGAGCAGATTCCCCTTGTGTTCGATCGCTTCTATCGCACGGATAAATCCAGGGCGCGTGCCAGTGGTGGCAGTGGGATAGGTCTGACGATAGCCCAAGTCTTGGTGAGAGCCCATCAAGGTCGCATTTGGGCTGAAAGCCAGGGTGAAGGCAAAGGCAGTACCTTCAGCTTCGCGCTGCCGATCACTGTAGCTTCAAATCTTTAGAATAAATTTACATTCGCTTAGTCGCAACTTCATCCTGCCGCGATATCCTCTTATCGTACGAGTTAAGTACCCCTCTGGATGCATACTCTCCAGAAATTGAGGCAAGGATGATGTTTGGAAACGGTGGCTTTGGATGGATTGGCATGGCAGGCGGGATGTTCCTATTTTGGATCGCCTTAATCATCCTGGTCGTTCTTGCGACACAAGGATTGTTTCGGTCAAGCCGAAGAAATCAAGACGAGCATACCCCTCTTACTGCAAAAGAAATTCTTGAGCAGCGATACGCGCGAGGAGAAATTTCACCGGAACAATTCAAACAAATGCTGAAGGATCTTCAATGACCAACTAGATTTGGTGGGTTTGAAGCTGAGTTCGGATGGAAAACTGGCACTAAATTCTGGATGTAGCATGTCTGGAATATCAAAAATAAAGCAATAATAGGATTTAGGAGCATACAAGATGAAGAAAAATAGAGGTATTTTGGTTGTTTTAGCTGTCGTTCTCGTAGCAGGATTGATGTTTGCTCTCAGCACCATTCAAACCCGAAGAGTCCAGGCTGCATTTTTAGAGAAGTACGACCTAGCGGGTCTTGATGTGAAGACCATTGTCAACAAATTGGACAGCAGCATTGAAGAGCCAAAAGAGTTGAGCTCTTCGATCGATGGGAAGTTTCTGACGCTCCAGGATGGAGAAAATAAAGTCGGTCTCAAAGTCCCCGAAGATAGTTTCTATCTCTCCTTCGCTCCATACGAAAACTCGACCCATCCCTGCGGTTTCCACAGCCTCAGTGGTTGCAGGGGAGAATTGGTAAATGTGGTTGTCCATGTTCTGATCACCGATTCAGAAGGTAAAGCAATTATTGACGAAGACCGGGAAACAATGGATAACGGCTTCATTGGCGTTTGGCTTCCAAGAAACATGAACCTGAACATTTCTGTCAGCTACAATGGCAAAGTCGCGAATGCTCCCATCACGACCTTTGCCGATAGCGAAACCTGCTTAACAACGCCGCTTAAGCTGAATTAGCAATTCATTCCGTAGATCATACCCTGTGCAGTTGATGGTCAAAACCAGCCATCTGGCTGGTTTTGACTCATAATATTAAGCGTAGTCGATGATCCGAAAAAGCTTCAGAAATCTGAAAACTAACGAATCTCTCGCATAATTCCCTAAAGTTATGAAACTTTCATTCCATCTTGACATCTATATCGCGACGTGATATATTGTGACGTGATACATTAGAACGTCTAATAATCAGAAATGAGCGATGATGAGTGTTGAAAAAGCCCGAAAAAGGTATATTCCGATGAGTGAAACGATGTTTTACATCCTTCTCTCACTAAAACAGGAGCGCCACGGTTATGGCATTTTGCAGCATGTCAAAATACTGACCAGCGGGCGTATCACGCTCGGCGCAGGCACAGCGTATTCGAGCCTGGGAAAACTCGAATCCGACGGTCTGATTGAGGGCGTTCGGGAAGAGCAGAGACGCAAGATCTACCTGATCACGCCTCTTGGGCAGCAAATTCTATCTGAAGAGGCCCAACGCATTGCTGAGCTTTATAACAACATCAAGGAGGAACTATGAGTGACAGAAAGATTGTTTTGTT
Organism: uncultured Anaerolineaceae bacterium; assembly: GCA_964409045.1. Classification (GTDB taxonomy): domain Bacteria; phylum Chloroflexota; class Anaerolineae; order Anaerolineales; family Anaerolineaceae; genus Mesolinea. The sequence goes on along the minus strand of CAYPBU010000006.1, from coordinate 8,389 downwards.
TTCAGCGTTTAGGCATCTGATTCCATCTGACTACGAAGACTGGCTCGAACAGATGGCGGCTGAAGGTTGGCACATCAATCAAATAGGACAGTGGAGCTCAGTAACCATGACCTTCCAGAGAGGGTTGCCGAAGAAGGTTCGCTTCGTCTACGATCCGCAAGTATCGCCTAGTAAAGACTACATCCCGACGTATGAGCAGTTTGGCTGGGATTATTTGGGATGCATGGCGAGCGCTCACATCTGGCGGATGGAATACGAAGGCGTCCGTCCGCAAGCTTTCAGTGACCAAGAAGGGCTGGCAGACCGTAACCTCCGCAATCTGAAGGCGGCGTCTACTTCGCTATTCATTTTTCTTGCAGGAATCATCGCGATCGGCTTGTCATTACGATTCGCATCAACTTCCTTATCAACTGGAAACAGAAATCAACTTGTAGCTGCCGGCATTTTCTTTGGAGTAATAACCCTTGTTCTCGGTTACTTCATCCTGCAGTTGTGGAAAAACCGAAACAGATGATGCGTTCTTATTTACCCTTGTGATAGAACACCTAATCAATCGAATAGGGCTTGCTGTAATCAACCGTGACCACTCTTTCAGGTCGCACGTGAATGATGACGGTTTCCCAGGCTTTGGTCAACCTTTCCGCAAATGCTCTCGCATGGGTCGGGTCTGCATAATATCGCTCCAGGATCATGACACGTTTTTCGAGGAGGTCCTCAAAATCGAGCTCGGCTTGTCCGTACACTAAAACGGACTGCAACACCGGCTCATCGGTGTCAATCAACACGCTGACTCGCGGATCGCGTTGGATATTCTGAATTTTGTGCGCTTGCACTTGCGTCCCAAACAGAAATTCCCCATTTTGATAAACATAATAAATCGGTGTGGCATGGATGGTTCCATCCTCATTCAACGAACAGAACCTTGCCAAAAGTGGTCTTTCCAGGAAAGCTTCAATTTCTTCCTCATTCCCGAAGGGTGGAAATTGGGGGTGTTTTTCTCTCAAGGATGCCTCCTGTTGCGGTTTGATTGCCTGGTGAATGCTCGTTAGCTGAGGCAACTTAACTCATTAGCTCAAACCCCGCGGATCGGTCTGAAGAATCAGTAAATGCGCAAAATGTTCGGATAATAAAACTATACAATAATGGCACTCGGGAATCAAAATGTTTCGATCGAAAGGAGAGAATGTTTGAACGTCTTTGCTTGCTGCAAGGACAACCCTCTCGCTGTTTAGGATTTACCTGAAATAAAACAATCCAAGTAGTCGCCACCAATTGCGACAACTACTTGAGATCCATCCCCTTTACAAATATGCTTACCTTGGGCAGGTAAGCAATCCGGCTAAGGTCTCGAAGAACGCTACAGCAAAAGCGTCTTGTCTTCACCCATTCCGAGCATTCCATCCAGGACGTATTTATTTCCATCTTCGTCGCGAAGGTAGCCTTCAAGTTCGCCAAAAGCCACATAGTAGTCGATGTTTACCACCACCGCATGCGTAATCATCGGATTCATGCCATAAACCTTGAACTTGAGGTTGACCATGTCGTGCTCGTCTTTGATCGTCCACTCCGAGTAGTTCTTGAAATCTTTCGACTCAATGCTGCGGCTGAAAGTGACCGGGGGAAGAATGCTGGATCTGCCTTCGAGCCAGAGGATATTCTCATTATGTTTGTCCTGGTCGATGCTTTGGTTTCGGGTGAGGTTGAAGGCAATCAGTTTCTGTTCTCCATCAACGGTGCATCTGCCCATGGTGGTAACCCAGTCGTAATGCGCACGGCGGGGATAGTAGCCACGGTGATCATCAACCACCGCCACGGTATCCTCATCCGAGAGCATTTCCTCGCCATTGATCACCAGTCTGCCTTCCGCCTTGAAAAAATCTTTCTGACTAAAGAGGGGGCGCGGACGTGTCGCTGAGAAGGGAATACTCGCCACACAACGGTCACTTAAGCGTGTTAGTGAGAAGTTGTACTCAATCGTACCCTCAGTCGTGTTCTCTTTGATACTTTTCCAGGCTTCTTTACCCTCATTGGGCACCGTCACAAGGCACGGCCCTTCATGTTTGCCGGAGAGGTCGCACTTGCCATCCTGGAAGTTGTTGACGTATTTCACAAAGCTTACAGGAGTGTGCGCTTCGGCAATCGAACCGTTGAGCAGGTTCGGAGCAATTTTTGTGTCCTTGCTCTTGAGGTTTGTCGTCCAGGAGTGAACTTTGTGATCGCGCTTGTCGTAGAAGATGTTCAAGGTCATCCCGAAGATGCCCATATCACAAACAACAGCCAGAAGCACGCCGTTCTTCAGGTGAACTTCGGTTGCTTCCCAAAGTGTCAGTTTGAGTTTGTTTAGAAACTGGGGAGCAGAGGTCGGGTGGTTTAGTGCTAATAAATCCATTTCCTCAAATTCCTTGTCGAAATTGCCAAATTCACACGACCCATCCTCTTTTACCAAACTCTTCGGCGTAGGTCTAACTCGCCTTTCTGGTGCTATAAACTCACTGTATTTGCCCACTCTATCTCTCCTTTAGGTGAATTGCTATTGATGAGGTTTCTTCTATATATGATTGTCTTATATAACTATTGTACCTTCTTAATTATCTGTCTGACCTGATTCCCTGGTTTCAGTTTTACACAAGCAAAAGAAGGATCTGCCAGAGGATTACTTGATCCCTAATAGAGATCAAGCTTTAGTTATGGTCCAGACCAAGCACAATTCGCTCAACGAACCCATGATCGCTATGACCTAAGATTTGGTCACGTCCAAAGCCCAGGCAATAACTCACACGCAAGCACTCGAAGACTTATCGTTGGGAGTTGCGAGGACGTTGCCAAATGCTTTGCTACCTTCCAATGGTGTTGCCGAATTTTGAACCAGTGCCCATCCATCTGGATCGCTTGAGATAAGCCAACGATTTGACTTGACAGTTATATCGCGTCGTGATATATTACATTGTGGTACATCATAACGATGAATATCACTGAAGGAGTTCTATGAGTCTGGAAAAAGCGCGAAAAAGGTATATCCCGATGAGCGAAACGATGTTCTACATCCTGCTCTCTTTAAAACAGGAACGCCACGGATACGGCATCCTGCAGCACGTAAAAATGCTGACCAAAGGGCGGATCACGCTTGGCGCAGGAACCGCCTATTCGAGCCTGGGAAAACTCGAATCAGACGGTCTGATTGAGAGCGTTCGGGAAGAACAAAGACGAAAAATTTATATCATCACACAATTGGGCAAGCAAATTCTGCACGAAGAAGCGCACCGAATTGCAGAGCTTTATAACAACATCAAGGAGGAGCTGTGAGTAACAAGAAGATCGTTTTATTCTCGGCGTTTCGCCATCTAATTCCGTCTGATTATGAAGACTGGCTCGAACAGATGGCAGCCGAAGGTTGGCAGCTAAACAAAGTGGGACAGTGGGATTCGGTCTGCATGAAATTCGAACGAGGCATACCCAAAAAGTACCGCTTCGTCTACGATCCGCAGGTATCGCCACGCGCTGACTATATCCCGACCTATGAGGAGTTTGGCTGGGAATATTTGGGTTGCATGGCAAGCGCTCATATCTGGCGGATGGAATACAAAGACGAACGTCCACAAGCCTTCAGTGACCAGGAAGGGCTGGCGGATCGCAACCGTCGTAACCTAAAAGCGGTATCTGTTTCCTTCTTTATTTTCCTCGCGGCGGTTATCGCGATTGTCCTTTCGCTGAAATTCGCTTCCGATTCCTTGTCTCTCGGAGACAGAAATCAGCTGCTTTTCGCCGTGGTGTTCTTCGGATTAATTTCCCTTGCCCTTGGTTATTTCATGGTCCGGATGTGGAAAAACCGAGACCGGTGATTGCCACCCTAAGAGTTTTGCTTCTGAAATGAGAAGGGCTTATTGAACAAACGCGGCAAGCTTTCACCATTAGTCATTGAAATATTGTCCGACATGACACCCACTGGTATGATAGTAATAACGTCTCCGAGAGGTTCTCATGAAAAACTTACTGAAGGTTATGTTCTTGTTTGTTATTGTCATTGGATTGTTTTTCCTGGCTGGTTTGATCGCTTGGAAGCTCGCCGACCGCACAAACGGACGCCTGGTTTCTTCAGGCGAGCGGCGCGAGTACCTGCTCTACGTGCCCAAGACTTACAACGCCGCAAAGCCAGTGCCCCTCGTAATTAACATCCATGGCTTTTCTCAATGGCCAGCCAACCAAGCAGCAGTCAGCCGTTGGAATGAGCTGGCGGATGAGCAGGGCTTCATCGTGGTCTACCCTTCAGGTCTGGGCTTTCCCAAGCGCTGGCGGGTCTCCCCTTCCATTGATGACCCGACCCAAGTCGAAATTGAGCTGCAGTATTTCAGGGACCTGATCGACAAATTGAGTACAGAATACGCCATTGACCCTGAGCGCATCTACGCCAGCGGTCTCTCCAATGGCGCCGGCATGGCGCTGAGACTTGCCTGCAGCATGCCCAAGCGCATCGCGGCGATTGGCGGCGTGGCTGGGGCGTACCTGGTGGATCTCGCAGATTGCCCCGGCGGCGTTCCTGGAATCTTTTTCCACGGGCAAGCAGATCAGATCGTGCCCTATACGGGCGGTTTAGCAAGGAGCTTCCCGGTTATGTTCCCCAACATCCCCACATTTGTAGACGACTACGCGCAACTCAATGGCTGTGACCCCAACGAAACGGTCTTCCTGGAAAAGGATCACGTGCGAGGGGTGCGGTATGAGGGATGTGAACCGGGAGCAGACGTGGTCTTCTATACCATCTCCGATGGCGGTCACGCCTGGCCCGGCGGCAAACCGCTGCCCGAATTTATCGTCGGTAAAACCACCCAGGAGATCGACGCCACCCGCCTGATGTGGGAATTCTTCGTGGAACAGACGGGGAAGAGATAGCCTGAGAGGTCTTAAATGTAAGCCGGGTCATTGTGCTCGAAGAGTATTCGAAGTTGAACCCGGCTTATAGCTTTCGTTGTAGGGTCAACCCCCTGTGGTTGACCGCTTTTTGTAGGCCGGGTTGCATAATGCAATCCGGCTATTCATGCTCGTTCTCGCCGGTCTCCAGTCCTTGCGAGGTCGTTGACCGTCAGGTCTCCATCATTTCGTAGGGGTAGCCGTTTAGGACATGGTCGTCCAATTATTCTGTCCTCTTGCTCGGACCGAACTGCTGCCGGCAGACGTTGCAGAAGTAAATCCCTTTGCCGTTCCCATTTGGCATCAGGTGAAACTTCGTGGTCGCCGAGGCGATATAGATCGTGCGCCCAATCACCCCGACCTGCACGCTGGCGGTATCCGCCGATCCGCACACCGGGCAAGCGGGCAGATCCATATTCTCGAAATCCCAGATTTGCTCTGTAATTCCCGGACGCTGCTCTTCCATTTTCCTGATTTCGTGCTCTGTTATCTTAATCATTTCTGCTCCTTTTTAGTTTGCTACCAGGAGTGGAATGGCTTGGGGTCGTGGAAAGGCGGGGAATCGAAGGGGCTTAAACAAAAACAGAAACCTTATTTCGAAATCGCTCTTTCGCACATCCAGACCTGATGGTCTGAGGGCACCGTGCTGTTTCCTGGCCGGTTGCCAGCCTGCTCGCGCAGGCATTCCTGATGCTGATTAGGATTATACCATAGAATTGGGAAGCCTTTAAAGGGCAGGCAACGTGATGTGCATTCCAACACAACCATTTTAAAAATCGAGAACATTGGAATTCCCGACCCAACCATCTTGCGGCTCTGAACGAGCGCAAATAAGCACCAGATTCCCACGAAGATGGATTTTCTTGTATGTTATACTTTTTTCAAACATCGCCAATTCATCAAAGGGTAACTATGGCTAGACGTTCTCATTGGGTGGTTTGTAAAATTTGTGGCAGGCAATTTGATTTTAAAAAAGCTGGCGGGGTGTATGATGGAAATCGACATATCTGTAAGTCATGTTCCAAAAAAGTAGTGCCATCACAAACCGTTACGGGGGACATGGGATATTACACTCAAAACAAGTCATGGTTCAAGACCAATTGGAAAATCATTTTTGGCATATTTTTCCTGATCGGCGGATTTGGTAATATCGGTCAGGATGGACAAGCAGCAATATCTGGAATAATAATCGGAGCTGTTCTGGTAGTTGCTCATTTCTACCCAGCGATAAAAACTGCCAGACTGAAGAAGGCAGAAACCAAGGCTGATCTTGAAGCAAAGCAAAGGGAAGCTGACCTCAGAACAAGAGTAATGGAACTTCAGGCCAAAGCTGAAGAACCTAAGAGGTGTAAAACTTGCGGCGCGACAACAAAGGGGAAAATCTGCGAATACTGCGGGTCATTACTGGACTAAGTAATCACATTTATTGACGACACTCCAGTCGATACAGTCAACAAATTGCGACCCCCCACTTGTTCTCGCCGGTCTCTTGATACCCATCCATTACGTTTCGGGCACAGGCCGCGCGAGGCTTTTCACCGCTAGGTCTCTACTACCTCACAACCTACGGGCGGCCTCGTTGGGAATCACACTTTCGAAGGCAAATGCTACCCTGTTAATTATGATTAATTGCTCCAGCAAGGCACGGCATGCCGTGGCCCTACCCATAAAGACAGATGGAAAATGTTCTTTGGACTGCAGACTGTCACCGTTGAGATAATTGTTTACCGATTGTTTCAAAATAAGCGTTGGTGACTCCTTGGGCGGCTGGATATTTGGTGATGACACAAGTTGTCCCCTCGGTTTTAGCCTTCCAGTATCCACCTTCATCAGTAAAATTCAGACCAGCAATATTTTTCCAATAATCGGAATAACCCTGCCCCATAAACACCACGAACTTCGGCTTATGATCCTTGATTCTCGATCGTATATGCTCTATGCGCCACGGAACGCAATAATCGCGGTAGATCTTGCGGTTTTTCAAGAAAAGCAAATCTGACCAGAGACTGTAATTCCAAACGTTCAGGCTTGGCGATGGTAACGGCAGCAACTCCAACAAGCAGGTTTCACTGTTCTTTCGACCAATAATGTCTCTCTGATAAGTTCGAACATCTGCTGAGGAATAAGGCAGCCCCTTTGATGCCAGCACAATCCTCGCCTGTTGCATCCATGTTCTTTGCAGTTTTACAGGATCTCTGAAGTATTGAGGGTAATCGATTTTGAGGTGAAATTCGTGTATGTCGACAAGTTCTGTGCCCCCAAGTTCAGCCCAAGCATTGAGTCTCTTTGTTACCTGGCTGAGATCATTTCCACCCCCTTCTTCCATGCCGATGAACCAGTAATCACCACGAAAGTTTCCTGACCCATAGAAAGTGGCCATGAAATGTTGAAGAAGTTTATCGTCCAGGTTCATCCCTGTCCTATTGACTCGAACCGATTTGGAACCATTTTATCCGACATAATTGGAAATTGCAGGTGTCATCACTTCAGAACCTTAGTGGCTGTCGATAATGGGTCAGTGTGAAGAGGATATCGTTAGGTCAGGTTTTTTTCCTCAGGGTAAACTCAAGACCAAATTAAAACAAAAAATGGCGAGGCTGGGATTTGAACCCAGAACCAATGGCTTATGAGTCCACTGCTCCACCGTTGAGCTACCTCGCCACGATGCCCAACGATATTACCCGAAATGGGTCAAAATGTCAACCGATTTCGCCCGATCCAGATCTTTTCGAATAGAGTCATAACAACGTTTCCTACCCCCTGAACGAGCTATCCTTAACTACTTTAGATCGCCACGTCACTACGCTCCTCGCGATGACGGGTTTATTGTAGGGAAGGGGCTTGACCCCTTCCGCATTCAAAACGGAACGGTACGAGACCGTTTCCTACAACAAGACAAATGGAACGGCGCACCGTATCCGCTTCGCTGCCAGGGCAGGGACGCATTCTCCACGAAAAAACCGTCATACGCCCCGCATACGCTCGGACCGAGTATCTAAACTCCTCGGTTTCCGATGTCAGGTTGAACTGCGCAACCTGACCTACGACTCGCGATGACGGATTTATTGTAGGGACGGGGGGTGTGTTCAGATAATGATGGTTTTCATTTTTTTAGGGTGATTACTTACCCTTTTATCGATCAAACAGATCAACTAAAATTGTGGAGATAACCTCATTTTTGCCATGGCAACGGGTCACCATAGGGGGTTACCCCTACATCTGGGCATTTTAGGGCAATGGGGGTCGTAGGGGCAGACCCCCGTGTCTGCCCGAAGACTGTAAATAATCACCCCGGATAATGTGTAAACAATCATACGCAACGTTCCTCACCCCCTCGCCCTGTGCCCGCAAGATAGCGTATAATTTTGTCAGCCACCGGAGAAAGGGACCCGACATGCCCGAGTTTGCAGATGTCCAGAAGTACTTCAACGCGCCCACCAAAACGCTGCTGCAGCGTGCCTGGCAGGTGGTCCCCGAGCAGCAA
>CAYPBU010000005.1:0-55973 GCA_964409045.1 uncultured Anaerolineaceae bacterium | reverse complement strand
CTTCCCGCAAGGGGACGCAAGCAGTCGCGCTGCTCAGGATGACAGTGTCGGAGTAGAGATCGCCGCGCTTCGCTCGCGATGACGGGGATTTTTGTTAGACGTAGGGAACGGTCTTGCACCTGTGGCACCCCACAGGTGAGAATTTGTGACAGGACAGAGGCCTGCCCCTGAGCACAGCGAATGGGGTTGAACCTGACGTCACGAATGTTGGGTAATAAAGCCCTCAAAAAATCCGGGCATCCGCCGTCAGGTTGAACTGCGCAACCTGACCTACGGCTCACGATGACGGAGATCGCGATGACGGGGATTATTGTTCAACGCAGGGTTGGCACCAGCATCGACAATAGTGGTGAAGGGGGCGATGTTGAGGAACGGGATGCTCTATCCGCTTCGCTACCAGGGGAAGGTTGGATTCTCCACAAATGCTTGCGGAAGGGGTCAAGCCCCTTCCCTACAAAAAAAAGAGGACCAATACCGGAGGTAAAAAAGGCGCTCAAGCAATTTGAGCGCCTATTGGTCAAAACGGTTAAAAACTATCCTGCCTGGTACTCGGCGCCGCGGTGCAGAGCCTCGATGTTCATCGAGATGAACTTTTTCAGGCGAGCAGCGGTGTGGGCATCGAGGGCGCGTTCAAGTGCGCCATCTGGCAGCAAGTGCATGTTGCCTTCCAAGGTGCCCAAAAGCACCATGTTGGCGGCACGTTCGTTGCCAATCTCCTGCGCAATCTTGCTCGCAGGCACCATCAGCACGTGGATGTCCTCACGGGCAGGCACGCGATTGACCATATCCGCGTTCACAATCAGGTAACCACCCGGTTTGATCATGGGTTCGTACTTGTCGAGTGAGGGAAGGTTCATCGCGATCACAGCGGTGGGGTGAAGGGCGGTCGGCGAGCCAATCTCGTCATCCGAGACCACCACGGTACAGTTGGCTGTGCCGCCGCGCATCTCAGGACCGTACGAGGGGATCCAGGTCACATATTTACCTTCATCCATGGCGGCATAGGCCAAAACCTGCCCGGCATAAAGCGTTCCCTGACCACCAAAACCCGAAATGATAACTTCAGCCTGCATGCTAATTTCCTCCAATTTTCATTTCGCTGACAGCGGTTGAGGTCTTAAAGTCGCCAACGGGGTAGTATGGCAGCATGCGATCAACCAGCCACTGGCGGGAGTTTGCCGTATTCATGCCCCAATTGGTCGGGCATATGGATAGCAACTCCACCATCGAGAAGCCCAAGCCTTGTTTTTGCACTTCAAAGGCAGTGCGGATGGCACGTTTTGCCATGCGGATACTGCGGGCGTCATGCAGGGATCGGCGTGCCACAAAGGCGGCGCCATCGAGCGTTGCAAGTAGCTCAGCCGTGCGGATGGGGTAACCCTGGGTTTCAACATCGCGCCCGAGGGGAGACGAGGAGGTTTTCTGACCGGGCAGGGTGGTTGGAGCCATCTGACCGCCGGTCATGCCATAATTGGTGTTGTTGATGAAAATAACCGTGATCTGCTCGCCGCGCGATGCGGCAGCAACGATCTCGCCCATGCCCATCGAAGCCAGATCGCCATCACCCTGGTAGGTGAAGAGGATCTTGCCGGGGAGGGTGCGTTTGATACCGGTCGCCATCGCTGGCGCGCGGCCGTGAGCAGCTTCGACAAAGTCAAAATCGAAGTAGTTATAGGCAAAAACGGCGCATCCCACGGGGGCAACGCCGATGGTGTTCTTCAGTTCGCCCATTTCTTCAAGCACTTCCGCGATCAGGCGGTGGGCAACGCCGTGCGTGCAGCCCGGGCAATAGTGCGTGGTGCGGTCGGTGAAGCCAAGCGGGCGTTTCGCGACAACTTTCACATCGGTATCAGTCATGATCTACTCTCCTGTTCCCACGAGCTCGCGCATTTCAGCCAGCCATTTTCCGCGCGCGTCCAAGTTGACATCGTGCGGGCCATTCACGAGGTTAGTAATGGCATTGGAGATTTCGTCAGGATAGGGAACCATGCCGCCCATGCGACCATAGAATTCCACCGGTACACGTTTGGCAGCGATGGAGATGATGTCATCCAACATCTGACCGTTGCTCATTTCAACCACAAGGAAGCCCTTGACCCTGCCAGCCAGTTCGTCAACCGCCTTGGTGGGGAATGGGGAGAGGCTGATAGGGCGCAACAAGCCAATCTTGAGGCCCTGTTCGCGGGCAGCACGCACCGCAGTCAGGGCAATCCGACCAGCAGTGCCATATCCAATCACGACGTATTCAGCATCTTCCAGGTAATAGCCCTTGTAGCGGACTTCGTTCTTTTCAACTTCCTGCCAGCGAGTCATCATCTTGACGTTGAAGCGTTCCTGGGTGGGAGGGTCAATGTTGATTGAGGTCAACACGACGCGCTCTTTGGAATCAGGGCTACCCACAGCCCAGGCGGGCGGGGTGGTGCGCAAGGGTTGGAACTCGGGAAGCTCCACGGGCTCCATCATTTGCCCCAGAGAGCCATCCAGCAGCAGGCAGACCACCATGCGGTATTTCTCCGCGAGGTCAAAAGACAGACCCGTGAGGTCGACAGCTTCCTGCACGGAGGCAGGCGCGAGCACGATCAGGTGATACTCACCATGCCCGCCGCCATGGACCAGCTGAGTGTAATCAGCCTGGGAGGGGGCGATGTTGCCCAAGCCAGGACCACCGCGAACGACATCCACGATGACCGCGGGCAGCTCGGTGCCGGAGATATACGAAAGCCCCTCCTGCATCAGGCTGACGCCTGGGCTGGAGCTGGAGGTCATGGTGCGAAGCCCGGTGCAAGCAGCGCCATAGACCATGTTGATCGCGCCGAGTTCACTTTCCGCTTGCACGAAAGCACGCCCGAGTTCCGGCATGCGCGCGCTGAGATGCTCGAGCAGCTCGGTTTGGGGGGTGATGGGATAACCAAAGTACGAAACCAAGCCCACCCTCAAGGCGGTCTCAGCAATGGCAACATTACCTTTGATCAGTTCAAGTGCCATTACGCGCCTTCCCCTTCTTTTTCTGTGCTCGGGCGCACACCGCGGAAGACCGTGATGGCGGCATCGGGGCAGACCACTGCGCAGGTACCACAGGCGCTGCAGTTCTCGGGGTGAATCATAAAAGCGGGGTGATAGCCCTTCGCTGTCAGCCGGCTCATGTCAATTGCCAGTGTTTGCGTGGGGCAATCGGTGACGCAAGTCTCACAAGCCTTACAATACAGTTCGTTAATTTCTACCCATCCCTTGGGTGGCATGCACGTCCTCCTGACAAGTAATAGTATCTGCCATAATGGGTGAGCATGGCAGCTTGACTTCCTTAGTATAACGCAAAAGGAGGAGCGGGTTGGAGATTGGAATTTGGCGAGAGTTTTTGTTCCGAACGGAGCGCCAGAAAAAGTAAAGACCCCCTTAGCCAAAACACGATTGGTTGCAGAGCGTTTGCGCAGCCTGCGTCGTGTATTCTTATGGGGGCCGAGGCCTCTGGCAAGATACTTGCACCTTAATCCTTGAATATATTTAATAGCATAAGGTGGACTTATGAGTAACCAAACTTACACTCCAAATACCGAGCCCTCACCGCGGAAGAGCCACGCGACCAAGCTTTGGATCCCAATCTTCCTGCTGGCTGCGGTAGCGGTGTATTTAATTTTTAGCGCTAACTCAACTACGTCCCCTAAAGACATCATCATCCCTACTCCTCCCCTCGAGCAGCAATCGCCATTGGAAACCTTGCTATATACCCAATTGCCCGAGTTAATTCACAATGTTGGCGAGGATAACTGGACTTTGGATGACATCCATTTCAATGAGACCAAGACCCAGGCTGTACTTTGGATGGCAGAAAACAACCCCAAGACGGGCGAGACGCTTGCCAGGGAGCCTGAGATCGTGCTGGCAGTCTGGGATGAAGCTGCTGGCAGCTGGAATTTACACCTGACTTCCGACCCCGAGTTTAATAACTTCTTCAAAACCACCGATTTTAAGGGCGACGAGATTGCAGAGCGCTTCAACTTCGAGGCGGATCCGAAAGCGGGACCAACCACCACGATTTATGGGGGGTACAAACTCCCCTGGGTGGGAGGGCTATCCAAACGCCTGACATGGTCAGTGGGGCATTCCTCCTGCACGCCGACGTATTATTGCACCTACGCGTTTGACTTCGCCGACGGAACCATGTTTGACCTGACAGCCGCAAAAGGTGGATTTGTCTATCATTGGCGCGACACCTGCAACAACGGCGATTCGGGCTGCACTAACAGCATCACCCTGCAAGACCGCACCACCAGCCCCTGGACCTACCAGATTTACCTCCACATCGCCAAAAACAGCATTCCCGCGAGTGTAAAGATCAGGGGAGTTTACGTTTCGCAAGGCATGAAGATCGCGAACGTGGATGATACTGGCGCAAGCACCGGGCATCATGTGCATTTTATGGTGGTTGAGCAAACAACGCTCAATGCTTGCAAGAATTACTGCTTTGGCAAAGCTGTGGACATTACCTTTACGGATGTGGATATAAACCGGGATGCCAGCACTCAGGGCGGGCGCCCGCGCCTGGCAGCCGAAGCCGAATGGTACGGGGGCTCAGGGAGGACCAATTACGTGAGTGGCAACACCTTCAAAGCAGGACCTTGGAGCCGAATACTGCCACTTATAACCCGTTGATTTTGAGTGAAAAGCCATTTTCGTTTATACTTGACCTGCTTCTTCAGGCTCTTGCCTGACACTTCGGCTACAACATGGACAATAACCCTCTAAGCGACCGCGAACGCGAGATACTCAAATTGGTAAGCCAGGGAAAAAGCAATAAACAAATTGCTCTTGACCTGTTTATTAGCGTTAATACTGTCAAGGTTCACGTTTCGAATATTTATGAAAAAATCGGGGTATCTTCCAGAACAGAAGCAACGCTTTTTGCGATTGAAAATGGGATAATTGTTCCCAATCCGGGCCCTGGCTCAATTGATAGGATTCCTACCACTCCGGATGTAGAGAATGTCATAAGCCCTGAGCGAAAGCGTCTCACAGGTTTTCAACTGGCATTTTTACTTGTCATAATTCTAGTTATTAGCGGTTTAGGATACAGCTTTATTAACAATTCTTTGCAGACTACTGAGGACAATACTGTTCTCAGTGAATTGAATAATAATCGGTGGATTGGCCTGGAAGACCTGCCATCTCCAACAAGTTTTGCAGCTTCGACTACTTATAATGCCCAGATTTATCTAATTGGCGGTTTCTCGGGCGGACAAATTAGCGCAGCAGTTCGTAAGTACAGCTTTCAAACTGGGCAATGGGAAGATCTTCCTGAAAAACCAACACCTGCGAGCAACATTAATGCTGTTGTGTTGGGGGAAAAAATATATGTCCCGGGTGGCATTACCTCTGGAGAAAACGCCACGATCGTATTGGAAGTTTTCGACCCGCGTGGTGAGACCTGGTCTACTAAGAAATCTCTGCCCATTCCATTAAGCGACTATGCTCTTGAAGTTTTTGAAGGAAAGCTTTACCTCTTCGGTGGGCGCGACAAAAATGCCTTCTCTAGCAAGGTGTTTTCGTACAATCCCGCCCTGGACAAATGGACGGAAGAGACCCCAATCAGCCAGCCGCGTGCCTCTCTTGCCAGCGCCCAGTGGGGTGGAAAAATCTATTTAATGGGTGGATTTGACGGGACAAAAAATCTCGGTCTGGTGGAATCTTATGTTCCATCCAGAACCGGAACAGGCGAGCATCCTGTAAACAAGGAACCCCCGCTCCCCAAGCCTGCCGTCAACTGTAAGGCTGAGCAATTGGTGGACACCCTTTTTCTAATTTGCCCCGATTCGATAACGAAGTTATCATCAGACGGAAGCAAATGGATTCCCGAATCCATCCCTGAGAGTTTTCAATTGCGAACAGGTTTTTCCAAGGCAAATTTTAGTAACACATTGTTTGTGATGGGCGGAATCAATGCTGCAGGACAAGCTACATTATTCTTTGGCAAATTTCAGGCGTTATACTCGATAGTCCTGCCAATCCTCTCCAACCAGTAATTAACCATTAATTAATATTATTCCAAATGGATATGCAGAATCTGCCTTGAGATCAAAAAGCAGAGGCGCGGAAGTGTTATTAGGATCAACCGCGATCTCGCTGTGGTCAGGATAGTTGACTAAAAGAAAGTATTTACCAGGCATGATGTCATCAAGAAAAAATACACCATCTCCATCCGTCCTCCCCAAGATGTCTCCTTCCAAAGGATTGCCATAGGTTAATATTGGGGGAACCATTGCTACCCCACCATTAATCACAGCAGGTATCAAGACAAAATCCATATTTGAGAGTGGAACTGAAATGTCAAAAGCAAACAGCAAGCCTGATAATGAGGTCTTCCCATCCGAAGGAGTGTTAGCCGAAGTTGGCGGTTGTAAATTCCCGGATTCAACGGTGGGAGCATCCCAAGCAGGATAAGCCGTGGTCTGGTCCAAACTCTCAGGCGGATACATTTGCGCGACCGTCGCCGGTGTTGAGGTTTCTTCTGCAGGAGCTTCCGAGTTTGAGATATCCACATCGTTTGTCGGTCTAGGGGATACAGGAGACTGTGCTCCACCCTGACAAGATGAAAGGAGTAGGCTGGCTGAAAGGATGTAAATGAGTAAAAATCTTTTCGTTATCATAAGGTAAATTATAACAGCCCTCACAATTTGTGAGGGCTGTTGTTGTTGAATACTTACTTTAGCCGTTAGTTGAAACCAAGGTATGCCATAAATTGGTCACCGCTCGGTGATAGATAAGTATTTGCTACATAAGCTGCAACTGGTTTTGTGGATTCAACCACCATTGAACCTACCCAACCATCGGCCATTTCAGGACCTTCTGTTTCTGGAAGTCGGAAATTGCGGATGTAACTACCACCTGCAGGAATGGTGATTCCTGTACGAACAATGTTAGTTCCGCCCCCCGTGGGGATGTATGTGATAGTAATTGTCGCTGGTGTATTAGCCATGTTTTGTATTGTTACAGCGTTTGCGTATCCATTAGATAGACGTTTTGCGACCAGTGGAATAGATACTTTTGTGCTAGTCAAATTACCTGGAACTGCATTGTATGCAGCCTGTTCAGCATTCTTGATATATCTATACATAATTAGTACTGCAGTGTTTTTTGCAGTTGCTGAAGTCACCTCACAGCTACCATACCAGGCGGTTGGGAAGTTTGTAGTATCGGTTAGAGTATTAAAGGTATAGGATCCAAAATTTGCTACCGTAGTTGTATTGTGCAGTGTCAAAGTGGCAGGACCTGGAGCTGCGGCGTCCTTAATGCAACTTAAGGTCAAATCATTTACTGGTATCACTGCACCACTAAGATTTTGAATAGCCAGAGAGGTATTTAACGTATTTCCCAACCGGGAATATAACAGGGGAATCTTCCAAGAGGAAGTAATGCTTTCGATTGGAAATCCATTAAAAGCCATCAAGCTATCTGCACCAAAGAATAGGTGTGAGAGAACACCCAGACTACCCGTGGAGCTTACCACTGCAGAGCCCCACCAAGCCGTTGGCAAACCAGCTTCAAGGTCCAAATCAATGAGTAAGGATGCACCGGCGGCAAGTCCGGTGTAGTCTCTCGAAAAAGCTAGAGTGGATGTTCCGAAATTATAGTAGTCAACTGTAAAGCCAACAGCAGCAGCGCTAACATTTTGGACAACGATCTGAGAATTAGCCAAACCACTAGCAGAATTTGCCCTTCTTGCTAATTGAGGAATGTACCAGGTTGAACTAGGTACGGATATGCCTGTATAAGCGCCAGAAGTTGGAACTCCACTCCGAGTAATCTCTTGAACGAGTGCGCCTAAAGGTTGATCAGAGGATAAGATGACCGAACCCATACCTGGAGTCAATCCTGTGTCATCATACTGACGAACAATCTGATTACCACCAGCAGGAATTGAAAAGTTCTTGAATATCGAACTACCCCATTCGGTTCCAGCAGGGGTCAGATATTGCGCGTTGACAGTAGCAGTTGAACTGCCGAGATTAATCAACGTGTAGTTAGTCGCAAACGTTTTTGTCGTAGCGTCAGCCAATACGCTCTGATGTGTCTGACCAATCGGGGATACAGCCAGAGTTAATACAATGAGACTTATTGCAAATATACTGAACAATTTTTTCATATGTTCCTCCATTGAATTTTCCAAATCATAATCGTTTTGGGTACACTTTACAATAATACATTTGGATTATCTTTACCTTTCTCTCTGTGAGTAATTACAAGAGCGACTAAAATCCATAGAATCTCAGCCACAAAAAGTGTCAACCTAGAGATTGTCGAAATAAGGGCTGCCATTTGTGAAGAAATCCCAAGCTCAACAAATAGCAGGTCTTTTAGCACAAATTCCCGAACACCTATCCCGTTAGGCACAACGAAAGCTAAAAAACCTGTTAACCAAGATCTGGCAAATGCGTACGAACTCCAAAAAATACTTTCAGAAGATGTAATACTTTTAATGCCTAAAGCCTTGCATAATAACGAAAGTGATGTACCTAACAAAATCCATTGAAACATTGAGTTGGCATAAATGAAAATCCATCCCGAAAAAGAAAACTCGAATTTTCCTGACCTTAATTTCGAACACTTTGGTAACATGAATTCGTTTGCAAAGATTATTAATAAATATTCGATTACAGGCGTAAGAAAAAAGACAATTAACAAAAAGCCATATGTTCCATTTTTCCAAAGAAGGAAGTCAGACACAACGACGGAACCTGTGGTTATTGTGGTAATGATTTCTACAGTCGAGGCGATCCAGGAATTTCCTGCTGTTATTCCATTGTTTTTTTCAAACCAAGCCCCTCGTGTAAAATAACCCCAAACATAACCAGGGATATATTTTGGCAAAAACGAAAAGGAGTATCCTTTAATAACATCTTTTGTAGTGATTTTCTTTTGTATGCTGGCATAAAGAAGCTTCAGATTCAGCATTTGTAATAAATACACAAACAAGTAAATTAGCAACGAAAGAACGATTAATCCTGGACTGAATTCTTCTTTGATTGGCGAGAAATGAAGATCTTGCAGACTAGAAAAAAATAAGTACAAAAAAATAAACAGCCCTAAAATCATTCCCCCAATCCGAACAAACTGGCGAACCTTTTCCCAATTCATCTTTTTTTCGCAACAAGGGCATAGCCGTGAGGGAACAATGATTTCATGCCAAGAAATCGGTCAATCACTAATCCCGGGAAAGTCAAGAAGTACTTGTTGATAAATAGTGTAACCTTTCGCAAAGACTTTATTTTCCAAAGTAAAAGTAATAGAGCCAAAGAAATTTGATGCTCCAAAAAGCTCCACAATCCACCAGTCGGAACAATTTCAAGCACATCAAACCCCCCAACTTCGGCCAACTGTTTCAAACCATTCTCAGTATAACGATAGTAGTCATGAGGCAACTCGTGTAATCGACTAATGTGAGGAACCGAGAGTAACAAGATTCCGCCAGGATTAAGTACCCTTCCGGCCTCTCGAATTGCCTCAAAAGGATTGGCTACATGCTCAAGAACCTGGATGCTTAATACACTATCCATGCTGCTGTAGTGCAATGGTAAATGCTGTACATCTGCACAAATTTCTTGCTCATGATGGGAAAGATTGTGATCTAGGAGAGTTAATTGAGTAGAATATTTCCTTATTAAATTTAGGTATGGTGCATGACCACAACCGGCGTCCAAAACTTTACCTCGTAAATAATGCGGCACAAAATCTTCAAACATGACCCTCCAATGTATGAGGGTCGATGTTGAAAAATACTTCCATTCATCTGTCCCAAGACCTGTAAGGTATGCTTCAATCTCCTCTCGAGTCAACCTATGTTGTGAATTTGATTTTTCTTCTATCATTTGTGTTTTTTTCTTTCTTAATCAAAATCCAATTGATGTTTATCATAAAAGGTGAGATCATCCGTAAAACAAATATTGGAAATTTTGATGCAAACCTATTAACCCATCTGGAAATTGCTTTTGGTGAAGTCTCTGCATAATACTCTAAGACGAATTTGATCACGTCTATGATCTGATAGTCTTTGAAAACTTGTTCTAGATCCCAGTAGGTTCTTGAACGCTCATAGTAATGAATACCCTTGCGAGTTAATTTCAAATAGGCATCAGCCGCCTTCTCATTTAACCAATGTAAAAAAGGAAGGTAATAATGTGGTTCGATGGGAAACGTTTTATTGGGTCCACTAAAAATTAAAACGCCCTTGTCCTTTAACACACGATCTATTTCTCTGAACAACTGTGCTGATGAAGGTACATGTTCATAGGTTTGAGAACACACAACGGCCTCGAAACTCCCGTCATCAAATGGCAATGCCATTGCATCTCCAAAAGCATAACTGGTATTTTGGGCTTCTGATTCCTGAAGCAAATGTAATGCAGTTAAATCAATATCTACGCCGATAACATGTTTAAATAGCGGTGAAAGACTATTGGTTATGATTCCATTGGAACAACCTGTATCTAAACAAGTTCCTTCTGGATCGTGGACACATAATTTTCTTAATATGTAGTAAAACTTTCCGGCTTTTCGAAGTCGGTTACTGGAATCCTGAAAGTTAGCGTATATATTTATAAAATTCTCCTGATATTCTCGCATTACACTTCTCCAGAAATTACCTTTTGATAAGTTTTTACTATTTTTTCAACCAATGATTGCCAATTGTAATACGTCTCAGCCCGAATACGAGCCATGTCACTAGCCACTGCCCACAGGTCTTCATCAATAAGAAAAGACTCGATAGCTGCCGCTAATCCCTGCACATCACCAGCCTCCACCACCTCCCCAACATCAGGAGTAATTACGTCAGGAATACCCCCAACACGGCTGCCAATACACGGAGTGCCGCTGGCTAATGCCTCTACTAAAACTACCCCCTGACCCTCTTCGATGGAAGGCAAAATAAATAAACGTGATTCGCGCAAAAGCTCACTAACCCTGTCTTGAGATTGGGTCCCCATGAATTTAACACTTTCTTGAAGACCAAGTTGGCTGGTTAAATGCTCCAATAAGCTGCGATCTTTACCTTCCCCAACAATAACAAGCTGAGTGTCGGGATGCGTAGCGATCAGCCTGGCCATGGCTTGGATCAAGTAGCTTACCCCCTTTCGTTCAATTAGAGATCCCACAAAAATGAGCTGGTTTTTACGCCTTTCTTTCGGTCCAACAGGAAACTGGCTGATATTGACACCATTAGGTATTACTGTTATACGTTCTGCTGGTACGCCAAATCGGATAGTAGCTGTTTTGAGTTCATCGCTTAGGGCAATGATGTGGCTTGCTCTTTGCAATGCAAGACCAATTACATTTCGAACAACAGGTATACGAATGGTTTTAAAAACGTCACTACCCTGCACGGTGATAATGTAAGGGGTTTTGTGTATGAATTTTGATAAATATGCAGCCAGACCTGAAAGGCTCCAATTACAGTGAATAATATTGCTCCCTTTGGCTTCTTTTCCGATTAACCAAGTGAATCTAATCAGGAACGGTATTGTTGCAAATTTTGGGAAAAACCCTTTCCGCCAGGCTTCTGGAATTCCAGAAGCGTCCTCTTGAAGCACTTCCATTTTCTCAGGAAGATATCTTGCCCTAATCACTTTGATTTCCTCAAAGGACTCATGGGTGGCTGCTCCTGGGGTGTGCATTGTTAATACCTTGACGTCATTACCTTGATTCCTAATTGCACGAGCAGCCTCAAGAATAAATGGAACCCGGAAGTCATCTTTCCAACGGGGAAAATTGGTTGTGCAAATCGTAACTTTCAATTTTCTCTTTTCTATCTGCTTTCAAAAATCTTTTTTGTGAAACAAAAAAGGTCGGTTTGGAACAAGTCTAGATTCCCACCAAAAATTGTTCATGCTGTGCCATCCATTCGGATTTACTGTCTTCCAAACTTCGACACCACACCAGAGTATGCCGTGACTGCATGGCATTCCCGACCCAGCACTCTCGAGGGCGGAGATCAAAAACTTATATTTAATTAACGCTGCTCTAAACATTCATTGGTACTTGCCTTCATTCCAGGTTTACCTCACACAAATCCACAGAATTGATACACCATCTTTATTGTAGATGGTCTGAACACCTTCCGCCTGCAGTATGGCGGAAATATTAAACTGGACCCCATTAAACGGGTTTTTTGCTCCGTCATAAAGATAATCCACGCCGAGATCGCAAAGAGCACCAATGTCGGGGGTGGCTGAATAAAGGCTCATCACAGCTTCCGATTCATCCAGGACTTGCTGGTGACCAGGCCCGAGGCTTGAGATCATGGTACTGGAAGTGGTCTCACGATCGGCAAAATAAGGAATGTAATAGCCCGCGTCGGAGCCATGCGGCGAGTCGGGAAGCCAGTAGTAGGTGTGAATGGCAAAAATCGCGTCTTTGGGTGTGTTCTTTTCAATCCAGTCCATGGCTTTTTCATCGGCAGCGGTCACGAACTGGCGCCATTCCTGGACTCCCCCAAGCCGGTAAATTGCTCCAATCACAAAAATAAACAGCACAATCCATTGAAGACCGGACCCCCACTCTTCATGTTTTTCCAGGGAAAACACCTGCCACAAGTCTTCTGCCAGGATCCCGACGATCAATCCGATCGGCAGGTAGAGCATGATCATCATGCCACTTATGTTGGTAAAAGCCAACAGCGGGATGTTCAGACGATAGAGCAGACCAATGCCAAACAGCGCCAGTGTCCAGGCGATTGTAATGAGGATAAGAACCCTATTTTTCCTGAGCAGTCCCAATAACATGCCCAACAAAGTTAAGACAATCATCCACTTCTTTGCACCAATTCCATACAGTGACTCGAGGCTGAAATCGCCAAAGTAATCGTTTTCTGTTAATTTTTTAGCGGGTTCTGAATCAACGGTATCAGTCGGAGCAGACCTTCGATCTACATAGAAACCCATCGCAGGAACAAGAGCAGGGAGGATCAGGACGATGCTGACTACCGCAATGACGGTTATGCTGATTATGGTCCTCAATAATAGCTTTTTGTTTTTTACCGTCGTGGCAAATTCGTAGATACAAATGATAATGATCAATGGGAGCAGGAATGCTGCCGCTCTGAAATGGATAAGGAATACGCTGGCAATAAGCAGCGCAGAGACCCCGGCCAGAGCTAACGTGGAAGCCCGGTTTTCTTTCCAATCCTCTTTCCACGCCCGGATTGCTTCCCATGTGGCAAACGCCGCGATCAATAAGATTGTCTGGGAAGAACCTTGCGTAAACCTGCCCCAGCTAAAGTAAAGAGCAGGCTGAAAGCTAACCAACCCCACCACCCCCATCCCCGCCAACCCCGCCAAGGGAGAAACTCTTTTGGATAAGAAAAGGAAGACACCCAGCCCACACAGACCATTTATTGCCTGCGTCATCCAGATGAGCGCTTGGTGGGCGGGAATATCCGCGAGTATTTCCAAACTACCGGATAGCGAGTACAAGCCCAGATGATACTGATCCAAAATTGTTGGCGCGTAAGGTTGCAGGTTGAATGGAAGTTTGCCAGTTGTGGCAACCAGATCTGTGATCAGAATATGATGCAGGGAGTCGGTCCAGGCAGGATAAGGATAACTATGCGCCAACCAAACGCGGGTCAGAAGCGTCAGCGCGAGAATGAACAGAAATGGTCCTGCATATTTTCCAAGCTTGAATTGTTCACGCCAGTCTTTTCTGAGTAACCAGGCGGTCAGCGCAAAAAGCCCTACCAGGAGTACGATGAGTTTGTTTTGCCCGATTCGCAATGAGGGAACTATCGTGCGTGTGAGGTAGTAAAGGAAAGGATAAAAGGCAATACTCAAGCCAACAGCAAGAATCCAGCGCTCAATTGCTTCAAATCGCCGCCAAAGGTTGGTCAAAGACAAAATCGCCCAACCGGGGATTAGTAACATAAAGAAAATGACTAAAATCGTTCGAAATTCAACCCAGGACATCTGCTCTCTCAATCAAACGTGTATATGTCAAAATTATACCCTTCAAGGAGTTTCATCTGGTTTGGATATAAAGTAGATGTGAACGTCCTCAATGTTAATGAGTTGAGAAACCCCATCGCACATCATTAACGCTTCCGGCTGCAGGCTGCCAACCCCTTTCTTGATATAAAGATAGTTTATCTCCGCGTCTCTCACCAACAGCCAGAAATCATCACCACACTCAGAGATTGAACTCGCTCTTCGTCCCAGATCAATAACACTCTGGACAAAATTACTGTCTGCAACCATGGGATAAAAAATTGTCGGGGCGAGACTCCACCTGCCTGTTATTGGCATTATCCAGCCGCCGCCATCCACTCCCCTGTAGACCCCATATCCCCAATTTGTTGTATTTACATAAAACCTCGCGTCTTCAGGCGTGTGGGTTTTGATCCATTCCAACGCGTCAAGGTCCGATCGAGTTGCAAGCACGGTTTCCTCATTGATCGCCCGCGCATTCTGCCATGCCCCACCTACACCCAGTGCCAGGGCAGCCAGAAGAATTACAAGGGTGGCAATCCCTTTCCGCCTTAACAACTTCCTTAACGGCAAAACAATCCCAAAAGCAGCCGCAACGGCAATCGGGATAAACACAACCAGCGCGTAATAATCATTTCTAAAATTCATCAGGCGAAAGCCAGTAGGAAGGCAAAAGAACACAACCAGCACCGCCCAAGCCTGGAAATACGCTTTTTTCAAAGTGAAAACTGACCACACCAAGCCGATCAAACCCAGCCCGATCAAAATGTATCCGCTGATCGGACCAACCAGGTAATAGAGGTAATCCCAGGATCCTTTTGCGGCTTCGGTCTCCAATACGCGAAGGACCGGCCTGGTGGAGGCAGTTGAGTACACAAAAATTCGCCAATACCAGCGCGAAGCCAGAATTAACCCCACTAGAGTTGGAAGACCAACACATGCAATTCGTTTCCAGTCGGGCGGTTTTATCCTGATCGTCTCTAAGAGCCATTGCACACCCAACGCCCCAAGAAACAGAACGAACAAAAAGGCTGTGAAGTAATGGCTGAGCAGCGTGCCAGCGGTCAGCAAACTGAGACCCGCCAATTTCCACCACTTACCCTGCTCTTCAAAAGCCCGGATTGCCTCTGCCATCGCCACAGGCAGGATCATCACGCCAATCAAGAGGGTGTAGCGCCCCCAAGTCAGGTAGTAGCCGGGCATTTTGGTGGCAAAGGTAACAAAAATCGCCGCTAAGAATCCGATGCGCCAGTCTTTGCCAAGCTGTTTTGCCAGTGCGTAGACCGACAGGCCGACGCAGGCGTTGATCACCTGCCCAAGCATCAGAACACTGGCAGCGGGGTCGAGCCCGCTGAGTGCAGAAAACAGGGCGGTCACGGCATGAAATCCGAAATGATAGTAAAAAGGTCCGGGCAGGTAAGGCTCAAGCGTGCTTGGCAGCCCGCCAAATTCGAGCATCTTACGGATGATCAGCACGTGATGTTGTGAGTCCACCCAATTTGGCAGCACCAATTCCCGTGCTTGCCAGAAACGCCAGACCAGCGCAACGGCCAGCCCAAGCAGGGCGAATAGCCAGGTTTTGTTGAATGCGCCTTTCCCTCTGCGAATGAGCCCGGCAAACGCAACCCCGAAGCACACTCCCAGCACGATCCCAAGCAAGAGGGGAGAGACCTTCAATCGAACAGTGTAGAAGCCGAGCGTGCCAAGCATGATGAAACTGGCGCTGATAGCAATGATCTCAGCCAGTGCCTGGGCGCCATCTTTGCGGCGATCGCCAAACCACAGCCACCATGCCAACCCCGGCAGGAGCAGAGCTGCAAAGGCAAGTGCTAACCGCACTTCTGCACCTCTCCGAGGCCTGGTAATTCCGCGAGCAATTGGGTGACGGTCTTACCAATTTGAGGATGAACAAACTCCGGCGCGATTTCAGCGAGAGGCACCAACACAAAAGCCCGCTGTGTCAATCGTGGATGCGGCACCTGCAAACGCGGGGTTTGAATGATCCGATTGCCATAAAAGAGGATGTCCAGGTCTATCAACCTCGGTCCATAGCGGAAGTTTTCCTGCCGCCCCAGTTGTTTTTCGATGTCCTTCAGAAAGCCGAGCAAGTTCAATGAACTCAAGTCGGTTTGAGCTTCAACCACCTGATTTAGGAAGGCGGGTTGATCCAGGTATCCCCATGGCGCAGTTTGGTAAACGGAAGATTCCTTGAGAATCTCCAGCCGTTGGCTCAGACATGCGCGCGCCTCCTTAAGGTTGCGCTCACGGTCGCCAAGGTTGGTTCCAATCCCAAGAAAAACACGAATCATGCCTGCTCCCCCACCAGGTCAATCAGATCCGCGAGCATGCCATAGGCGGTGGTTTTCGGGCTGGGGTTGGATTCGAGCACTCCCAGTCCGGGCAGTACGTCGAGTTCAAAGTTCACGAAAGAAGAGGTGCCAACCACGCTGTAGAGCGGCGATCCCGGTCCAACCCGTTCGGGTCGCACCCTGGTAACAAAGTCTCCATCTTGCCAGCCCGCCTTGCAGACCAACTTCCAGCGTTCGCCGGCGGCTGTTGCTTCCTCAATCATCTCCCTGGTGATGCCACGGATGCCTTCCCGGTCGACTTCCACAGGGGTGAGGGGGTGGTCCATCAGCACAGTAGAAAGCGCTGCCACCTTGATGGATGCGTCCCACCCATCAACATCATTACTGGGGTCTGTCTCGGTGATGCCGATGGATGCCCCATAAGCAATGGCTTCTTCAAGAGTCTCGCCCTGTCCCATCCGCTCAAGCAGCAGGTTGGTGCAGGAGTTGAGGATGCCGCTAAAACCGAGCAGCCGGGCACCCCGAAGCGGATGGCGAAAAAGCGAGAAAACCGGTGCGCCATCCATCACAGAAGACTCAAAACGAAACCCAAGCCCCTGGTTGGCAGCAAGTTCTTTTAGTTCATGATAGCCATAGACCACAGGACCTTTGTTGGCGGTGATGGCGTGCATGCCGTGCTCAAGGGCATGGCGGATGTGGTTCAGGGCTGGCTGTCCGCTGATGGGATTGACCGGCGTGGTCTCAAACATCACGTCCGCCGGACAGACCCGGATGAATTCCAAGGTGTCTCCAGTGAAACTGAAAGTGTCAAGCCCGGTGAGGGGATGCCCCTGGCTGACCAACGACAAAGCCTGTTCCAAATCGATCCCTGCTGGATCGATACACGAGGCATGGCGACCGGTCATGATGCCGGTGACTATGGGAGTGATGCCATAATCATTTTCCAGTTCCTGCTGTTTTTCCATCAACAAGCGCGCAAACGCCTGCCCTACATTTCCAAAACCTACCAGCGCTAAACGGATTTGTCTCATGGCTCACCTTTGATTCCTTTGAGTTTCAATTATAGCCAATTCCAGCAGGCAGGCTTGTGTCTGCAAACCAAGTCAGATAAGCGGCCAGGGAACCGGGCGGTGACCGGGATCAGGCTCGGGGAACACCCCTGTTTCAAGCAAAACCCGCAGCCTCAAGCGCATCGCGTTGATTTCGTGTTCCCGCAAAAGCCCAGTCAAACTTCGGCTGAGCTCACCTGCCGGATCCAGCGCCAGCTCCAGGCAATGTAATACGCCAATTTCCTCTTCGTTAAAAGATTCTCCAACGAAGTCCCAAATCACCGTGCGCAATTTTGGCTCAACATTAAAACACAAAGCCTGGTCAATCGCCCACCAACGCCCATCCTCCCCGAAAAGGATGTGCCCGGATTTGCGGTCAGCGTTGTTCACAACCAAATCAAACAGCGCTACTTTGCGGAATGGCGCCCGCTCATTTTCATCAAGAGCGAGGTAGTGTTTTGAGGGGTCGTGCTGGATATACTGCTGTAATGACCCCACTCCATAAGGCAAGCCGTCCTCGCGGTAGATAGTTGGCGGCACAAAACTCCAGCCGGTTGCCTCGCACACTAACCAGGCAGCGACCTCCCGGCGGGGTAAGGTTGCAGGCTCAAAGTCGTAGAGCTCGGTCTGCCCTGCCTCAGGTTTGTAAACAGCCTTGCAACTCAGCTCTCCGAGCCGACATGTGACAAAAAAAGTGGCATTGGAACTATCCAGGAACTGCCCCCGCAGTTTTACTTCACCCTCATCTAAAACGCGCAGAATGGCTTGACTTTCCATTGAAGCCAAAGGCGCTCAATCAGGATTTGTGACCGTTGTTGCCGTGGCGGAAGCCGTTGCCGCCGGCTTTCTTTGGCTCCAGGGGGTCAGGTCTGCCGCGGTTTGCCAGTTCCAGTGCCCAAAGCGCCAGCCCACGCATCTTTTCGCGGGTAACCCAAAACATCGCCTGCTGCCGATCCTCCTCAGTTCCCTCTTCTGCGACTTGCAACACGAACTGGTCAAATTCCTGGTCGTAACCCAAGGCAACCTCATCCACCCTGAAAAGCGGATCCACTGGCAATGTCAGCTGCATTTCCACTTCATCATATTCGGCAAGGGTTTTTGCAAGCTCTTTTTGCTGGGTTTCAATCTCATCTATCATCCGGATCGCCCCCACCGCCATGACCTGAATCTGGACCTTTTCCACCAGGAGCGTAATCAGGCTGTTTGCATCCCCACCCTGCAAAAAGAAGGTGCGCTCGCCCGGGGCGCCAATCGCGTTGATGCGCAAAATTGTAGCAGGCTGGAAAGTGTGTTGATGATTATTCATCCCTGATTTCGAACCTTTCTATGCGAATAAAGTAACTGTTTTCTTCGACAAATGCGTTCAGTTGGTTTAGCAGGCTGTCGCTGATTTGCACACTTTCATTGGGGAAGACATACTCCTGCCAACGACCCTCAGCAAAAAACTGAAAGGCGAATTGATCCTCACCAGGATGAGAGCCCAACCAGCCATGCAGCTGGTGGATCTTGCGGGTGATGCGTTCGGGGGCTTCTTCCTTGGCAATCTGCACCACCAAGACGCGCCTTTCAACCACACTCACTGTTTCAACGACCAGGACGTGATTTTCTGGCGCATGAAGTTCAACAGCAGATTGGGCATCCTCTTCAGGGGGTTGTAATTGGCGCTCAGGTTCATGTGAAGGCTGAGGTTCAGGCAATTCGGGTTCTTCAAGCAGGTAACTCTCCGCTGGCGTCTCCTCATCCAGGTCCAAGCCGACCCGCCAAAGTTCGTCCTCGGGTTCCTCAAACTCCTCTAAAGGTTCTGACACCTCCTCGCGAGGAGGTTGCGTGTTCTCGCCAAATCGATATCGCGACAAAATCCGCAAATCCGGCAGGTAGTTTTCGAGCAGGCGTTCGTATTGCTTGCCGCTGTTTTGGTTGTACAACTCTCCAACCGACTCATCCATTCCAATCCGTCGGACGCGATCCACCAAAACAGACGTGCCCCGTTCCTGGTGCTGCAGTTTGCCCTCCACCACCAACAGGCTGCTCTGTTCCACCATGCGATTGTCGCGTTCCCAGACAGCCGGGAATAGGACCAGATCCACTTCACCGAACTGATCTTCAACGGTGACAAAGGCCATATTCTGATTCTTTTTTGTCAGGATTGGTTGGATGCGTTTGACCAAGCCGCCGATCGTGACCTTGCTGTTGTTTTCGACTTCCGCCAACTGATTGGAGCTGTGGCTGATCTTGTCTGCAATCTGGGACATGTACGAGCTCAGCGGATGGTCTGAAACATACAGCCCGAGCAATTCCTTCTCCCAACCAAGCTGTTCGTTGGTGTCCACACTCACATTGGCAGGCAGGATGACATGGGGCAGTGCCACCGTTCCACCACCAAACAGGTCGAGCTGACCCATGTCGATGGCTTTTATGTTGCTGGCAGAGACGTTGACCATCTGATCGATGGAACGAAGTAAGGCTTTGCGGGGACCAAATGCATCCAACGCGCCAACCTTAATCAGGCACTCCAACGGTCGCTTGCCTACCTGGCGCAGGTCAACCCGCCGGATAAAGTCGTTCAGATCCGAAAACGCCTGGTGACCGCGAGCCTGGATGATCGTATCCACCGGTCCCTGACCCACGTTTTTGACAGCGCCAAGCCCAAAGCGGATGCTTGCCTTGCCTTCAGTATGCTCTTCGATCGTGAAATCATAGCCGCTGTGGTTGACGTCCGGCTGCAGCACTTCAATGCCCATGTTGTGGCATTCGGAAACATACAGCGAACACTTGTCGTTATCGTTTTTCCAGGCAGAGAGCAGCGCGGTCATGTATTCCACCGGGTAGTGAACTTTCAGGTATCCGGTTTTTACCGCGATCATGCCGTAGTTTGTGGCGTGACTTTTGTTGAATCCGTAGTGCGCGAAGGCTTCCCAGTGAGCAAAGATATCTTCGGCAATCTTCTTGTCAATGCCGTTCTTAATCGCGCCTTTGATGAATTTATCGCGGTGCTTCTTGACTTCCTTGACTTTCTTTTTCGATATTGCAGAGCGCAGGTCATCCGACTCGCCAGGGGTATAACCCGCCAACTGCATGGCGGCGATCATGATCTGCTCCTGGTAAACCGCATGACCGTAAGTCTCTCCCAGGATAGGCTCGAGTTTTTCGTGTTGGTAGACCACCGGTCTCTCACCGTGCATGTTGGCGATATATTCAGGGATGATTTCCATTGGACCAGGCCTGAAAAGCGCCACCATGGCAATCACATGGTGGACTGTTTTAGGCTGCATCTGCACCAGGTAGCGTGTCATACCGTTGCCTTCCAATTGGAAGAGACCAACCGTATGACCTTCGCTGATGAATTGATAAACCTCTGGACTGTCAATGGGGATATTGCCGAGTGTGAGATGAATGCCGTGACGCCGGGCGATGTATTCGCAGGCTTTGGACATGATCGTGAGCGTCACCAGCCCAAGGAAATCCACCTTGAGCAATCCTAGGTAGTTGATGCCGTCCATGTCGTACTGCGCCACGGATTTGATCGGCAGTTCATCACTGCTGCTTGTCGGTCTATGCAATGGGAGGTATTCTGTGAGTGGTTTGTCGCTTATGATCACACCGGCGGCATGCGTGCCGACGTTGCGCAGGCTTCCTTCCATCCGCCCGGCAGTATCGAGCAGCGTTTTCATCTGCTCAGAGGATTCATATACCGCCCGCAATTCGGAGGAAGACTTGAGCGATTCCGTGATGGGCACATTCTTGCCTTGTACCGGCGGGGGAACCAACTTGGCAACCTTGTCCACTTCCGCCAGCGGAACCGCCATCACCCGCCCTACATCACGCACCGCGCCGCGGGCTGCCATAGTGCCAAAGGTGATGATCTGCGCCACGCGGTCTGCGCCGTATTTTTGATTGCAATACTCCATCACTTCCGCGCGGCGATCGTCCTGGAAATCGAGGTCGATATCCGGCATGGTGACGCGGTCCGGGTTGAGGAAGCGTTCAAATAGCAGGGCGTGGCTGAGCGGCTCCACAGAAGTGATATCCAGTGCGAAAGCTACCAGCGAGCCGTTACCTGAGCCGCGCACGTTGTACCAGATATTCTTCTCACGCGAGAAATGGCACAAATCCCACACGATCAGGAAGTACTCGGCAAAACCCATCTGGTTGATCACACTCAGTTCATAATCGAGGCGTTTTTGAAATTCCTCAGTGTCGGCCTGCCCGGGGGCATTGCGCCTGAGGCCATCCTGGCAAAGTTCTCGCAGGAAGGAAGAGGCGGTCTCGCCGGCTGGCACCTCAAACTTGGGCAGGTGATAACCCTTGCGAGTCAGATCAATGTTGCATCTGTCAGCAATCTCGAGGGTGTTGCTGATGGCCTCAGGCACCTGGGAGAACAAGTTTTGCATCTCTTCCGGGCTGCGCAGGTAGTAGGTGTCGTTGTTCATGCGCATGCGGTTGCGATCGCTGAGCAGCTTTCCTGTTTGGATGCAAAGCAGGATGTCCTGCAGTTCAGCATCATCGCGCCGCACATAGTGCACGTCGTTAGTGGCAACCAACCGGGCACCTGTTTTTTGGGAAAGCTCAATCAACCCGCGGTTGACGCGGTAAAGTTCAGAAATGTCGTGATCCTGCAGCTCAAGGAAGTAGCGATCTTTGCCAAAAACGTCCAGATACCATGCCAGGCTGCGTTCAGCCCGATCGGGGTCGTTATCCAACAATGCCCGGGATAACTCTCCGGACAGGCAGGCGGAGAGAGCAATCAGTCCCTCAGAATGGGCGGCAAGGTAGGGTTTATCGATGCGGGGATGGTAGTAGAAGCCCTCCAGTTGTGACGCGGAAGCGATCGAAAGCAGGTTGCGATAGCCGGTCATGTTCTCAGCCAACAAAACCAGGTGAGTGGAGTACTTATCGCGAGAGACGTCCTTGTCGTGCATGCTGCGCGGAGCGAGGTAAGTCTCGAGCCCGATAATGGGTTTGATCCCTTCAGCAACGGCAGCCTGGAAGAAATCCAGCGAGCCAAACATGGTGCCGTGGTCGGTCAGCGCAAGGGCGGGCATGCCCAGTTCTTTGGCGCGTTTGACTAAGGCCGACGGGCTGCCAAAGCCGTCGAGCACAGAGTAAGCAGAGTGGACATGAAGGTGAACAAATGACATTTTTCAGTTTCCGGGCGTGGCAAAAAGCCTTGTGGAATATGAGTATAGCACAGCGATTTAGTTGCTCAGGAAATTTTAAAGATTTAAGATTTGCGTTACTCGTTGGAGTTGAGGACAGGCGGATTGTTGGCGGTATAGATGGGATGCCCCTGGAATTCGCGCAGGTCTGCAGGCTTCGGAAGGCGAGCTTGATCCCGCTGGCTGATCATGGTTTCTTCTGCCACCTGGCGATTGGCACGCATGGCGTCCCCCAGGAAGCCGAACATGATCAGGGTGATACCCGCGGTCAGCAGCGTGCCGCCAATGGAGACCGACTGGATATAGCGGGAACCCAGGTCGAGGAAGAGATAACTGACCAGAAAACGCCCAATCAGGATCAATCCAGCCAAAAGGAACAGCGATCCCGTGCTGACGAATGTGCGCAGAGGTTGGTAGAGCACGTAGGAGCGGATGATCGCGCCGCCCTGGCGCCAGATGAAATTGAAGATACCCTTGTGCAGGCGTGATTCCCGCAAGGCGGGGTTGGTGTGGACAGGAAGATTCACCAGTTTCATCTGCCCCTTGCCAGCCTGAATAAGCGTCTCGAGGGTGTATGAGTAGGGGTTGTAGACCTGCAGACGCAAAGCGGCGTAGCGCGAGAAAGCCCTGAAGCCGCTGACCGCGTCCGGCACGTCGGTTTTCGAAACATGGCGCATGATGGAACTACCGAGGTGCTCCATCAGGCGTTTTCCTTTCGTGAAATGCTCGTTAGCCAGGGTTTGTCGGTCGCCGATGACCATGTCTGCCTGATCGGTAAGGATGGGGGCGATCAGCTTGCTGATCTCGCTGCCAGGATACTGGTTGTCAGCGTCGGTGTTGACGATGATGTCCGCGCCAAGTGCCAGCGCGAATTGCACACCGCTGATGAAAGCCCGCGAGAGTCCACGATTGCGGCGGTGCCTCAGGACAAAATCCGCGCCATTTTCCAGCGCTACCTTGGCGGTGTTGTCCGTGGAGCCGTCATCAATCACCAGCACGGTAACTTCATCTACCCCGGGTATTTGCCGTGGGATTTCGGAAAGCACCTCCGATAAATGCTCGGCTTCGTTGAAGGCAGGGATTTGGACGACAAGTTTCATGATTATCAATTGTACGATAGATTTCACGGGATGGATGGCGATTTTCGGCTTGTTTCGGCTGGAACGCGGCCCTGCCCTGGTAGCAAAGCGGATAGGGTGACCCCTTCCGTGTTTGGTGAGGTTGCGTTTTTATGCAGCGTGACATCTCATAAATCTGGTATTCAGTTGTAGGGCGAGATTGAGGACGATGTAGTCGAAGTAATAATGTATGTCTGCCAGTCCTCAATACGCCGTATGCGAGTGCGGAGAATGTTGTTTGAGGCGGATCTGATGCAATGTACGGGCACAGTGAATTTTGTTTACGGCGGATTGGAAGCACGGAGAGGTCACATGCTATCCATGTTTTTGGTGCTTCCAATCTCGCCCTACGACCAATTGTTTCGCCATACAACCCACTCATCTCGCCCACAACCAATTCATCTCGCCTTAAAACCGCTTTGTCAAGATCGGTCCCGTCATCGCGAGCGAAGCGTGGCGATCTGCTGTTTGAAAAAGAGCCGGATTTCACCCTGGAGAAAAGAGCTCCAGGGCAGGGCGGAATACCCATGGGGCACGATGTCCGGCCTACGAGGGAATAAATAACCGGGCACGCAAAGACAGAATGCGCGTGTTCGCAAACAATTTCTCCCCTTCCAAAATTTATGGTATATAAAACACATGCAAACACTGCGAAGGATAACCCTCACTCTCCTCTGCCTGCTGCTCCTGGCGGCGAGCTTTTCCGCGCCAACCCAAAACATCGAGGCAAAAAACTCCACTGCCCCCTTGCAAAGCGTGAGCGCATATGAGCTGATCGCTGCCATGAACGTGCTGCGTATGTCCAACGGGCTGCCAGCTTTGATCGAGCATCCCATTATCGACGCCGTAGCCCAGGGAACCGCCCAGATCATGGCGGATGGGTTGCTCTCGTGGCATATCGGCAATGTGGGTGGTCGCCTTTCGGCAGCTGGGTATGGCGGAGGCGCGACGATCTTCGCCACGGAAAACTTTGCGGTCGCCAGCGACGGCGCCACCATTGACCAGATAATGCTGATGTGGGCGGATTACGACCATATGCGACCTGCCACAACCCCCAATTATTGCCATGTCGGCGCGGGCACCGCCAAAGCCAGCAACGGCATGACCTATTTCATCCTGCAGGCTGCCTATATCTCCGGCGCGGCATGTGAAGCCGCCTCTCCCGGGAGCATAACCCCCATCCCCGGGCAAACTCCGGTCGTTCCCGGCATTATCACCCCGGTCGAGCTGGTGGAGCCGGACGCAAACGGCAACTACTTGCACATCGTCAAGCCAGGGCAGAGCTTTTGGTCGATCGCGGTGGCATATGGGGTGACCATCAAAGACATGTTGTTGTGGAATAATCTACCTGAAGGCTACGTGCTGCAGACCGGGGACGAGCTGCAGATTGCGGGTCCCGAGTCGCGCGCGCTGGCAACCCCGACGCCGATGGGGAATGTAATCGTGGCAACGCCAGATAGCCAGGGGCGGATTGTGCACGTGGTGGAGGCGTATCAGAACTTGTCGAAAATTGGCGAGGCATACGGGGTTTCGGTGAACAGGTTGGTGGAGCTCAACGGCATCACCGTGGAAACACCGCTTCAGGTCGGGCAGAAACTGCTGATCAAAGGTACTGACCAAACGCCCACGCCCACACCGTTGCCGCTCAACCCGCTGCAAAAGCTCACCCCGGCATCGGATGGCAAGTATTACCACACGGTAACTGAAGGGCAGACCCTGGTATGGATTTCGAGTTTATACGGGATCTCCTATACCGACTTGATGGCGTGGAACTACCTCAACACTTCGAGCGTGATTTACCCTGGCGAGAGGCTGCTGCTGCAGGTCACCCCGCCGGCGACCAACACGCCCACATCCGCCCCAGTAACTGAAACGCCCATGCCAAGCCCCACTTTCACGCCGAGCCTTTTTCCAACAGCGACCGGGCTTGCGGTTCCTTCTCCAACTGCAACTGCAACCCCGGGTGTGTTGAATTTGGTAGAAAATCCGACCAACTGGCTCTTGATCCTGGCTTTTGCTATGGCAGCCATCGGAGCGGCAGTCTATTTAATGTTTGGTACTGTAATAACAAAACGGCGAAGAAATCGTAATAAGTAGACAAAAATACATAATTACGCTTTTCTTTGATAAGCGCGCGCGGATCATCTCTCGCTTGCTGTTAACTAAAGGATTTTTTAGGAGACACAACTCGGCCATTTCCGGTGCAAGACAATCTTATGGGTTTCTGAGCTTCATTTTTTTCCAACGATGGTAGACTTTTGTAGTTATGTGCAATAGAAACTTATGGGTAGACAATTGTTTTTTAACCTTTTCCTTCAAAGTTATGCGGTCGAAAAGGGCATAACCGATAAGTTTCGTCAATTTTCCACGATTATTCACGAGATGATTGACCACGTCTGGTGGACCCATCTCGGGTCTGAACATGCTGGCATACTGTGCTTTCAGAAATTCATAGATATTGATTGAAGCCTTAGCGCCGTAAACTGTGTCTTCAAAATATGACGCTTTGAAGAGCTTGCAATCTGCATCTTTCATATTGCTCAGATAGCCTTCGAACGGAAACGAAAGTTCTAGGTTCTTGAACGAGAGCCAAGGCAAATAGCCTCCAAAAGCTTCCAGGAAATCGCGACAGAAATCCAATGCGCCGCGCTGGATCTGTTCAACAACGAAACGGTCTGGAAATTTTTTTTGTTCTTCTTCAAGAACTGGAACAACTCGCCCATTTTCCCGCTGGAAGGTGGTACAAGACCCACCCACATCCGAAAACAGATACTCCCGGATTAACCCGCTCATTGCCGGAGTAAAATCATAGAAGCATTCCGCGTGAAAGGCGCTCTTGCGTTCCAGCATCGGCTCGCGCACTTCGTCGCGGTGCACAAAAAACACATGAATTGGCTGACCCGTCAGGCGGCAAATCGCTTCCTGAATTCTTCCGCTGTACCCCATATCAAAGGCGGCATCGGTACTGGTCTCCCAACTGGCATAGTAAAGCTTCGCCACTTCAACCGCTTGCTGATGGTTCTCCGATGAATACAAGTTCTCGAGAAAATAAACAAGAAAGCGGTGGTACTCCTCCTTACGGTCAAAAAACTTTTCGGACGGAATATAGGCGGCTCTTAAAAGCGCTTCAATATCTGCTTCCGCGAGATCCTTGGTACAGAATTTCAAGACCTTCAGGAGTGTTTTTGGACTGTGATTGCGGTATTCAACCGGTATATCAAAGAAATCTAATCGGTTAGAAACTATAGCTGGCATCAAGGCCTTGCGTGAGGCATAGGAATATTTAGCCGTGGGGGAAGGTCCACAAAATTTCGAAAAAACCTCATGGGCTTTCATCGGCAGATAGCCATCCCTCGCCAAGAAATGAATTGTTTGGTAATTCAGGCTACTTAATGAACGCTGGAGCCAGGTCGTTAATCCAAATAGGTGCATTCCCAGGGGATAATATCCAATAAAATACGGGTCTGCGTTAAAGTCAGTCCTTGGATCAAAACCGCGAAAAGGATTGTCGAAATAACGGTTAGCTATCATGGCAATCATTGTCCGGTACCCAAGGGACTGAATCAGCGCTCGCGAGTCGACGACAGTACCCCCGGCAAACTGTGCAATTGTGGAACATCCTCCAGTCGGTGTGTCCGCAATTATATTTTCAAACACATCCAGCGCTCTTGGGAAGTGCACCGCATTTATCCCATGTTTCTGAGCGTTGGTCACATCGTTCTGAAAGTTGTCTCCAATATGCAAAATATTTGCGCCCTTAACCTTCAAGTCTTTCAAAACAGCTCTATAAAGATCTCCCTGATGTTTCGTCATCCGATAAGATGATGACAGGTAGAGCTTGTGGTATTCTTCATATCCACATTTGTGGAGAATCGTTCGAATCGTATCCTCATCAATGTACATATCGGACGTGAAGATTATTTTCCTCCCCATGAGGATGGCAAAGTCATAGAGTTGTTTCACGGATTTTCTGGGGCGGCAAAGTTCTATTTCCAATCGTTTTTCTTCAGCCAGCATTGCCAAGATGACGTCCGCTCCAAGACCAAAGTATTCACCGATAGACTGATAGATTTCGTCTACGGTTACATCTTGAAATGAGGAATGTTTTACGTTGCACTTGCGACGCGCTTCTTCCTCCCCAATAGTTCTGATTTCATGAAAAGAGATTTTATTGGGAGCAATCGTCTCAAATTTCTTGTCGAGTAGATAAAAAAGGTCGGTCGGATAATAAAGTGGTCTGTAAACTGCGGTATCGAAGATATCAAAGCTCACAAACTCGCATTGGTCATCCTGAATTTGAAGTTTGATTTTTTCCAAGCTTTCGGACCAAGTCGACTGCAGACTTTCAAAAAAGAAATCATCGGGATCTCTATGAATTTCTGTCCCCGGATTAAAAACAGCCATCAATTTTCTGACCTTATGCTGCCCTGTTCCTGCAAAGACAAGTTCTCCCAGACTTCCCCATATACGCGCATATTTATCGCGAAATTGCTGAAAATCACTGTGATACATTTTGGGAGACCCTACTTGCGTCAAAAAGTTTTCGCAAAAGTCGAACGATTGCTTCATATCAAATATGTTTTTACTGAAACGCTCGAAACTGATCTTTTCGACATTAGTGGAAGCAGCGGTATTTTCGCAGTAAAAATAGCAGTCATTCTTTACAGTGCTTACTTTTTGTGCAAAATAGAACAGCGGCGTCGAAAACGCAATGTCCTCAGTCATGATTAAATGACCCGAAATTTGATCATAGTAAGGTCGACAGCGGTCCCAAAGTTCCTTTTTATAAAGTTTATTCCAAATGGTGTGCCAGGAATAGCAGTGACCTCTCTGGTCGAAATAGTGTTCTTGTACTTCGCTCCCATTCAGTTGGTTAAAATTGAAAGACGCATCGTGCAGGGTGTACAGAATTTTGTCCCCATTTTGCTTTTGGATGACGGTCTGGCTAATCACGATATCGGATAGATGTTTTTCTGCGCTACTTAAAAGCCCGTGATAAAAGTTGCTGCTGACGTAATCATCACTGTCAGCAAAGGCGATATAGTCGCCTAGGGCGAGATCCGCGCCGGATAGCCTGGTCTGGAATAGACCCTTATTAACTTCATGCCTGATATAGCGGATTCTCTTGTCCTCGCGCATCAATTGCTGAAGAATCTCTTCGATGTTCCCTGAGGAGCAATCATTAACAACGATGATTTCAAGGTTGGAATATGTTTGATTGACCAGGCTTTTTAGACAGCGCTCAACATATTTCTCGGTATTAAAAACCGGAACAACGATAGAAATTAACTTTTCCTGCATTTTTATCCTTTGTTGTGGCTTTTCTTTGCCCGGGAAAAGGGAATTTACCGGGCAGCCTATCTCCACTGGCTTAATTATAACAAGACATTCTGGGGAAACTATTTACGCGCATTCGATCCTCCCATTCAATACTCTATCCTGAGTGTTGGAATCAATGCTTGTAGTAAAATTGGGGAATACAGGCGATTTTCATGCATAGACTAAAGCCTTGTAAATGCTGATGAACCCAAAGCGCTGGATTGATTACATAAAAGTCGCCCTTAGCGGTGAGTTTGATTCACATTATTATCTGCTGCAGAACGACGACGTGCGGCGTGCTGATGAAGACCCGCTTAGGCATTATTTGCATTTTGGATGGAAAGAAGGACGCGACCCTTCCTCGCGCTTCAGCACCAACTTTTACCTGCAAAACAACCCGGACGTCTTACAGTCGGGTATGAACCCCTTACTTCATTATGTGCGCTTCGGTAAAAAGGAAGGGCGAAAACCCAAAGAATCCGCGCTCCCCATCCGCCGTCAGTCAAAGCCGCATCGACCCCCGCATACTTTGTATCAAACATTGCGGAGCTTATACTTTCGCCTGCCGATAACTCCAGCCCAACGCACCCGGCTGCGTGGATTTCTCATAGCCCACTTCCCAGATCTTCTCCATCGTTCACGCGCCGCGCTTCTACAAAGCCCAGGAGCTATGGGTTATGTTCCAGACAGCATGGTGGATATGGATACCGTTCCACGCTTGATAAACTTCTCCGGGAAAATTGCTGTCCATGTTCACATCTTTTATGAGGATTTGATTTCGGAGTTTGCGTCTTATCTGGAAAATATCCCGTTTAGGTTTGACTTATTTATCTCCGTCATGACCGAGGCTGGTGCTCGTGCTTGCCGTGAATACTTTACAGGTCTGCCTTATCTGCATAAGCTCACAATCAAAGTTGTGCCTAATCGGGGGCGCGATCTGGGTCCCTTTGTGGTTACGTTTGGTCCTCAGCTGCGGAATTATGATATTATCTCGCACTTTCACACAAAAAAATCACTTTATAACGAAGGTGCGACGGGGGCATGGCGGGAGTACCTGCTGAACGAACTGCTTGGAAGCAGCGATAGGATTCACCAAATCTTCAACCTGCTCACCGATGAGATCCCCTATGGAATGGTTTATCCACAAACCTACCATTTAGTGCTTTACCAGGCTCACACCTGGCTGGCAAATCGCGCTCTGGCTGAACACTGGGCAGGCCCTTTGGGTTTGAGCGCTCTGCCGCGTGGGTATTTCGACTTCCCAGCTGGCTCTATGTTCTGGGCGCGCTCAGAAGCGCTCACGCAGTTCTTCGACGCAGGAATCACTTTGGACGATTTCCCTCCAGAGAAAGGTCAGACCGACGGCACGCTGGCGCACACACTTGAACGAATGCTTGGAGTGAGTGTTGTGGATCGGGGCTATCACCTGGCCATCCTTAAAGATAAAAAAATCCCAAGCTGGTCTGCATGGCGCCTGGATCAAGTCGTCCTGCGCCGCTTTGAGGACGTAAAATCCTTGCTGACAGATGGCTCTGAAAAACTGATTGGTGTGGATGTCTTTGACACATTACTCTCCAAACCGCTGCTCGATCCGGAATTCACCAAGAAAATTGTGGCACGTCGCAGCTCTTCTAAGGCCGGATATCTCTTCCTTAAGTTTCGCGCCGAAGCCGAAACTCAGGCACGCGCACAAAAGGACGCAGATGTCGGCTTGGAAGAGATATATACACGGCTGGGAGAGCTGACGCACCTTGGGGCTGAGGAATTAGCTGGCCTGCGCGAACTTGAGGAATCCGTGGAAGTCGCGAGCGTACATCCACGAAAAGAGGGCGTCAGGTTGTTCCATGCGGCAGTGGCGACAGGCAGACCTGTAGCCCTGATTACAGATACCTCTTTGCCCAAAAAGACAGTGGAAGGCATGCTGGCAAAGGCGGGTCTGGAAGGCTGGGATAAACTCTTTATCTCCAATGCTGAAGGGGTGCGTAAAGACAGCGGCCAGCTTTTTGAACAGGTGCGCAAGAATTATCAAATCTCGCCTGAAGACTTAGTAATCCTGGGCGACAATGAGCGTTCCGATATACAAATCCCTTGGGAGCAAGGGTCACGGGCGGTACCACTACTGCGGCCGGTAGAGATGGCGCGAGGAAATCCTCGCCTAGCTAAACTTGTGGATCAGGTCGAAAAGCGGGCTGACCTGGACGAGGCGCTTAGCCTGGGTCAGGTCATCCTGCATAATTATTCTGAAATATGCTACCCCGAGTATGATCCTATCAGTTTGTTCCCGGTGAACCCGGAGAATTGGGGCTACAGCCTGGTGGGCCCCCTGCTGGTGAGCTTTTCTCAGTGGCTGCTCGAACAAGCCCTCGCGGATGGGATCGACTGCCTGCATTTCCTCTCACGCGAAGGCAAAATCATGAAGGCGGTCTATGATTCCTGGGTGAAAGGCCTGCCCAACGCGCCGCGCTCACAATATTTGGTTCTTTCCCGCCGCAGCAGCAGCATGGCAGCCCTTTCCTCTTATGACGAAATATTAGATATCGCCAAAACCACCTACTTCCCAAACACCTTTGGTAAACTGCTCCAGACGCGTTATGGCATCAGCCTCAGCCAGAAAAAATGGCGGGCTCTGCAGAGTAAAACTGGCTACACCGCCGATACTCTGATCGAAATACAAAACAAAAACATTGGTAAACTGGGAGATGCCTTGCGGAGTCTCGAACCCGACATCACGCGTAAGTCACAAGTAGAACGTGAGGCCATGCTCCTGTATCTGCAAAGCACCGGTTTCGCGGGAGAGAGCAAGTCTGCGGTAGTGGACATAGGTTACGGTGGAACTATCCAGGGGCATCTGAACAAAATCCTTTCAAAACCGGTGCACGGGTATTATATGATGACCGAAGACCGCGCGAGCGTGGTCACCAAGCGCTACGATGTACGACTCCGCGGCTGTTTTGGAGACCAGATTGATCCGAAAGTAAGCGCGCCGATGCTGTTTTTGCGCAGCTTTGACCTGGAGAAGCTGCTGAGTTCGAGCGACCCCCAAATTGAGTTTTATTCGTTGGAAAACGAGCGCGCTGTCGGGCATTACCGCCCGCTGCTTGATGAAGAATTGGCGCCCTCGGAAATCAGGGCTCAAATTCTGGCCGGCGCGCTGCAGTACACAGCCGACCTGCGGGATATTCGCCAAAACTTGCTGCCCAATTTTCGGCCGTCCAGCTTTGTGGCAGCTTCTCTGATGGATGCTTTCCTGACCAACCAATCGACGACAGAAATTTCGCTGCTTTCCAGCATCATTCTGGATGATTATTATTGCGGGCGGGATCTCGTAGCCTGAGAGCTGCCTGAGTTTTCAGCGCGCCTCACTTTTTCAGCAAACGCGCGAGCAGGCGATTAAACGCGCGCAACGGGCGGGTAAGTTTCCAGCTTCTACTGTTGGCATATCTTACTGTTTCATCCAACAAGGCTGCGATCCGTCCTTCTTTTTGTATTATCTCATTTCGTAGATCGTTAATCTGCCCCCCCTGCGTGAGTATTTCGCTCTTCAAGGCTTCAATCCGCTCCCCATGCTGTAGAACATCAGCATGTTGCGCGGCAAGGTCCTCATGCCATTTGGAAGAGCGGCTGTGGGTAAGCTCCCGCAGTTCATCCATTTGTATAGCTGCCGCGGCAAGCGCCTCAGCCATCGGGGTTCTGTCTCCAACTGACTTTGATCCTCTGCGGGCGATTCCGTCGTAGGCTTCCCGCCATTCCTGCCCGTGATTCTGAATCAGCCACCATCGGCAGACGTCCTGTTGGGCTTTCTCAGCCATCCGCAGACACAGCTGCGGATCTTCGATTAGAGCTCCCAGCTTGCGCTCCCATTCTTGTGTATCCCCAGCCAAAAAACCGTTCTCGTCGTCCCGTACCACGCCAGTGTACGGGGTCAGTGCGGCGTACACGCCTGGCAGGCCGCGCGCGGAGTATTCGAGGAATTTGATGGCGCTTTTACATCTGTTGAAGGGATTGTCCTGCAGCGGAGCGATGGCGATATCCGCTTCCAGCTGGCAGAATTGCTCCTGAAAGAGGTGGTAATCATAGCTCCGTATCGGATAGTATTCGACCCGTGCAATATCATCCAGGCCTTCGGGTGGTTTAGCGCCAAAAAAGACGAAACGCAGATTTGCGCCAAAACGCTTTGCCGTGCCGCGCAGAGCGTCTGCAATGCCATTGAGATCCGGGGTGTGTGTGGGCGTGCCCATGAACAAAATATTTACAGGAGCGGCTTTCACGCGTAATACCGGCTGCCTAAACTGCCATAATTCCTTATCCAGGTAATTGGGCAGTACAACAACATGCGGGTTTAATGCCGCATATTTCTGTTTTAGTTCGGGGGTGGCGACGCTGAGCGCATCCGCGCTGAGAACGGCGTACAGCAAGGCTGGCAGGCTGTCTGCAAAATCACCCGCAAGCCTGTCGGGATGGTCCGGTGGCAATGATAAAAGGTCGTCATCCAGGTCCATCACTACTGGGACCTGACGCGCGTGGGCTTCATCGAGAATTCTTTGGAAAGTCTTAAAGTGGCGGGGGAAATCACGCTGGAAGCACACTAATTCTGCTCCTTCAATGAGCTCAGGCTTGACCTCCCCATTCACCACGCCTTGAACAAGTTCGATTCCAGCTGCTTTTAGGGGGGAATGGAATCGGTACAATTCCAGAGCTGTATCCACAGAGTTGCAGCTAAAAAAGACAGCGCGGGCAATGCTCATTTAAGATCCTCCTGGCTGGAAAATATTCCTAGTATACCTATTATAGCCTACCTGCAAACCTGGACGACGCCTCATTGAATATTCGATGGTGTTTTTTGGACACAGTTGGTCGTGATTACTCAACTGAAACTGTCGATGTACGCACCCTGTGTAAAATTTCACCTTTGGATTGTCTCGATGAATAATCGCGACTCAGCGAAAATGGCATGAAAAGCCGGCTTGAGCATCTCAAGATCTGGGACGTGTGTAACTGTACCCATCTAGAAGATTCGGATCTTATCGCCCACTGGCTCCACCTGGGGGGGGCGTTGAACTGCCAAAGTGAGTCATCGAGAAAGTTTGGCAGGACATAGATATTGGTGTTGTATTTTCGGAGGCGATCAGCCAGTTAGGGCATGGTGACTGTGAGCGCCTTAGCCTGAACCATGCCAGTCAGAATGGGGATTTACGCTTTGGCATAATTTAGTTTAACCCTGTCCGGGTGGTAAATTGGCAACGCCAAAAGGTCATCATCCATATCCATCACAACCGACTTGCCAAGATTAGCTGTCTGAGAGATAACCGCAAGGTAATTCGACAAATTAGCAGGAAATTCTCTTTGAAAACCAACAACATCTGATTCTTTTATTGCAGCCGTTAAAAACTCCCCCTCAACCACCCCCCGGTTGATTTAAAGGTTTGCTCTCTCCATGGGGTTAACAAGCTTATAGGCTTCAAGGCTGGCAACAATACGTTCGTAGGAAAAAACGGCGACGGAATTTATCTTCATCTACAACTCACAAACTTTAAACTAGTGATAATGATGAATTTCAAACGATTTGCATTTCTCATTTTATCAATTGTAAATCCCTTTGTTACGCTTCAATGGCGAGTTCCAGCGCATTACGCCAATGCGGAATTTTTTTACCAAATGTCGTCTCAAATTTTGAAATATCCAGGCAAGACCGAAGTGGTCTCTCGGCTGGAGTAGGAAACTCAGAGGTAGACGCAGGCATTAGTTGTGAAACCCTTATTAGGCCTGCAGACGAACTGAGTTCCAAGACTTCCTTCGCCCACTCATAACGGCTACAACATCCCCCACAGGCACAGTGGTATATCCCGCTGTTTTTCAGCATCCAACCGTCTGTATTCGCTTCAACCTTTGAAATCAGATCGGCGGTAATTTCTGCCATCAACCTTGCTGGAGTTGGGCTGCTGATTTGATCATCCACAATCCGAATAATCTCCTGAGTGCGTGCCCACTCCAGCACCTTTGCCACAAAGCCACTGCGCCTGGAATATATCCAGCTCGACCGCAGCACCAAATTGGCGCAGCCAGAAGCCGCAATCGCCTGCTCGCCCTCCAACTTGGTGTGACCATAGACACTCAGTGGGTTTGGGGTATCCGTCTCCACATAAGGGCTGTTCTTGGTGCCGTCGAAGACGTAATCTGTCGAGTAGTGCACCAGCACCGCATTTATCTTTTTTGCTTCTTCTGCCAAAACGCCTGGACCGATTGCGTTGATTGCTCTTGCCTTTTCAGGTTCGCTCTCAGCCTTATCCACGTTGGTGTAAGCAGCCGCGTTGAGGATGATGGCGGGCTTAACCGTGCTTACGAGCTCCCTCAAACCAACAAAGTCGGAAAGGTCAACATCAGGATAGTCCAGGGCGACCAAATCGCCAAGCGGCGCGCACGCGCGCAGCAATTCCCACCCCACCTGACCGTTGGTTCCGATTTGGAGAATCTTCATCATTTGTGCAAACCATCCAGGAAGCGCAGCAGGTATTGACCGTATTCGTTACTGGCTAATGGCTCGGCGCAATCGCGCAGCCCGTCTTCGTCGATGTGTCCCATGCGGAAAGCAATCTCTTCCACGCAGGAAATCATCATGCCTTGCCGGTCTTCCACCGCCTGCACAAACATCGAAGCTTGCAGCAGGGACTCGTGCGTGCCGGCATCCAGCCAGGCAACGCCGCGCCCCAAAACCTTCACGGAGAGTTCGCCGTCACCCAGGTAGCGTTTGTTTATATCCGTGATTTCAATCTCACCCCTGGGGGAAGGTGCCAGTTCTTCAGCGTAGCGCACGACACGGTTATCGTAGAAGTAAATACCGGGTACGGCGAAATTTGACCGCGGTTTGAGCGGTTTTTCTTCCAGGCTGATGGCTTTACCATCAGCATCGAACTCCACCACACCGTAACGTTCGGGGTCTCTGACGGGGTAGGCAAACACAACCGCGCCAGCTTCTTGTTCGGCAGCACTGCGCAGTACCTGCGGCAGCCCATGCCCAAAAAAGATGTTGTCTCCCAGAATCAGGCACACTTTATCGTCGCCGATGAATTCTTTGCCCACGATGAAAGCGTCCGCCAACCCTCGTGGTACTGCTTGGGTGGCATATTGAAAGTTCATTCCGAGCCTGCTGCCATCACCCAACAGCCTTCGATACTGATCGTTATCTTCGGGTGTCGTAATAATTAAAACATCC
This sequence comes from uncultured Anaerolineaceae bacterium, assembly GCA_964409045.1. Classification (GTDB taxonomy): domain Bacteria; phylum Chloroflexota; class Anaerolineae; order Anaerolineales; family Anaerolineaceae; genus Mesolinea. The sequence continues at coordinate 19,845 of CAYPBU010000005.1, read as the reverse complement.
CGAACGCCCGCCAGCATTAGCATGGAGAGGGGGTAGTAGATCATGGGTTTGTCATAAACTGGCAACAATTGCTTGCTGATAGCCATGGTTAATGGGTAGAGCCTGGTGCCCTTGCCGCCTGCGAGGATAATCCCTTTCATGCCTAACCCTTTCTGCTCGAATAGTTCTTATCGAGCCAGCTATCGTAATCTGACTGTTTTGTAATTTCTTCAACCCACTCGGGATTGCTCAGATACCATTTTACTGTGTCCACCAAGCCCTGGCGTAAATCGTGGCTCGGTTTCCAGCCAAGTTCGTGCTCGATCTTGGCAATATTGATATCATACCGGCGGTCGTGACCCGGTCTATCAGCCACATAGCTGATCAACTGGTTATGCGGAGCATAGGCTGAATTGGGCTGCAATTCATCAAGAATGTCGCAGATAGTGTTCACGATTTCGATGTTGGGGGGCTGATTATCACCACCCACGCAATAGGTCTCGCCAACCTGTCCATCTTTCACGATACGCAGGATCGCTTCGCAGTGGTCATCCACGTAGAGCCAGTCGCGGATCTGCATGCCGTCACCGTACACCGGCAGAGGTCTGCCGTTGAGGGCGTTTAAAATCATCAATGGGATGAGCTTCTCGGGGAACTGGCGGGGACCGTAATTGTTGGAGCAGTTGCTGATGCTGATGGGCACACCAAATGTTGTGTGGTAAGCGCGCACAAGGTGGTCGCTGGAGGCTTTTGCCGCGGCGTAAGGCGAACGTGGCGCGTAGGGAGTATTCTCCTCAAACGGCGGCTCATCACGCGTGAGTGTCCCGAAAACTTCATCAGTAGAAACATGATGGAAACGTGTTTCCTCAATGGGGACGATCTTGTCCACCAGCCAGGCACGGCGGGCGGCTTCGAGCAGAGTGTACGTGCCGACAACGTTGGTGTCTACGAAGACACCTGGGTTGAGGATGGAGCGGTCCACGTGCGATTCAGCCGCAAAGTTAATAACGGTATCAATTTTGTGCTCGCTGAAAAGTTGATCCAGCAAGGCGCGATCCGTGATACTTCCATGCACAAACACATGCCGCTCGGGGTGAGGAAGATCTTTGAGATTCTCAAGGCTGCCGGCATAAGTCAGCGCGTCGAGGTTGACGACTTTTACATCCGGGTCTTGTTGAAGCAGGTAGTGGATGAAGTTTGAGCCAATGAAACCTGCCCCTCCAGTAACCAACAAATTCTTCATTTTTACTCCTTGATCGCCGTATCTACCGACCAGCCAACCGAAAAGACCTCCGCCTCAGCCAGGGTTGGCGCGGCAGCATCTTTTTTCGCAAGGGTGGGCAGGTTACCTTGCACCAATGGCCATTCGATCCCGATTGATGGATCGTTCCAAAGAACACTGCGTTCCCACTCAGGGGCGTAGTAATCGGTGGCTTTATATAAGAACTCAGCCCACTCACTCATGACGTAATAGGCATGCGCAAAGCCTGGCGGAACCCAGAGTTGATGGCGATTCTCAGCTGACAGCACCGCACCAACCCACTTGCCAAACGTTGGGGAGCCCTGGCGAAGGTCAACCGCGACGTCGAAGACCTCGCCAACAGCTGCCCGCACCAGTTTGCCCTGTGTGTTGTGGAGTTGGTAATGCAGCCCGCGCAGGATGCCTTGCTTGGAACCGGAGTGATTGTCCTGCACAAAATCGTGATGCCCGCAAAAGGCGTCAAACTCAGACTGACGAAAGGTTTCCAGGAAAAATCCGCGATGGTCACCAAAGACTTTTGGCTTCATCAGGACTACTTCCGGGATAGCGGTGGGTATGTATTCCATTACAAGTTTTCTCCTCGATAAGCCGCGATCACTTCTTGTGGTTCGCCAACTTTTTGAGTTTTGCCGTGGTCGATCCAGGCAACCCGATCACACATTCCCTCCAACATATTCAACGCGTGCGAGACCATCAACACCGTCGTGCCAGACTGCTGGAAACTTTTCATACGAAGATTGCATTTCCGTTGGAAGGCTTCATCGCCCACGCTGAGGATCTCATCCAAAATAAGAATTTCAGGGATGTGAGCTGTTGCCACCGCAAAACCAAGCCTTGCAAACATGCCTGAGGAGTATGTGCGAACAGGAGAATTGATAAATTGTTCCAATTCCGAGAATTCGACAATTTCATCAAAAACCGATTCCATCTCAGACCGGCTATACCCAAGCAAGGCACCGTTGAGGAAGACATTTTCCCTCCCCGAAAGCTCTGGGTGGAATCCCGCTCCAAGCTCAAGCAGTGGAGCAATCTTGCCATAAACGACCACCCTGCCCTTGGTCGGCTTGAGGACTTTGGAAATCACTTTCAACATGCTGCTTTTGCCTGCACCGTTGTTGCCTATCAGCCCAAATACTTCGCCTTTATTCACCTGGAGAGTGATGTCGGTAAGTGCCCAGAATTTATCAATCTTGATCTTACGTTGTAGCTTCCTAATGGCATATTCCTTGAAGGTGCCAATACGCTCAGAAGGCAAGCGATAGCTGACCGAGACATTCTCGAGTTGAATGATTGGTTCAGGGGTTGCCTGCAGGATACCTTCCGTCTTCAGATCAGACTCGGTAAGCATATTCCTCCGTCTTTGAAGTGAAGTAAATCCATCCAAGCACCAACATTCCGACTGACCAGGCAAGTGCAGGCAAGAATTCCTGCATGGTAGGTATTCGCCCTTCAAAAACTGGCAGGCGAATCATTTTAACCATCCAGTACATGGGATTGATCTTATATATGGGCATCCAACTCGCTGAAATCAGGCTCTCTGGATAGATGATGGGGGTGAGGTACATCCAGGCAGTTAGCAACACCTGGTACATTTCTGCGACATCCGGGAAGAAAACCGCCAGCGAAGAGATGAACAAGCCAAAACCGAGCGTGAAAGCTGTAAGTAGCAGGATGGAAACAGGTAAAAAGACCATGGACGCGTAAAACGGGGCTCCATCCACCAACATCACAATCACCAGCGGCACAAGCGAGAGCACGAGGTTGACCAGCGCGGTTCCGATCGCCGAGACGCCAAACACGCTGCTGGGAATGTAGATGCGTTTGAGCAGGCTCCCTCCCCAAACCAAACCGCTGATAGCAGCATTAGTCCCCTGGGAGAAAAAGTTCCACACCAGCAAACCGCTTAAAAGGTAAACGGGGTAGTGCACCGCCGCTGATTTGAAAAAATTCGAGAAGACGAAGGTCAGGATCAGCATGGTGCCCAGTGGGTTCAACATCGTCCACGCCACACCCAGAACTGAACGCTTGTATCGTGTCAGGATATCCCGCCGGATTAACTGACCGAGCAGGTAGCGATATCTCCCCAATTCCTTCAATTCAGAAATTGCGGATACCCGGTAGCTTGCTGAGTCGTAGACAGGTTTAGAATTACTGGCCAATTGTGTCACCTTTTTGTGCATCAGACAGTTTTTAATCTTACCATAGGAAAGGACCCGGCAACCCTGCCGCCCGATCTGGCAGCGCCATAATCCGGAGTTTCACCCCACCCACAGGCAAAAGCACTGCCAAGAGATGCAACCCTTCCAGGCAGGAGTAGTAATCAGAGAGTTACTTTTAATTAAGGTGGTTACGGCCCGGTAACAACCGGATACCCCTTAGCCTGCCAGGAGCTCATGCCGGCAGCCATGCTGGTCACATTGGCGAAACCAGAATTCAGGAGCAGGTCGCGCCCCACGGCGCTGCGATTGCCAGAGCGACAGACAACAATGATGTTCTTCTCTTTTGGAATCTCAGACAGCCTGGCTGTCAGCTCTCCCAGCGGAATGAGCGAGGCATAGGGGATATGCCCCTCTTCCCACTCACTTGGTTCACGCACATCCAGGAATAACCACTCTTCCTGGTCGAGTTTTGCCGCCTCGTCTACGCTAACCTCTAATGGCAAACCGCTGATAACAGGCTCTTGTTGGCTCAAGTTCTTGACCATCAGATACCCGGCGGCAATTACAGCAATTACAATCAGTGCCCAACCCCAAAGTGGTATCATCTGCTTCTTTCCTTCCGCATGCTTGCCCTTTGCCTTGTTTGCCGGGTGAATAGTTGTTTTTTGCCTGGAGCCAGTCTCTTTTGTCATTTCTCTTTATCCTGTCAGTAGATTGCTTTGAATTATACAAGCCCTCCATACCAACTTTCAAACCCTTGCACATTGCCTGCGTAAACTATAATAGACATAATAAGGGACGATTAACATGAGCCAACCCTTCTTCTCAATCCTGATCCTGTTCTGGCAGAGTGAACCATACTTGCGGCGCTGTTTGCAGTCCCTCCAGGCGCAAACTTTCCAGAATTTTGAAGTCATCCTGCTCGATAATGGCGCCAGTGAGCCGCCTGATCCTGCGGTGTTAGCTACCTACCGGGAACCCGTATTGAAGTTAATTCATTCTGAGACAAATCTCGGCTTTGCTGGTGGGAACAACCTGGCTGCAAGATCCGCTTCCGGTGAATACCTTGTGTTGTTAAACAGCGATGCCTTTCCTGAACCAAATTGGCTCGAAACCCTTCACCAGGCCGCGCTGACCCACCCCGGGCATTGCTTTGCCTCGCGGCTTTTGCAGGCTGGCAAACCAACCATGCTTGATGGGGAGTGGAATGTTTACCACACCAGCGGGCTGGCATGGCGCAAGAATCACAATCAGCCTGCTTCCAAAAGCGCATCCAGCCCCCGTTACGTGATGAGCGCTTGCGCAGCAGCCTCAGCCTACCCTCGCACCGCCTTTGAGCTGGTAGGGGGGATTGACGAGGCGTTCTTTGCCTACATGGAAGACCTCGACCTGGATATGCGCCTGCAATTGGCTGGTTATCCTTTTCTTTACCTGCCAGAAGCGGTAGTCCACCATGTTGGCTCAGGCAGCACCGGCTACCGCAGTGACTTTGCGACCTATTACGGGCAGCGCAATCTGATTTGGGCATTCGTCAAAAACATGCCAGGGTTTCTGTTCTACCTGTTATTACCTGCCCACATTTTTTACAACTTGCTCTATCTGATCGCGGCACTCCTTATGCCTTCCGGGAAAGCCCTCTTCAGGGGCAAGCGGGACGCTCTTAGGGGGCTTCCAGCCATCCTCAGAAAACGCCATGCCATTCAATCGCAGCGAGTAATTTCACCTCGCCAGTTTGCCAGGCTGCTGGATTGGAATCCAGTCTCACCTCTGGTTAAAATTCTCACGCGCAATGCCTCATCAAAGGATCGCCATGTCTGAACTTCCCTCAACGCCTGTTGTTGTCAATGAGTCCTATTCCCGCTTCTTTTTTATCGACGAAGCCGGAGAACTTTCCCTGGTCTCTTCCATTCATGATGCTCTCAAGGCGGTTCAAGATGGGGGGTATCTGTGGCTGGATTTCTGCGATCCCAAAAAAGAGGACCTTGAGCCCCTGATCACCGAGCTTAACCTTCACCCCTTGAGCATCGAGGACAGTCTCAACGAAGAACAATTGCCAAAGCTCGATTTATTCCCTAATTATTCGTTCATGGTCTTCAACATCTTTGAGAGCTCTTCTGAGGAAGTGCTGGCGCATGAACTTGATCTGGCATTTGGAAAGAATTTTGTCGTCAGCATCACCCACCGCGACAGCGAAAATCGCCCATTCATGCAAGGCATGGAGCGGCTGGTGGAACGGGAGAGGCAGAAAGTCCGTCATGGACCCTCATTCCTGGTCCACCTGCTAATTGATACTGTTGTAGATCGTAAGTTCCTGGCGATTGACCGGATCGAGACCAAGCTGGATAACGACGAGGACGAGATCCTGAAAGGCTCTCCGGACTACGACCTTTCGCGGCTGTTGGATTTCCGGCGCGATCTGATGACCATCCGAAAATCTGTTTTCTATGAACGCGAAGTGCTCAGCAAACTGATCCGACAGGATAGCCCCTTCGTAGCCGAGAAATCCCTGGTTTTCTTCCGGGATGTGTACGATCATCTCTCGCGTTATTATGAAATTTCAGAAACCGCGCGGGACCAGGTCACGAGCCTGATGGAAATCCACCTCTCCCTTGCCAGCAACCGCATGGCTGCCACCTCAAACCGCACCAACGCGATCATGCGGCGCTTGACCCTGATCAGCAGTATTTTCATGCCGCTTACGCTCATTTCGGGCATTGGCGGCATGTCGGAATACACGATGATGGTGGGGCGGGAAAACTGGAGGATCGGCTACTTTGTTTTGCTGGTGCTGATGGTCATCGTGGCAATCATCAATTTCCTGCTCTTGCGCCGCATGGAACGCAACTTAACCAAAGAAGAGTAGACCGTTTTTCCGCCTAATCTTCCGGGGAGATATCTGAAGATATCTCTTCCTGAGGCGTCTGCGAATTTTCAACTTGCTGCAGGGAACGTAACGCGACCTCAAGATTGAGCGGCGCGTTGATCAATTTGAGCAGTTCATCCCAAACGCGTTCCTCTTCTGCTTTCGCCCACATGTCAAGAAATTTCAGGTAATCCACCTTGCGTTTTTCAGATCGGTTTACCCGGAAAGCCTCCAGACCCGGTAGCAGGCGTTTCAGTGGACGGTCGTTGCCGAAGTAAATGGAAATCCGCTCGCCCTCCTCCTGGATAAAGCTTGGGATCATTTCGATCCAAACATCCGTGTCGTGGATATCTCCCAGTATGTCCTGGAATTTGCGAGTCTGATTGATGAAAGGTTTGAGTCTGGCTCCATACAGGTCCGCAAATGCTTCCATGGTATAGCGCAGTCGCTTGGCACTGATGCGCATATTGTGCAATTCAGCAATATTACGCTCATCCTGGATATAAGCAGCATGCTCCAGTAATTCTTTTACGCGGGCATTGATTCCGCTAAAAGCAAGCTCATAGAGCGCGGGAGAGAACAAGTAGACACTATCCGACAACTCTTTAAAAGATGCAGCCCATTTAGCGAGGTTCACCAGGGTGTCATCTGCCTGAAGTGTCTGGACAGCCGTTATGACATCTTTTTGAGCTTCAGCCCGTTGTTGTTTGAGGCGCAATTCGAGCCGGCGCATACCCGGAGCCATCTTTGGCTGGGAAAACATAGGTAAAGCATTCTCGAGCACCGCCAGTTGCACATCCAAATCACGCGCAGCCCCGAGAGAACGGGTTACCTCGCGCACATCACGTGAGTGATTCTTGAATTCTTTACCTGTAAAACAGCCTTCAAAGATCGCCAGTGCGCTGCGCAGCCGGCGCGAAGCAACACGCATTCGATGAATGTATTCAATGTCCCTGGCTTCAAGCACACCATCAATTTCTGCGTACATTGCCAAAACGTGCGTGTTGATGACTTTTGCGCCGTAGACGCAGACAGCTTCAGATCGGATTTTGCCCATTGCTTCTCCTTAAATAACTTACCCCGGGCATGCTGGGGTAAGTGACTTGCTCTACTTCGGCTTGTGGCCTTTGGTCAACCGATTGTGTAGCAGCTCAAGAATCGGTTTCTTTAGGTCCTCAAAGATCTCGTCGGGAGTTTGATCGGCATTAATCGTCAAAAAGTTATATTCTTCCGACAAAAGATCGAATTGTTTAAGGATCATGCTCTGGTACTCAACAAAGCTGTCATAGAAGTTATCTGCAATGTGCAGGTCCATACCCGATTCCCAATAGTTCAGACCACGACCATGGATCAGGCGTGTTACCAATGAAGGAATGCTGGCTTTCATGTAGAGGACCAGGTCTGGCTTGAGCGCAATGCCATACAACTTCTTTGCCCAATCACGATTAATTCCTCGGATGCTGTCACGTGCAACCACTGAATAGAAGTATCGATCCGAGAGCACCACAAAGCCAGCCTGCAATGCAGGAATAATTTGGTTTTCGAGACGATCGGCAAAGTCCGCTGCATAAAAGAGGCTCATCGTGATCGGACCAAGTGTATGCCCGCTTTTGGCGGTTTCCAGCCCTGATGAAGTCAGTTCAGAGCGCGTTAGCCCGGTATCCGAGACGGCATAGCCTTCTTCTTCAAGCCAATTGCGTAATTTCTTAACCTGGGTCGAGCGCCCAACGCCATCAGTTCCTTCCAAAACAATCAATTTACCGGGGAGTCTGCCGAAATCACGGTAGGGGAAACCAGCTCCATAAAAGGTTGCCTTGTTCATTTCGAACCTCCTTTTTTGGGCTTATCTGCCTGGATATTGGTCACTGAAATGGGGGTCTTGTTGGGGTTTGGCAGTCCCTCAAAACCTACCAGGATCTTCTTGATGATAGCGCGGACTTTTTTCTGCTGCTCCTTGACAGGTTTGGTGCCATCGATCATGGTCAGACCAAATTCGTCCACCATCTTGTCATATTCATTCAGAATCCTGCCCTGGAAGAGCTCGAAACTCTCATTGATGTTTTCCGACAGCCCCAGGTCCATCCCAGCCTCGTAATATTTAAGGCTGGCTCTTGCGCCGGTGATGCGCCCTACGGCAACATCCAGTGGCACGCGGAAGTAAAGCGCGGCGTCAGGCTGGATGGCGAAAGAATACATGTTGCGCACCCACTCAGGATCAACGCCCCGGGCAACATCCCTCGCGAATGCTGTAAAGGCATAGCGATCAGCCAAAACGATGACGCCTGCTTTGAGCAGAGGATAAATGCTATTCTCCCAACGATCGGCAAAGTCTGTGCAGTGCAAAATGCTGAAGGTTGTCGGGGTGAAAGATTGTGCCTTCTTTGCGGCTTTGGTAGTGCTCTTCACCAACGCCGAGCTGTTCCATTCGCTGAAGTAGGCGGAATATCCAGCGCTTAAAAGCCACTTATAAAGCAAGTCAATTTGTGTGGATTTGCCGGAACCGTCGATTCCTTCCACCACAATCAACTTTCCCTTGGTATCGTTCTTTCTTAACACAGGTTATGCCTCCTATGTTCTGAAGTCTGGCACTGACTTAGAATTACCTCAAGTCTGAGATAGGTAGATTATAGTTTACTCCACTGATTTTTGCGATATTGCGTATATAAAAAACGCGCCGGTTGGCGCGTTTTGACTTATTCAAAGGGGATTTAGACTTCACGATCTTCATCATCCGAGGTATCCAGTTCGAGCAACTCTCCGGATACAATAAAAACGATGCGTTCGCAGATGTTCGTCACACGGTCAGCGGTGCGCTCGAGGTTATGAATGACCCAGAGGATCTGGTTGGTATGGTCGATTGTCTCTGGGTGCTTGATCATATTCTGGACAATCTTGCGATAGATCGTGAGGTAGAGCTCATCTACTTCTTCATCTTCCTTGGGAATGGCGTAAGCAACCGCCAGGTCTTCAGCAACAAAAGCGCCCAATGCACGATGGAGCATGGAGGTGGCTTTATCTGCCATGGTGGCAATCTCACGAATTGGGATCGGGGTTTCATCGTCCGCGAGGTGCACCGCAACCTTGGCAATACCCTTGGCATAATCTCCAATACGTTCCAGTTCAGTGATGATCTCAAGCATCGCTGCCAAAACGCGCAGATCACGCGCCAGTGGGGATTGTGTGGCAAGAATGATCAGGATGTGGTTTTCAATCGCAAAATGTTTGTCATTGATCTTCTTATCTTCAGCACTGATGGTTTTTGCCGCGGCAATATCCCGGCGGCGCAAGGCGTCCACAGAGTTGAGAATAGCCTGTTCAGCCAGGCTGCCGAGCAGGAGCATTTCGTCCTGAACAAGTTTTATTTCCTGGTCTAAGGTAAAACGAGACATAACGCCTCCAGAGCGAGTAGAGATACATTAAGATTATAAAGCAACTTGACCCTTGCACTCACCTTGCAGCGGGTTTTCAACTAGATTTACTATAACATGCGCTATTGCGTTTCCTTCAAAAAGTCGGTTAAGGTCTCTTTGGCAAGCTGTAAAGGAACGGTTAATTCTGCTTTTCAGAATACACCACCGGGATGGAAAAGAAAAAATCTGCGCCGGAATCCTCAATGCTCTCCGCCCATATTTTTCCACCGTGGGCTTCGACGATGTGCCTGCAAATCGAGAGCCCCAGCCCCGTTCCTCCGCCTGACCTTGCCCGGTCTGCTTTATAAAAACGCTCAAAGATGCGGGTGATATCTTTTGACGCAATACCAACGCCGTTGTCGCTTACCTTGAAGACCACCATTGGCCCATCCTGAAAGGCGCTTATGTTAATCCTTCCACCGTTAGGAGTGAATTTGATGGCATTATGGATCAGGTTGATGAACACCTGCGAAATGCGTTCCGGGTCAGCAAACACTTGCGGTAGGTCAGCCGGGCAATCGTTGCTAAGCGTGAGACCGACCCTTTCTGCCTGTAAAGTCATGCGATCAACTGGTTTCTGGATCAAACGACATGGCTCAATGTGCTGAAAATCAAAATTGGAACGTCCCGATTCGATCCGGGAAAGTTCAAGCAGTTCGTTCACTATCTGGGTCAGGTTGTCGACCTCGCTATCCATCCGCACCACAAAATTCCTGGCAACGGTCGGGTCTTCAAGAGCACCGTCCAGCAAGGTTTCGCTGATGGCCTTCAAGCCTGCCATCGGGGTGCGGAGCTCATGCGATATGTTCGAGACAAAGTCCCGCCGGATGGTTTCAAGGCGGTGAGTTTGGGTCAGGTCCTGGAAGAGCAACATCGAACGCCCGGGCAAATCCTCCCCGAGCGGAATCCCAACCACCTGCAAATACCTGTGCATCGCGCCAAGCTCCATGTTGATGGTCTTTGCAGGACCATTGCGCGTCTCATCCCAAAGTTCCACCAGGCGATGATGACGGATCACTTCCACTACCGAGCGATTCAGGGCGTCGTTCTCTTTGATCATGAAGAGTTTTTCGGCGGCATTGTTGAGTAACTCCACCCTGCCGGTGTTGTCGGCAATCATAACCCCATCGGTCATTTGCCCCAACACCGCTGAGAGCATTGCACGCTCCTTGGACAACGCCGAAAATTGATCCTCAATCTGGTGGGCAGTTTTTTGAAGAGCATCCTGGAGTTCGCTCATTTCACGCAGGGAATTCCGCATCGGAGGAAGATCATTTTCCTCGTATTTACCCTCTCCAAGCTCTTTGGCTGCTTCTGTGAGGTTTTTCAGGTCATCGACGTAGCGATTTGTATAAAATAGGCTGATACTCAACCCCACAAACAATCCAAACATCAGGATGATGATTGCCGCGTTTTGAACTGTTGAAAAATCAACTGGTTCACCTTTGGCAAACGCCTTCTGGGCAGCGCTTTGTTCAAGCAACGGCAAAGCCACCAGCAGCGCCGCCAGGGTCATGACCAGCGCCAGAATGAAAGGCCAGGCAATGCGCCAATGGATGCGCATTTTCATAAGCAGTCTTATCCTTCGAAGCGGTAACCTGCCCCACGGACCGTGATAATTCTCTGCGGAGTCTCCGGGACAGTTTCAATCTTTTCACGCAACCAGCGGATGTGCACATCCACGGTGCGTGAGTCACCAACAAAGCCCCAGCCCCAAACCCGCTCGAGGATCAACTCACGGGTGAGCACGCGACCTTTGTGCTGACCCATAAAGGTCAACAGTTCAAATTCCTTGGGCTTACAGGGTACCACTTTACCGTCCAGGCGAACTTCACGCCGGCTGATATCAATTTCCATGTTTCCGAAAACAAGGGTCTTGGGTTGGCTGGCTTCCTGCGCCGCGGTACCGACTTCCTCTCGGATCAGGCGAACACGGCGAAGCAGGGCTTTGACGCGCGCGATCAGCTCGCGCATACTGAAGGGCTTGGGCAGGTAATCGTCAGCGCCAACCTCCAGCCCAACCACCCGATCAATTTCGTCGTCTCGTGCTGTCAACATCAGAACGGGTGTGTTGGATTCCTGGCGTAAAGTACGGCAAATTTCAAAACCATCCATCCCAGGCAGCATGACATCCAGGATAACAAGGTCGGGTTTGGAGGACCTGAACAGTTCGAGGGCTTTAATCCCATCTCCAACAACCTCAACCAGGTAACCTTCTTTTTTAAGATTGTAGGTTAAGGTTTCCTGTAAGGAAATTTCGTCGTCCACAACCAATATTTTTTCAGCCACATTCCCTCCACTACGTCAAACAAAAAGACACGATGTCCAACTTGTTAACAATTGTATCCCAAAGCAAAGTGCAAAAACGCCCCTTGCGAAGTGATAATCCAACCTTTACACTTTCTTAATGCAAAAAAGGCTACGGCGCCGAACTCCCCACAGATCACCCGGACGTTACACGCTGCCACCTCACGATGTGGCAATGGTAAAATCAAACCACGTTAAGGAACAATTATGAGTAAAGATATTCTCAGCGCAAAATCTGATTTTCCAATCTTGAAACAGACTGTCAACGACCATCCACTGGTCTACCTTGATAATGCTGCCACCACGCAAAAACCGCAGGTTGTAATCGACTCGCTTGTTGATTATTACACCCGTCTCAATGCCAACATCCATCGTGGCAACCACTCCCTGGCGGTACAGGCTACCGAAGCCTACGAAGGAGCCAGGCGGAAGGTGGCACGCTACATCAACGCGGAATACCACCACGAGGTGATCTTTACCCGCGGCACGACCGAGTCGGTCAATCTCCTCGCTTTCACTTTCGGCGAGCAGTTTGTGCAGCCTGGCGATGAAATCATCGTCTCGCAGCTTGAGCACCACAGCAATTTCGTCCCCTGGCAACAAATGTGCTTGAGGCGCGGTGCGACCTTCCGGGTGCTGCCTTTCGATGAACATGGTGAGCTGGATCTGGCGCTGTTTGAGCGGATGCTCAACGAAAAGACGCGCCTGGTGGCTGTCAACCATGTCTCCAATTCGCTTGGTACCGTCAACCCGGTCGCTGATATTATCCGCCTTGCGCATGCCCATGATGTTGCGGTGCTGGTGGATGCTGCCCAGTCTGTGCAGCACCTTGCTCACGATGTCAGAAGCCTGGACGCTGATTTCTACGTTTTTTCGGGGCACAAGATGTACGGACCGATGGGCATTGGCGTCTTCTATGGCAAAGAAAAATGGCTGGAAGCCTTACCACCATTCCTGAGCGGTGGCGAGATGATAGAGACTGTCACCCCGGAAAAGGTTACGTTTAACGTGCTGCCGTTCAAATACGAAGCCGGCACACCCAGCGTGGCAGAGGCAATTGGTTTGGGCGTTGCGGTGGATTACCTGCAGCAATTCGATCAAATGGAATTGCAGAAATATGAAGAAGATTTGCTCGCTTATGGACTAAACCTATTGGCAGAGATCCCAGACCTGGTGATTTACGGCGCTCCCAAACATCGTTCAAGCATCCTGCCGTTTAACGTAAAGGGAATCCAACACTACGACATGGGCGTGCTGCTTGACACGATGGGCATTGCCGTGCGCACCGGGCAGCACTGCACCCAGCCAATCATGGACGCTCTGCACATCAGCGGTACGGTTAGAGCTTCCCTGGCGCTGTATAACGACCGGGCAGATCTTGAAAAACTGGCGTATGGCATCAAACGCGCCATTAAAATGCTGAAGAGGTAGCCATGACGGGTATCCAGAAGATCCAAAAAGACCTCAGTGATGATTTTGCATTGCTCTCAAACTGGGAAGAAAAATACGAGTACCTGATCGAGATGGGCATGGACCTGCCCGCGATGAAACCTGAAAGCAAGGTGGAAAAGAACCTTGTGAAAGGCTGCCAATCAAGCGTTTGGTTTGACGTAAACTGCCAGGATGGACGGATGGTGTTCGAAGCAGACAGCGATTCTCTGGTGGTGAAGGGCATGGTGGCAGTGCTCTACAAGCTTTTCAACCATCAGCCCGCCAAAGATGTGCTCGATGCCGACCTGAGCTTCTTCGAGGAGCTCGGTCTCTGGCGGCACATCTCCTCGCAGCGCAGCAACGGTCTGACCGCGATGGTGGCGCATCTCAAAGCAGCAGCCATAGAATGCCTGTCTGAAGGGGAATGAGCAGAGAACAATGGCGCTCAGTTACCGCATGCTCCAAATCGGTGGTCAACCAGCCGGCTTGCTGGGTCTTGAAGAGTTGTTTTCGGCTTTGTATGACGAGGGATTAACCCCAAGCCAACCTGAAATCACCGAACGCCTGTTAGGCGGCGTAAAGCAGAACAACTTCATCCCCAAACCAGCCGCGCAGGACTACACCAACGCGCTTGTCTTGGAATATCAACGTTATTACCAACGCCGGCGAACCGGGAAGGCTACAGTCGCGCGCAACTACGGCACCTGGCGCGGCTACCCGCGTGAGCAAATCCCCTGGTTTCCTACCATCTCAGACGCTCTGTGCAATGACTGCGGCGCTTGCCTGGACCTTTGCGCGCGGGAGGTTTTTGAGCGAGATGAGAATGGAAGGATCTGGGTGGCTGAGCCATTTTTGTGCATGGTGGGGTGCTGTTTCTGCAAGAGCGTTTGCAAGCCAAAAGCGATACTGATGCCCGGGCAGGAACTGCTCAAGAATTATCCCGAAAAGATGAGATAAGAACCATCGAACCGGTGGGTAAGTTTTACACCTGCTGGTGTTATTTCGACTCTTTGTAAGCAATATGGTTGACTAAGAGGCTGACACTCAATATCTTGGGTCTATTTTCGGCTAATCTTCCGTTTTGAAGAAAGATTCTTTGAAAATTGGATCTATACTTCAACAAAGATCTATTCTTAATCTGTCATTGCGAGGGACGAAGCAATCTAGACTCTCAACTGGCAAGGATATTAGCAGCTCGCAAAGGTGCCAAACATTTTTGCCTCTTTCGTAAGAACCTGAGCCTGTTATCAACAATCTTTGACTATTAATAGTTTAGATTGCTTCACAACAGAGGTTCGCAATGACAGATAAAAATCATCCATATCGATCCACCAGGACTCTTAGCGAGAGACCTTAAACCATGGTTGTTCTCACAATTTCACTGCCAGGCTTGCGGCAAACAGGCTGGTGCATTCCCCCAGGTGAATCTCGGGGTCGGTATCCTCGTAGAAATCTTTGAGAAGAAAGCCCGCCTTAAGCTGCCCGCCGATTTGTGCTTCCCAGGTGTGACTGAACTGATACCCTGTATCCAACCTTAATTCTGCGCCTTTTTCCACTTCCACTCTGCCATTATAGGGCAGTTTGTTGCGCACAATCAGGGGCACATCGCGGGAATCAAGCGCGTCATCGTCGAACATATACATCATCGGGTTGGTCCAGCCCGCCATCATAACCCCACCGTGCCTGAGCACACGGTAACACTCATTCCATGTCGGCTGCAAGTCCTCGATGTAGCAATTCGAGACAGGATGGATGATTATGTCAAAACTCTCATCTTTGAACGGGAAGGGCAGGGTCATATCAGCTTGCAGAGCCAAAACCGGGTAGTTTTCGCGCTCTGCCACTATTCTTTCTGCTTGCAACTGGCGCATAGAGTTATCCAGTATAGTCACACGGTAGCCGTGCGCTGCCATCACCGGACCTTGCTGCCCACCACCGCTTGCCAAACCCAACACATCCTTACCCACCCCCTCAAACCAACTTAGGGGAACGTTCTTGGTGGGGGTCAGAACGAAATCGATCGGACCGTTTTTGGACCGCTGGAACTGTTCGGGGGTCAGGGGAATTGACCACGTGTTTTTTTCTTCACTCCAGGCGTCCCACATACGGGAGTTATAAGAAACGTAATTATCCATTACCATGTCCTCTCAGGCTCAGTCTGCTTTTTCGCCAAGCGCAGTCAGTTCATCCACCGCCACCCACCAGTCCGGATGCCAGAACAACGCCTGCTTGAAGCTATCGATGGCTTGATCTCTAAACCCCAGCTTCACTTCCGCCCGACCTTTCCAGACCCAGGTCTCGGGTATGGCGTCTTCAGGGGTTTTATCGAGCGTTTGCTTCGTCAGGGTGTAAAGGTCCTGGTAGCGCTGCAAATAGTAATAAGCATAGTAGGGACCAGTCTGATACCAGAGCATGCGCCACGGACGTTCTTCTTCCTTGAGAGTGGCGTAAATGCGAAAAGCCTCATCATAAGACTCGCCTGCGCAAAGGAAATCGTTTAGTTCCACGCAGATCGAACCGCGGCTGTACCAGACAAAGAATTGGTCCAATCCCTTGCGTTCATACAGCTGGCTGCTGATCAGATCGAGCGTGTATTCCTTATTGTACTGAGCATCCATCTGAGCCCCCAGGATGTCATAGACTTCCTGCTGGCGCTCGTAGGGGAAGATCACCAGGTAGATACGATCAAATTGCTCCCAATAACGGGTGATGTCAGCGTAACTCATCTTGATCAAACCCAAATAGGTGTCCGGGATGGTTACTTCCTGGAGTTTATCGTCGTAGCCAACAATCAAGCCATAATGCCCCATCCAACCTTCATGACGGTCAATGTAACCACGCTCGATGATCACCGGGAATCCGGAAGCGACCAGGCGTTTCACCAATTCAAGGTCGCCGCCGTAACGCACAATGCCATTTAGCTCGGTGTGTTCCTGCACGTACCCCAGCATCTCATAAGGCATGACATTTCGATCCTTTATGAAGGGTTTAACCACTGCTTCGGTAGTATCCTGGTTACCTTTCCATCCCCAGAAGCGCAAAGCCATCGCCAGGTTGGTTGGACCGCAATTGTTAGGGCCTTGAATTTCCGGTTCGATGCCATCAATCATGGCAGAGGCTGGCAAAGGAGGCAGCGGCGTGGGAGTAAGAGTCGCCGTTGGAGTAATGGTTGGGGTCGATGTAAATTCGGCTGTAGGCTCAATGGTTGGCGTGTGAGTGGGCATTTGAGTCACGGTAGCCGTGGGCGCCATGGCTGTCAGCGTGGCAAAAACGCTGGCATCGAGGGTGCCTTGCTGAGTTGGCTCAAAGACCACCGCGGCGGGTGGTTTGAAGAAATAATAGATACGGGCACGCGCCTTGGCAAGATGGAAATAGGCACGATCGTGAATGGCAGGGATCTGATACAGACCCGCAAGCGCCAGGAACCCTGCAGCTATTAAGGCAAGGTAAAACCAGGGCTTGCGCCAGATTGAGCGCGGCGTGAGACGCCTGCGAAAAGTGTGTTTAGCGTTTTTTCTCATAACAGTTTGGCATTATAACAGCGAACGAATATGCCGTTATTGGCTCAGGGCTGCACACCCAGCTCAGCCAAACCTTCGAGGGGTAAAGCCCAACCGGGGTGATACTCGAGCGCTTTGCGGTAATTTGAGATGGCGTCATCAGTCATTTGCATAGCTGCTGCAGCACGCCCGGCCCAATACCAGGATTCAGGCAGTTCAGGACTTCTTTTGTTACTGAGAGTCTGCAGAGCGAGGCTCAGGCTATCCTGGTAGCGCCCGGTGAAGTAGTAGGCTGGATAAGCGCCCACCTGATACCAGGTGATGCGCCAGGGTCGCTCGCCAGGGGGCAGTTGGGCATAAACGGCAAAAGCCTGGTCATAAGCCTGGGCCGCTTCAACATAATTCTTCATCTCAACCAGGATGCTGCCCCTGGAGTACCATGCAAAGAACAACTCCCGCCCGCTCACTTGCTGGATACGCGCGGTGACCTGGTCGAGCGTGTTCTGCAGATTTTTTGCAGGGTCAGCGTCTGGTCCGAGCAGCGCCAGCACCTCAGCTTCACGCTCAGGTGGGTATACAACCAGGTAGATCCCATCAAAATGAGCCCAGTCGAGCATTAATTCGTCATAAGTGAGGTTCATGACCCCCAGGAGCGTATCCGGAATGCGAACAGTCTGTTTGGCATCATCGTAGGCAGTCACAATGCTGTAATGCCCCATCCAACCATCATCAGGGTCTGTGTGACCGCGTTCCAGGAGGATCGGGAAGCCGTTTGAAACAAGCCGTTTTACCGTGTCGAGCGTGCCGCCATAGCGGACAAGGGCGGAAAGGTTGGTTTTCTCGATCACAAAATCGCGCATTTCGCTGAGCATCACGTTGCGGTCCTCTTTGTGGGTTCTCAGACCGGCTTTGGTAACATCCTGGGTGGTCGGCCAGCCCCAAAAGGTGAGGTCCATCGAAAGGTTGGCGGGACCGCAATTATTCATGCTCTGATACTCCAACCCCATACCATCCAACACGAATGCAGCAGGGACTGGCGCAAAGGTGGGGGCAGGTTCGGGCGTACCGGTTGGCTGAGCTGGGTCGCCTTCGGGGGTGGGGGTTTCTTCCGGAGCAGGCATCTGAGTGGGCGCCATTGCGGTTAGCGAAGCCAGTACGCTCGCGTCGAGTGTGCCTTGCTGCGATGGATCAAAGACGTTTTCAGACGGCGGATTCAGGCGGTAGTAGATATCTGAATAAAGATTTTGCACACGAGTATTCACAGCAGGGATTTGCATCACTGCGAATCCGAGCAAGCCTAATGCCACGAGGATCGCGAGATAAGGCCATGGTTTGCGCCAAGGCGAGCGTTTTCCGAGAGTTTTCTTAAGGTATTTTTTTGATGCTGACATCATGTCTCTTTAGTTTTAACTGATAGCGGGTTAGGGTTCAACGCCCAGAGTTTTGAGCTCAGCCTCAGCGGGAGGCCAGCCAGGATGCCATTGCAAGGCACGTTTGAAATCGAAAATCGCGGTCTGAGTGTTGCCCAGAGCCACGTTTGCCCGACCACTCCAAAGGAACGTTTCAGGGAGAGCAGGCGTGCTGGCGTCGGTGATGGTTTTATAAGTGAGGCTGACAACATCCTTGTATCTGCCAGTGTAGTAATAAGCTTCATACGGACCCACCTGGTACCAAAGCATACGCCATGGGCGGTCGTCCACCGGCAGCCAGCCGTAGACTTCGAAAGCGTTATCAAAAGCTTCGGCAGCATTGACGTAGTCCTTTTTCATGACCAGCAGCTCACCTAAGCTGTAATAAGCGAAGTACTGTTCTGATCGGTCAGCGCTTTCGGACCGTTCCCGATAGAGTTCGAGCGTGTAATCGAGGTTGTATTCCGGGTCAGCCTGCTCACCCAGCAGCCCTAATACAATCTCGCGTTCCTCAGGAGGGAAAATGACCAGGTAAGTGCCAGAGAATTCGTCCCAGAACTTCTGGAGGGTGTCATAGTCAATCCAGATATTGCCATTAACGGTGTCAGGGATGTGAACGGCATTTTTTGCGTCATCATAGCCATCAACAACGCCATAATGCCCCATCCAGCCTTTCCATTCCTCGTCGAGGTTCACGTAACCGCGTTCAACCAGCACAGGGTAGCCGGCAGCGACCAGACGTTTCAACAGATCTACTGTACCTGCCATGCGCAGGACTGCGTCTTGCTGGGTGTGCTCCTGGATGTAGGTGAGCATTTCCTGGGGCGTGACGTTCAGGTCCTCAAGGCGGGGCTTGACCACCTGCTCGATGTCAATCTCCTCGCCCACCCAACCCCAATAGCGCAAATTCATCGCCAGGTTGGTTGGTCCGCAGCTGTTTAAACGCTGATACTCCTGCACCACCCCCTCCAGCTGCACCGCGGCAGGGATCGAGGTGGGGATCGGCGTTGGAGAAGCAATGACCGTATTCTCAGGTGTGATTCCTGCGGTCGGTTCGGGTGTGAACGTTGCCGTCGGGGTGGGGATGAGCGCTGTAAGGGTGGCAGCAACACTGGCATCAGGGGTGGATTTCTCTGATGGGTTGAAGGTTGACTTGGCAGGGGGCTTGAAGAAATAATAAACGCGCGAACGCAGCGAGGTCACGTAAAAATAAGCGCGGTCATGGATCGCGGGTACCTGGTAAAGCGCAAATAGCACTACTACTCCGATGAGCAGGATGCCAAGGATAATCAACCAAACCGGGCGTTTGCCGTTGGCACGTTTTTTGTTATTTATTTTATCTTCAGCCATACAGGTTTCGATTATATCGCAAGACTCCAAGGTGTTTTTTGTGTGTCAGGTCTTTCAAAACCCGGGAGCGGTTAACTTCACTCTGATTTCCTGATAAAACCTCATCTAATAGAAATCTAATGCAAAAGCAGTAGAATATTTTCATGTCATTATGTGGTACTATAATGACTCTTGAC